>JAEUQI010000011.1 GCA_016789145.1 Blastocatellia bacterium | reverse complement strand
TCCGCAAACGCGTCCGTGTATTTAGCGAAGGCGTGCCGTCAGACGAGACCGAACAACAGGCCGCGACGCGTCGCAGCGTCGGCGGCGAGAACGACAGTTCGTCGCGACAACTGGCGAGATATATCAAGGAACAGAGCGATCGATATCTCAAGAATTTTTCGCCGTGGCTGATCTATCGTCGTGATCGCTACGGACGCGGCGGCGATCATATTCCGTTCGTAGAACGCGGTTTTGCCGCGATCAGATTTACCGAGCCCGACGAAGATTACACTCATCAGCATCAGAATGTTCGGACCGAAAATGGCGTTTTCTACGGCGACACGCCCGAGTTCGTCGATTTCGAATACACCGCAAATGTTGCACGCGTTAACCTTATCGCTCTCGCATCGCTCGCCTCGGCTCCGGCAAAACCAAAGAACGTCGGCATCGTCACCGGCCGTCTGACGAACGACACCGACCTGAAATGGGACGCGAACACCGACGCCGACCTCGCCGGTTACGAAGTTGTATGGCGAGACACTTCGGACGCCGTCTGGACGGGCGGTACGTTTGTCGGCAATGTCACGACCTATTCGGCAAAGAATATGTCGAAGGACAACTACTTCTTCGGAGTTCGGTCTGTAGATAAACAAGGCAACAAAAGCCCCGTTGTTTATCCGCGGCCGATGGCACAGCCGCGACCGACAGCGACGCCGGCACCGACGAAATAGTTGTTGGTTGTACTTTTGGATGGGCCGCGAATATTTTTTCGCGGCTCTTTTAGATTCAGTGTCCGAAATCCGCAACGCCGTTCGTCTAGTTGATGAAGGAGGAATTATGAAAACAATTTACACACTGGTTTTGATCGTAGCTTTCTCTCTGACAGTGGCAGCTCAGGTCAAGAACACAGAGAACACCGTCAAATTAGCCGACGGGCAAACGAGTGCGAAGGCCACGATCGCGGACATCTCTTGGCTTGCGGGAGCTTGGTCAGGCACGGGTCTCGGCGGCATTTCTGAGGAAGTTTGGAGCAAGGCAAACAACGGCGTCATGGTCGGCACTTATCGACTGATCATCGACAACAAACCGATTTTTTACGAGATGATGTGGATGATGGAACGCGAAGGTTCGCTCGTACTTCGGCTCAAACATTTCTCGCCTGAGCTCGTCGGTTGGGAAGAAAAAGACAAGACCGTCGATTTCAAGTTCGTCGATCGAGTCGGCGACAGAATGCGGTTTTCGGGGCTGACATTTGAGAAGATCGGTGACAAGAAACTCAATATCTATCTGGCTTTGCGGCAGAAAGACGGGACATTGAAAGAGGAAATATTTGCGATGACTAAGTCCAACTGAGGTTCCCGCAAAGGGGCAAAGTAGGCAAAGTTCGCAAAGAAGGAAATAGGAGCAAGTTATGCCAAACTATATGTTGTTGCTGCATGAGCAGCCATCTGATTTTTCGCAATATTCGGCAGAGGACATGCAGGCGGTGATCGCTGAATACGTCGCTTGGCGGCATTCGATCGAATCGCAGGGCAAGTTCGTTCACGCCGAAAAGCTCAAGGACGAAGGCGGCAAACATCTGTCGATGACGGACGCCGGACTTCGTGTAACCGACGGCCCGTATGCCGAGGCGGCGGAGGTGATCGGCGGATATTTTGCGATCTCGGCGGATTCGTACGATGATGCTGTAAAGCTCGCTGCCGAGTGTCCGCATCTGAAATACGGCGGCCGCATCGAACTTCGCGAGATCGAACCGACAGGCTAAGAAATGGAGCAGACAAGCGAAATTAACAACTTCGTTGGCCATCTTTTCAGGCATCACGCCGGAAAGATGGCCGCTGTTTTGGTGCGGCATTTCGGCGTAGCGAACATCGACACGATCGAGGACGCCATCCAAGACGCGATGATAACAGCCATGAAACGCTGGCCGTTTTCGGGCACGCCTGACAATCCAACGGCATGGTTGACGCAGGTTGCAAAAAACGCGGTCATCGACAAACTGCGACGCGAGCAGAAAACCGTCACGATCGACGACCTCGAATTCGCCCAAGAAATTACGCCGGCCTCACATTTTGAAGGCGAGATCGACGATGACCAACTTCGGCTGATATTCGCTTGCTGTCATTCGAGCATTTCGCCGGATAGCCAAGTTGCATTGACGTTGAAGATCGTTTGCGGGTTTAGTGTCGGTGAGATAGCGAGGGCGTTTCTATCGAATGAAAGTTCTGTTACTAAGCTGATCACGAGAGCAAAAGGGCGGCTTCGCAGCGGCGAGATCGCATTCGAGATACCTGCGGGCAATGAATTAGCGGAACGAATGACGCCGGTGCTCAAGGTTCTCTATCTTATGTTCAACGAAGGCTACGCACCGACCGCCGGCAGCGAGATCGTTCGCCGCGACCTTTGTTCAGAGGCTTTGCGGCTGGCCGAACATTTGGCTCAAGATGCAAAAACAACGATGCCTCAGGTTCATGCTCTCGCGGCACTATTCTGCTTTCACGCAGCTAGGTTTCCCGCACGCGTCGGAAGCCATGGTGAACTGCTGCTACTTGCCGATCAAGACCGTTCGCGTTGGAGTCAAGAGTTGATCGCGTCGGGGCTCAAACATATGACGGCGTCAGCTCGCGGCAACGAGCTTTCGAATTATCATCTCGAGGCAGAGATCGCATCGGTTCATGCCGTCGCGGCGAGCTTAGATGAAACCGATTGGCGGAGGATCGTTGAGTGCTACGAGCTGTTGCAAAGTCGCTCGTATTCGCCGATAGCCGAGTTGAATAAGGTCATTGCCATTGGGCAGATCGAGAATTCGGAGCAGACATTGGATCGGCTCGACCAATTGGAAGCCGATGGCAAGCTTTCCAATTATTTTCTCTTTCATGCTGCACGTGCACATTACCTTGCGGATCTTGACCGGATTGATGCCGCGCTTGATTCGTATCAGCGAGCTCTCTCGCTTTCGCACAATGAAACCACTCGGCGGCTGATCGCGAATAAGATAGGCGAACTAAAAGGAGATAGAAATGAGCACACTATTTGACCAAACTGCGGCCGCAGGGCTACGCGAACGCATCGCAAGACTGACGCCCGAATCGAAAGCTCAATGGGGCAAGATGAACGTGGGGCAGATGCTTTGCCATGTAAATGACGGTTTTCGTATGTCGATCGGCGAATTGCCGGTCGAAGATAAAAGCAATGTATTCATGCGAACCGTCGTAAAGTTTTTGATATTGAACGTGGTCCCGATGCCGAAAAGTGCTCCGGCTGCTCCCGAACTAGACCAAATGAAGAACGGCACGCCGCCGGCAGATTTTGAACGCGACCGCGAAAACCTCGTCGCAACTCTCGATCGTTTGATAAACCTATCTGATTCACATGAATGGGCTAGGCATCCTGCTTTTGGCTCACTGACAAAAAAACAGTGGGGCGTGCTTGGCTACAAGCATGTAGATCATCATCTGAAACAATTCGGTGTCTGACGTAACGTGGCTGTTAACGCTGTCATCACCACATCGATTTCGAGCCCATTTTGTGATACAAAGTAGGTTTGCTCTCGTGTTCTTGGACCAAGTGGGAAGTATCTGATGAAGAAGTATCTTGTATCGTTTGCGGTATGTTTGTTGGTGGTTGTTGCCGCTGTTGTTGGTGTTCGTGTATCTGCTCAGACCGAAGGGGTTGGCGGTGAATTGCCGTCGCCGAATCTCGTTATCAGCCAAGTCCAATTGGGTGGTGCCGCTAACGCGAATGACGAATTTATCGAGATTCATAACAATGGAAGTTCCGCTGTTGATCTGAACGGCTACCGACTTGTCTACCGATCGCAGAATGGAACGAACGATGTTATGAATCCGCTTGCGGTTTGGACAACGTCGACCATTCTACAGCCGGGACAGTATTACTTGGTCGCTGCCGTAAGTTATGACGGCGGTGTTGCCCCTGACAAAGTCTATGACCCTACGATGCTTTCAGTCTCGATGAGCGCCAATAACGGCGGCGTTGCGATACGGCTTGGGGCAAACGACACGGGAACTATAATCGATTCGCTAGCTTGGGGAACTGTGACGAATGGCTTTGCCGAGGGAACTGCGACGACTGTGCCGGGCAATGACAACGGCAAGGTCCGCGGCCTAAACGGCTGTCAGGACACCGACAATAATTCAACGGACTTCACGACGTTGACACCTGCGGCAGCTCGCAATACATCGACCACGCCAAACACTTGTAGCGGCGGCGGAACGACTTTGTTTGGCGCTCTGACTGCAAATCCCACGTCTGCAAATGCAGGCGGAACGACGCTGCTGGTGATGACAGTAATTCCGGCGATCACGCCGCCGAGCACGGGCATTACCGTGAGCGGAAATCTTACTCAGATCGGCGGTTCGGCAACGCAGACATTTTTTGACGACGGTACCAACGGCGATGTGACGGCAGGCGACAACAAGTTCTCGTACCTCGCAACCGTCGATGCCGCGACCTCAGCGGGTTTGAAAGTGCTGTCAGCTACAGCGACTGATGCTCAAGGCAGAACGGCTCCTTCGCAGGTCAATTTCACCGTTAACGGCACCTTGCCAAACGAAGACCCGCTGATACTCGGTAATCCGAGCGGAGCAACCAACAACATAGCAAATGAGAACAACTATCTCATGACCAAAGCGGGCTATTCGCTTTCGTGGAACCGCACTCGTAACATCCCGAATTGGACCGCGTGGCGTCTCGATTCGTCATGGATCGGTTCGGCAAATAACGGTAGTTTTGCACCGGACACGAGCTTGCCCGCGGGATGGTATCAGGTGACACCTTCCGATTACTCCGAGCCTGTTTATGACCGTGGCCATATGTGTCCGTCGGGCGACAGGACGGTCAATCAGACGATCAACAACGAAACCTTTTTGATGACAAATATGGTTCCGCAGCTACCGGCGAACAACCAAGGGCCGTGGGTCGATCTGGAGAATTATTGCCGTACACTCGCGGCTCAGGGCAACGAGATCTACATCATCTCAGGCGGTCATGGCCAGGCTGTCGATGGGAGCAACCAGCCGATAACGATCGGTTCGACGGCTCAGAATCGTGTTGTCGTTCCTAAAGTCACATGGAAGGTCGTACTCGTTTTGCCGAACGGCACTAACGATCTGACACGTGCCTCGTCACGATCAACACGTGCTTTTGGCGTGATCATGTCAAACGAGAGCATTGTTCAGGCATCTCCGTGGCGTAACTATCGCGTCACAGTTGATGCGGTCGAGTATCTGACGGGCTTCGATTTCTTTAATCAGATACCTAAGAACACGCAGGAGATCATCGAACGCCGACGCGATAGATTGTAATTATGAAAGTTCAACGCAGTTTGTTTACCTTTCTCCTAGGCGCCTTTGTTTTTCTAACAGGCGCCTTTGGCGTCTTTGCGCAGACCGAGGTGTCGATCGCTCAGATTCAAGGGCCGAGGGGTGTCTCGCCGTTCGAGAATCAGAATGTAAAGACGACCGGAATCGTAACATCGGTTCTCAAGAAGAGCTTCTACATCCAGACGCCCGACGACAAGATCGATAGCGACCCGAATACGTCCGAGGGAATACTTGTTTATGGCGAGAACAGCGCCGGTCAAGTTGCCATAGGTGATCTGGTCGAGGTCGTAGGTACCGTTGTTGAATTTAAGCCGCGAACCGAGCGGATCTTTATCCCGATAACCGAGATCACCAGGCCTACTGTCAAGGTGCTAGGCAAAGGCAACGCCGTGCCGAAGCCGATCGAACTCGCGCCAAAAGATCTCGATCCGAAAGGTGCGATCGATCAGCTCGAAAAGTTCGAAGGAATGCGTGTTCGCTTGGATGCGACGGTTGTCGCTCCGACAGGTGGATTTACGAATGAGAAGACTGGCGTTACGACGTCTAACGGTGTCTTTTTCGTGACAGTCACAGGCGTGCCTCGGCCGTTCAGAGAGCCTGGCGTCGATCGTTTGACTGCGTTTTTCGATAAGCTGCCGCCCACGACGCCTTTATTTGACGCGAATCCCGAATTGCTTCGTGTTGACAGTTTGCAGCAAGAAGGTGCGACTCCGATCGATGTTCCGGTTGGAGCAACATTCAAAGGCCTAACAGGAATAATCGATTATTCGCGGCGCGCCTATACGCTCGTCGTCGATGCGAAAGACCGTCCGATACCTGAGAATGTGAAAGGCTTTGTTCCTGTTAGTGCCGCAGGCCCGCGTGAATTAACAGTCGCTGCAGCAAACCTCGAGAATCTGTTTGACGATGAGATCAACTCAAGCAACGTCGAGAAAGAAGCGACCGTCACAAAAGAAGTTTTTCGTACCAAACTCAAGAAAACGTCACTTGCTATCAGAACCGTTCTCTCAACGCCCGACATCATCGGCGTCAGCGAAGTTGAGAATCTCAAAGTTCTCAAGAAACTTGCCGATCAGATCAACGCCGACGCGGTTGCTGCCGGGCAGCCTGATCCGAAGTACGTTGGCTATCTCGAAGAAGGCAACGACGGCCGCGGCATCGATGTCGGTTATTTAGTGAAATCAACGAAGCTGAAAGTTATCGAAGTAGTTCAGTTAGCCAAAGATCAAGTATTTGCTGGTGTATCTGCTGGAGTTACTGTTGGTGGAAATATCTTCGATCGCCCGCCCTTGATGATACGCGTCGAGGCGATCGATGCATCGAACGCAAAGCCACTTGCCCTGACTATCGTGGTTAACCATTTCAAGTCATATGGCGGCATCAGTGACGACAAAGATGGTCCAGCAGTTCGTGCCAAGCGTCGAAGTCAGGCTGAGTGGCTCGCAAAATGGGTTGATGATCGACAGAAAGCCGACGCGACCGAAAAGATCATCATTTGCGGCGACCTGAATTCGTTTCAGTTCAACGACGGTTACAACGATCTCATCGGCATATTAAAGGGCAAGTCCGACCCGAACGTGCTCTCGCCATCGAAGACTGCGTATGCGACGGGTCTTAAGGCGTTGGTCGATTTTATCGATCAGAAGAATAGGTATTCCTACTCATTCGACGGCTCGGCTCAGGTTTTGGACCACATTCTCGTTAACAAAGCCGTAGTCGATCGTATTTTGAAGTTCGGCTTTGCTCGCGGAAATGCAGATTTTCCTGATGTTTGGGCAGGTGACCCAAATCGACCGGAGCGTGTCTCAGATCACGATGCTCCCGTTTTGTTCTTGTCGCTAGACGAACCAAAACCGGCGCCGACGCCGAAACCTACGCCTCAATAATGACTTGCGCGACGGCGTGTTCGGTCGTGTGTGATATGGCGAGGTGAATTGATGTGCCGCCGAGCTCGGCGAGTTTTTTGGCGGCTTCGCCTGTTATCGATAGGGACGGAACTCCGGTTTCGTCCCTTTTTACTTCGACATCGTGCCAGCTTATTTTCCCGCTCCAGCCTGTTTTGATCGCCTTTAGAAAAGCCTCTTTTGCTGCAAATCTGGCGGCGTAACTCTGCCCGGCGGCGGCTCCGCGGCTGTCGCAGTATTCGCGTTCGGCGGTAGTGAACACACGCTCAACGAAACGCGGCGTTCTCGTCATCGTCTCCTGTATACGATAAACTTCTACAATGTCGATGCCTGTTGAGACGATCATGAAATCAGTGACAAGTGACGAGGGACAAGGGACAAGTGGTGCCTTCGTCTCTGATGTAGAGAGTTTAGCTGAAAGTGGCTTCTATTGGCGAGAACGAGACGGTGTTAAGGTGCTCGTTTGCAAGTCGCTCGAAGACGCAGGTTTCGTCAACGGCTTCTCAACACGCCTCGGCGGTGTCTCGCCATTTCCGTCTGGCGATCTCAATCTCGCCGGATATAACGAAGATTCGGCTGAAAATATTTACGAGAATCGTCGTCGATTTCTGCGAGCATTCGATGGTGATCTGAAACTCGCGATGGTCTGGCAAGTCCACGGTGACACGATCAAAACCATTGACAGCATTGAAGATATCGGCGACAGCGAAGAGCACGCTGATGCTGTTGCATCGAACATCGCGGGCATTCTAGCGGGAGCCAAAACCGCAGATTGTGTACCTGTTTTGATCGGCGATCCGACTTCAGGAGCCTTCGCCGCTGTCCACGCGGGTTGGCGTGGAACCGTCCGGTCGATCGTTGTGAAAGCGATAAATGTTTTGAGTGAAAGATATGGAGCCAATCCTTCACGGATCATCGCCGCCATCGGTCCCGCAGCGTTATGCGGAAATTATGAGATCGGCGAGGACGTGATGACGGCCTTCGCAGAGAACTTTGACGATAGCGAAAAGTACTTTACCGCGACTCGCGAAGGCCACGCCCTAGTGGATCTTCACGCGGCCAATCGCGATCAGTTGGTAAGTTGCGGCATCGACGCGAACAACATCCATATTGCACCGTTTTGTACGATGGAACGCACTGACCTTTTCTTTTCCTATCGTCGTGAAAAGCAGACGAACGGCAAGACCGGCCGCCTGCTCTCGGTTATAGGACGCTTGCCGTAAGCCGCAGATTTTTCGTTTTTGGAGCGTAGCAAACCTCGTCCGTACACGCCTGGTATCGAACGGCAACATTCACAACGACCGAGTATTTCTTGTAACTCTGCGGAACCGTTACGTTAAATGTGAACGTCGGACTTCCCTCGTAAATGTTTATCGGCGTTTGCGAGAAGGAAAACGACTTACGCTTTCCACGAGGATATGTCACCGCCGAAATACGAACACCGGCGGCGGTTGCACGAACAGTTGTCGGTATCGAATACTCGCTTCCGGGCCGGTTTGAATTGACGTGCAATCCGCCGGGAATGCTGAGTGTGACTGTCGCACGAGTCGGAACACCACGTTTGATGGTGCCGTTGCCCAGCCGGCCACTGACCGTTTGGGCCGAAACGGCCATCGCTGAAACAATAACCAAACCAAAAACCATCGAAGTACAAATGATCAGTTTTTTCATATTATTTGACCTGAAAGCTCGCGAGCATCTTCCCAACCGCAGCATCCAATTCATCTCCTGCATCTTCGAGCATTGTAGCTTTGAAAACAAAAGTGCCGTCGGCGTTGCCACAAAGCCTATAAAGCTCGCGGTAGCCGATGCTATCGACCGTAAACTCAACGCTCACATCTCGGTACTTCATACCGTCGATGACAATATTCTCATCCGAGACTATGTTGCCCAGTGACTTGATGTCGCCAAAAGCAGCCGCCATATCCACTCCGCTTCGTAGCACTAAACTGTACTGGACCTTTCTAATGTTCGACGCATTTTCCTCGCCAAAATCGCGGCTATAGCCGTCTAGCAATAGCGGCGCTCTTGGGGCTACTACGTTGAGAAGACCGTCAGGTTTCTCAACAACAAAATCGTCCGTTTCGATGCGTTCGAACTCGAACGCCTCGCGTGAAATGCGCTTGATACGCGTTGACGCGTAGACCATCAACGCAACAATTATCAATCCCAATATCAGTACGTCGATCATCGTCTGCCCACCGCCTTTTCAACGTCCATCGCCGCGAGTTGTCCGCATGCGGCGTAAATATCACGGCCTCGCGGCTGCCGAACATATGCATCAAGGCCGAGCGATTCGAGCCTCGACTTAAACCTCTTAACAGCGTCAGGCGTCGAGGCTGTGTAATTAAGCTGCTCGGCACCATTGTGCGGAATAAGGTTTATCTTTGCACGCGTCAATTGATATTTGCTAAGCAATTTCGCAAGGTCGCGGGCATCTTCATCGCGATCGTTAACGCCGCCCAGCATTACGTACTCGAACGTGAATCGTTCGCCACGCCGCAGATTTGCCTCAAATTCTTTCGCTGCGGTCATCAATTCGTGAATGTTCCACTTTCGATTGATCGGCATCAGCTTGTCGCGAAGCTCGTCATTCGGCGCCGAGAGCGAGATAGCTAAGTGTGGCCTAGTTTCGACATTTGCTAGATCGTAAATTCGCGGCACGATGCCGGCCGTCGAGATCGTAACGCGATCCGGCACTATAAATAAGCCATCTTCGTCCGACATTATTCCCAGTGCCTTGATCAATTCGTCAAAATTCAGAAACGGTTCGCCGGCTCCCATGCCGACAAGATTTGTGCCATGTGGTGTCTCGTTAGATTCGCCGTACACGTCGTTTAATACGGTAACGATCTGTTCGATGATCTCGCCGGCTGTCAGATTTCGAAGCAATCCAAGTTTCGCCGTCAGACAAAAGTCGCATTTCAAGGGACAGCCCGATTGCGACGAAAAACAGATCGTATCGCGCTTTTCCGACGGAATAAAAACAGCCTCGACCGGGCGGCCGTCGTGCGTTTTCATCAGATAACGACGTGTTCCGTCGATAGATTCGTATTTTGTTTCGACCGTTAACCGAGAAACATCTGTCGTATCAATAAGCTTTGCTCTCAGCTTTTTCGGCAGATCAGTAATATTCTCCAGATCCCGAATACGCCGACCGTGCAGCGCCGTAAACACCTGCGTAGCGCGGTATTTCGGCTCGCCAAACTCTTCGAACATTGAAGTCAGTTCGGCGCGCGTCATGCCCAGAATATGCGGTCTCTCGCTCACATCAATATTCTAGCGTATTGATACGCCGCGAGGCAGGTGCCTTTGGTAGAATCTGTTTCGGGAATGACGAACAGCGCTCGAACAACATTGATCGCGATCGTACTGCTCAGCTGGGCGTGCGGCTTTGTCCGCCAACCGCAAAGCCCATCCGTGATCAACGACTCGGGCGAAGTTCCAGCCGATCTATCGAGACATCTGCCATATGGCAATCCTTCGGGAGCTACGATGGATGTCGAAGATCGCGACAATTATCTGCTCGTTCGCGAAACTCACGTCTCCTCATATAACAATTCTCGCGGCACGATCAACTGGACGGCGTGGTTCACTACTGCCAAAGATCTGGGCGAAGACCGCGAACGACCACGATTCGAAGTTGATCGCACATTACCGATCGGATTTCGTCGAGTGCAGTATTACGATTACTCAGGCAGCGGCTACGACCGCGGCCATATCGTTCCAAGCGCGGATAGGCTGGCCGATGAAAGACTGAATGAGCAAACCTTTCTCATGACGAACATCGTGCCGCAGACCAAAGCACTGAACCAATTCCCTTGGCAAAAGCTCGAATCATACTCGCGTTCACTTGCACGACGCGGCGATACCATCTACACAATTGCGGGCGTTTATGGCGAGAGAGAATTGCTTCGCGGCAAGGTAGTTGTCCCGACAAATTGCTGGAAAGTGATCGTGGTCCTCACCCGCGGACGCACCGAGATCACCAAGAGCACGCGAATTATCGCGGTTGATATGCCAAATGTCGATGGTATCGAAAACGTGGAGTGGCAGCGGTATCAAACGACGGCTCGCGAGATCGAAAGCCGCACCGGCCTGAACTTTTTCTCGCAATTGCCGACCGAGATCCAAGACGCAATTGAAACCACAAGAATGATCGAGAACCGATGATCGCAAATTTGCGTAGAACACTCATTATGAAGACACTTACTATCGCCGCCATTTGCTTGTTGATCTTTGCCGTTGGCTCAGTCGTGAACGCTCAACCGCCGGCCGCCTCACCGACGCCGCGTGCTGCCGATCCAAAAGATGTGTCGTCCATCGATGCGATCATGAAAGCCGTTTATGCATCGATATCCGGTGACGCCGGGCAGAAGCGAGATTGGGACAGATTTCGCTCGCTATTTCACAAGGATGCCCGTCTGATCCCAACAGGTAAGAATCCGCAGACCAACGTCTTTGGAGGTCGAGCTTCGACGCCGGAGCAGTATATCGCCCAAGCTGAGCCTTATTTCATGAAAGAGGGCTTCTACGAGACTGAGCTTGCTCGTAGCGTCGATACTTACGGCAATATCGCGCAAGTATTTTCAACCTACGAATCTCGCCACGCACCATCCGACAAAACGCCTTTCATGCGGGGCATCAACAGTTTTCAGTTGTTGAATGACGGCACCCGTTGGTGGGTCCTAACGATCTATTGGCAACACGAAACACCTGATAATCCGATACCGAAGAAATATCTGAAGAATCGAAACTAAGATCTGTTTGCCCACGAAATACACGAAGGTCACGAAATAAAGACGCTCTGCTCTTAGTGAACTTAGTGCATTTCGTGGGCAGGATCACTATGGCTGAACATAAATTGACTCGATCGATCACGCTCCCTGTTTCTCGCGAAGAGGCGTTCGCATTTTTTGCCGATGCCGGCAATCTCGAACGCATTACACCGCCACAGCTTGGCTTCCATATCACAACGCCGCAGCCGATCGAGATCGAGCAAGGCACGCTGATCGATTACAATCTAAAACTCCATGGGATCCCAATCAGTTGGCGGACCGAGATCTCGGTCTGGGAGCCGCCCTATCGATTTGTCGATCAGCAACTAAGGGGACCGTATTCGCAGTGGATCCACACGCACACGTTTACGGAACTTGGCCCAACTGAAACACTGATCGACGATGAGGTTGGCTACCGTTTGCCGCTTGAGCCGCTCGGCGACATCGCACATTTTATGGTTCGCCGCGAGCTAGATAAGATCTTTGATTACCGCCAGCAAACGGTCGCTGAAATACTGACCTCCGAAAAGTAGCTTGACGTTACTTAACACTGTTATGTATATTAACAGTGTTAAGTTCGATGGCAGCTCAACCTAGGAAACAAAAAGACAAGGAAGATCTAAGGCGTCTTATACTCGACACCGCGGGCGAACTCTTCACGTCCGAGGGCTATGAGAACGTTTCGATGCGTAAGATCGCCGAGAGGATCGATTATTCGCCGACGACGATCTATCTCTATTTCCGCGACAAAGAAGAACTACTTCGCGAGGTCTGTGAGAACACGTTCTCGCGTCTTGCAGACGAGATCCTCCGTAGCTACGACGGAGCGACGTCCCCGCTCGAACGTATGCGTCGCGGCCTGCTCACCTACATACGCTTTGGCCTCGCAAATCCCCATCATTACGAGGTCGTCTTTATTTCCTCGCGAGTAAAATTCATGGGGCCGAACGCCTATTCGTTCGAAGGCTCAATGGGGCAACAGGCATTTGAGCTGCTAGCGGCATCCGTCCGCGAGTGTGCGATCAGCGGTGACATTCGCGTCGATGACATCGCCGTTACAGCCCAGACATTGTGGGCGGGCATTCACGGTGTGACCTCGCTACTCATCGTTCACGGAGGATTTCCGTTCGTTGATCGCGATGTTCTTGCGTCATCGATGGTGGACACGTTGATCGCAGGACTCAGATGAAATTTTTTTGGCTGACACTTAACACCGTTAACTATAGGTGCATTTATGAAGGCAGAACAGATATTTACAATTGCAAATTCGATAGCGTTGATCGCTTGGTTATTGATCGCGATCTTGCCGCGTTGGAAGGTAACGCGTGCTGTCGTCTTGTCGGGCGGCATTCCGTTGCTACTTTCGGCTGGTTACGCGATCCTAGTCGTTTTGTTCTTTGGCAAAGCCGAGGGCGGCTTCGATTCACTGCCGAATGTGATGAAGCTCTTTACTAACGAGTGGGCAGTGCTTGCCGGCTGGATACATTACCTCGCGTTCGACCTTTTTATCGGCTCGTGGGAAGTTCGTGATGCTGAGCGTAAGGGCATTTCGCATTTCTTAGTTATTCCTTGTTTGGTATTTACGTTTTTGCTCGGTCCGGCCGGCTTGCTCGGATATTGCATCCTTCGGCGATTCGCGTCAAAAACTGAGGTTACGGCATGATCCGCGATCTCTTCGAAAAGCAGCGTCCCTTGATGACCGCGGGCTGTGTCTCGATGATCCTTGGTTTCGTAACACTGTTGCTTTCATTGGTTGACCCGACTGAGATCCTCGGCATCAATCGATGGATAAAGCCGATGAAGTTCTTCTTTTCGATCGCGATCTTTGTTTGGACGATCGCGGTGTTATTGGATCAACTCAAGGGCGAGGAGCGTTTTGGAAAGGTCATTTCCTGGACAATGATCTTGGTTTTTGTTGGAGAGATGTTGGGCATTGCAGGGCAGCCTCTTCGCGGAACTACCTCGCACTTCAACATCGGGACGCCGTTCGATGGCGCCGTTTACGCCTTTATGGGAGTGCTGATCGTGATCAACAGCTTGCTGGTTGCGGCGATCACATACAAGTACTTTGTCGCAAAAGTGGGCGTGTCGACAACGGTGCTTTGGGCTATACGACTGGGACTTGTCATATTCTTGGCCGGCAGTATCCAAGGCGGCTACATGGCGGCTCAGATCGGCCATACCGTGGGAGCAGCAGACGGAGGGCCGGGACTGCCTCTAACAAACTGGTCAACTACCGCAGGCGATCTGAGAGTTGCACATTTTCTAGGCTTGCATGCGATACAGGTAGTGCCGTCGTTGGGAGTAATGCTCGAACGATGGGCGGTGCCATATCCGATACCGATCATTTTTGTGACGGCTCTTTTCTATTTCGGATTCTTTGTCGCGGTTCTAGTACAAGCCTTAAATGGCCGCACGTTGATCGCTATCTGATAGTCGATCGGAATTACCTCGAAGCGAGAGTAGAACGCCAAATACGAGAAGTATAGTTATCACAACACAGGAGATGGCAACTGCGATGGTCGAACTGGAGTATAGCCCGAGCATCAACGATCCATTTATGACCAATTTGGCTGTTACAAATGTGAGAATAGTTGATAGCAGTCCGAATCGAGATACTACGAAACTCACACCGACAGCGGCAGCAACTACAGTACGAAGGTCGCCTTCGTTTGGCACGATCGCAAGCCAACCAAATACGATGAGCAAGACCAGCATTAGTATTCCCGCCAATCTCGGCTCCCTAACGACTACACACAATATCGAGAACAAAAAGAAAGCAAAGGTCGCTGCAACTATTGCCCAACCGATATCGAGGATCGTCGTGCCGAACGGGCTAAGGATCAACCCGCTGACGGAACCGAGCTGA
Source organism: Blastocatellia bacterium (assembly GCA_016789145.1). Classification (GTDB taxonomy): domain Bacteria; phylum Acidobacteriota; class Blastocatellia; order Pyrinomonadales; family Pyrinomonadaceae; genus OLB17. The sequence goes on along the minus strand of JAEUQI010000011.1, from coordinate 36,018 downwards.
TGTGCGGCATTACTGTTCGAGTTTCCCGTAAATATTGACAATCCAATGAATGAGCCGCCCAACAGCCCGATCAAACTGTCGTTGCCTATCGACCGTGTGAACAGAGCTCCGCTCACGACGCTGTTCCATGACGTTAGCAGCTCACGGCTCTTTTGCGACAGAACAGATGCCGCCACCGCGAACAAGGTCCAAACTATTGCCGCCGCCGCAAGTGAGATGATCGCAGCGTGCAATGTCCTCTCAGTTATCGGGCCAAATGCCGGAACCTGCGGCGTTGATGCGACCTGACCGATGAAGACAGTTACGAATGTGACCAACGCCAACATCAACTGCGAACGCACATTACTATCTTGGCCGCCAAACTGCGACCAAACTCGACGAGCTACGAGAAAAATAAAGACCGCTATTGCTACGAGCGAAAGCGATATGAGTAATCGGTCCTTTGTTGTGGGTGCCGGTGGGCGTTCTTGTTCGGGTTCGATCCACGGAAAGACTATCTTGAAATTAGTCATCTGACCGCGAAATGTTGAGCCTTCTATCCGAACAGAAGCGTCAGGTAGATCAGGTAATTTCCCGGTCCATGCTAAATACTCGTCGGCAGGTGAAATTGGCGTCCACGCAGGATCGATCGCCGTAAATGCCGCGAGATCTAGACCCGCGGCTGTGAACGCAGTGCTCCAATCAAACTTGTTCGGGAGCTCCGAGCTGTCGTATGTCTTCGGGAAACGTACTGCAAATTCGACCATTCGCCCTTTTGAATCGAATGCGATCCGCCGTTCGCCCGGTCTGAGTTCGCTGTCGGCAACGATCGATCGTCCGTCGATCACGGTCGGGAAATGATCGAGTGATTGTCGCTCAAGATAGAACAGCCGGTGACTGCCGTCTAGTGTGTGTTCATACCGGTACTCACTCCATCGTTCGGCCGGCCGGTCGCGATAGCCAAATGAGCGAAACAGTTCGTTGGCTCGCTCAGACATTTCGGTCGGAGATAACTCGATGCGATCCGTTGGACCTTCGCTCGGGGAATTGCCAAGGTAGCCCGTAAGCAGTATGAGTATCACCACAGCTACGGCGACGATCGATACTTTGGTATTTGAAAACGGCTTTGTGATCATGCGAACGGCCAAGTTCCCTCGTATGAATAGTTAGCTTTACCTTTGATCAAGATCTCATCGTCATCACGCCACAGAACGTCGGTAGTGCCGCCCGGCGTGTGAACTAAGACCTTTCTGTCTGTGCGTAGTAGAAACGCACTCAAGACGGCGGCTCCGCTCGCACAAGTTCCTGAGGCTGAGGTTTCGCCAGCACCGCGTTCCCAAATGCGAAGTTCGATATTGTCGCGGTCCTCAACTTTGACGAAAACGATGTTGGCGCGTTCGGGAAATAGTTCATGCGTTTCCATCGACTTACCGATTGCCCGCCAATTCAGGTCAAAACTATCGACGAAAATGCAGGCGACAGGATTTCCAACATTCACGCCGGAGAATGAAAAATGTCGCCCATCGACCTCGATCGGCTCATTCACAACTGCTGCTCGTCGAGTGTCAGTCAATACAGGGATCTCATCCGACGAAAATCTTGGCTTACCGATCTCTGCCTCGAACCAGTACTCGCCGTCACCGCGTTTTTCGAGAAAATGGTAGTTTTTGACTCCGCTCTTCGTCTGCAATCGCAGATCACCGGCAGTCCATTTATTGGTGTGATAGAGATAGGACACGGCACAACGCGTTCCGTTGCCCGAGAATCCGGCAATGCTGCCGTCGGGATTCACGATCTCACAATCGAAATCTGCGTCAGTCTTGCCAGAACGTGAAACTATCGCGATGCCGTCCGAACCGGCTCCCGTATTTCGTTCGCAAATGGCGATAGCCAACTTGCTAACATCAGCGTCTTCAGGCAGGAATCCACGCTCGATCACAAAGTAATCGTTGCCAAAGCCATGAAACTTGCTGAATGGAATCGCGGTCATTTTGCCTTAGTTATCTTGGAGATGGTCTCCTGGCCATCTTTGTATCGGATCACGAAATCGACCTTGTCGCCAACAGCGATCTGCTTCAAAACCGACTTGTCGTCAACGTAAAACTCCATGATCATCGGCGGCATTAGCCCCGGAACGTCTTCGTGGTCGAGTTCCACGGAGCCGAGTTCGTTGTTTATCTTCGTCACTTTACCCTTCGCCGGATAGTCACCATTCTTTGGTGTCGGCAGCGAAGTGGGAAGTGGCGACGCTGTCGAAACCGATGGAGACGAAGGCGAAGCTGACGGCATCGGCCGCGTGTTCGATGTTTTCCTTTCAGCGCAACCAACCAGCATGCCAAGTGACATCAACGCGGCAAAAAAAAAGATAGATCTCATAACGCGATCGACCTAAGGAAAAGATCACGGATCTTGGCAGCCGTCTTTCGTGCGTCAGCCTCGGCCTTTACGTCAGCGGCGTTGAGTTTGTCGCGAGACTTGCTGTTCTCTACGACGCGCAGTGCTCGCATACCTTCTGTGTAGATCCGGAGTTCTTTGGGCATTTGGTCATCGTTCTCGGCAGTTCGCACAAAATACTGCAGTTCGCCTTTATCGGAAAACATATACTCTTCTCGATAGGTCCTATTGGATTCGCGGCGCTCGGTCTTTACAAGGACAAGTTGATCAGGGTAGAGATGCTTTTCGTCATTGCCGCCCTGGTAAAAGAACTTGTACGTACCGCCATAGATGCCTACGGCCCGCCACTGACGCGAACGGCTGTTTATCGACAGCGTGTTCATCACAAGCGGGCCGTATTGGCCTTGGTCATCGTCCGTTTCGCAAGCCGTCGCCTTGGCGGCGAGGTCTCGGTATCGTTCATCGATAGAGCGAATGGAATTCGCGACCGATTGTGCTGAAATAGTTACGGCCAAAAGCGCGAACGTTAGTACAAAAATAGTGAGTCTCTTCATACATTTCAGAACGCAAATGCAGCCAATAACTTACAACTTACTTGACCCAATCTGCAATAAAGACGTTGGTGTCGCCTTCCTTTGCGGCGTTACGGTTCGACGCGAAGACCAGCTTTTTGCCATCCGGCGAGAACATAGGGAATCCGTCAAAGGTTTCGTTGAAGGTAATTCGCTTCAGTCCTTTACCATCGAGCCCGATCATCGCAATATCAAAATTACGCTTTCGCGGATCGGTCGCGAAGTAATTCGTGCAGAATAACAACGACTTTCCATCCGGCGTAAAGAAAGGTGCAAAGCTGCCAACACCAAGTTCTGTGATCTGGCGTTTGTTCGTACCGTCAGCATTCATGACCCAAAGTTCGAAAACAGTCGGTACGATAAGATGGCGAGCGAGCAGACTCTTGTATCTAGCCGTCTCGGCTTCAGTTTTCGGCGTTGAGCGACGATAAACGATCATCTTACTGTCCGGCGAATAGAACGCCCCACCGTCGTAGCCAATGGCGTCGGTCAACTGTTTCAGATTCTTGCCATCGGCGTCCATCGACCAAAGCTCGAGGTCGCCAGAGCGTTCGCTGGTGAACACGATCTTCTTGCCGTTCGGGCTGACGGTTGCCTCGGCATCATAGCCGGGAGTGTTCGTCATTTTCTTGATATTGCTGCCATCGGCATTTGCGGTGTAAAGGTCGTAATCCGGGAAAACGCCCCATACGTAGCCCTGCGACATATCGGGATTTGGCGGACAATCCTTTGAACCACCGTGTGTCGAAGCGTAAATAATTCGCTTGTTGCCTTTCAGATAATACGAACAGGTCGTGCGGCCTTCGCCATTTGAGACCATCTTGACGTTCGAACCGTCAACGTTCATCGTGTATATCTGATCACAGCCGCGACCGTCGCGTTTCGATTGAAATATCAGCTTTTTACCGTCGAACGAAAAATACGCTTCGGCATTTTCGCCGCCGAATGTAAGCTGTTTGATATTTTTCAGATGGGTTTCGCCGTCGAAATTAACCTTGCCATTCTGAGCGAAAGCTAAGGTCGATAACAAACTAAGTACTAAAACAGAAAGATACAAATTTTTCATAATATCGATTATATTATTGGAACAGCGATTTTTCGCATCCGACATTAGTAGAATTTCGAATCTGCAAGGTAAGCATTGCTTGCGACTGACGTTTACTAAGGCGATGAATTTTGACTCGAACAGAGAAGTCCTAGATTGGTACGAGCGGCAGGAGCGTTCACTGACGCCGGAGTTTATTGGCTCGATACCGTGGGACAAGGTGCGTGATACACCGTTCGATGAGAAGTTTGTGCCGGTTCTTTTCTACATGCGTGATGTCGAGACTCTCACGGACATGTACCATCGCGAACTGGCACGCACGCCCACAGGCCGCGACCCCGACATTAGCAAGTTTATGGAGCGTTGGGGCGTCGAGGAGATCACGCACGGCGAGGTGATGAACCGTTTCTTGAACGAACTCGGCTACGAATCAGACAAGAAGTGGCAGGACCAAGTTCGTTCAGCCGTCACAAAGGCATACAAAACGAACGCGTTTATGCTGACGACGCTGACTAATCTGATCGGCAAGAAATTCACCGCAACGCATATGACCTTCGGAGCGATCCATGAAATGGAGGCGGCACAAGGTTATCGCCGGTTGAAAACGCTGACCGATCATCCCGTCCTGAATCCGATACTCGACGCCATTATTCGCGAGGAATCGGCACATAATCAATTTTATTGGAGCGTGGCGAAACTCGAACTTTCTCGTAACAAGACCGCCCGTCGAATTGCCCGGTTCGTAACCGAACGATTTTGGGCACCGGTCGGCCAGGGCTCGCTTGCCAAACGTCGTACGCAATATCTTGTCAAAACGCTATTTTCCGAAGGCGAAGGCCTCGACACTATCGACGCAAAAGTCACCAAACGCGTTACGCAATTGCCCGGATTCGAGGGCATCACCAAAATCACCGACACGATCTCGAACATGGCAGCGACGTCGAATGTGCCATTCGAAGCAGCACTGCCGTAGTTTAGTTTGGTCGGTAAAACTCAACGCCGCCGCTAATTTCCACACCAACCTTACCTTCTGACGCAGCAAAATCGAGGTGTGCGATCGCCTCGGAAATGGCTAGAAATCTGTGAACATCGGCGTCGAACGAGCCCGCGAACAGCTGCTTCGCGACCTCAAACGCTGTCACACCGGTCGAATTGACCAGTGCAATGACCTTTCGTTGGCGTTCGTCGATCGCTTTTACATACCGGTGAAATATTTCGTCGAAATCCGTGACCGGCTCGCCGTGGCCGCAGTATGATAGCGTCGGTGATACGGAACGCAAGCGTGCGAGGCTGACGAGATATTCGGCAAGCGAACTGAATCGTTTTGTTGGGTCGAGTGGATGCGGCGACACGATCGGATTTGGCGTGATCCGTTTCAGAACGCAATCGCCGCAGATCAGCGTTCGATCAGCCTCGCGAAAGAATGTACACGAGCCGGGCGTATGCCCCGGCGTATGCATGACCCGAAGCGCTCCGCCGTCAAACTCGAGTTCCATGTCATCAACCAGCGGCGTAAATTCGCTCTCGGACAACGAATCGGTCAGCAAACTCACTTCCTCGTATAGACCTTGAAGCTGATCAAAAACCGCAGGCGGCACTCCCGAACGGAGCAATAATGCCCGATGTTCATCTTTCGCGAGCCTGCCGAACAAATGCCCCGTTTCCCATTCGTGGATCAAAACTTCGGCGTTCGTCGCCTCATCACGGATCTTTTTGGTAAGGCCGCAATGATCCTCGTGCGAGTGCGTAAGGACGATTCTCTTAATGTCCTTAAACCCAATGCCATGCCCCGCCAATGAACGTCGCAGAGCCTCTTCGGCCGCGTCAGTTTTCGGGCCGACATCTATAAGTGTCACCGGGTCTTCGCGGATCAGATAAACATTTACATCACCGACGTAGAATGGCGTTGGAATGGATATTGGAATGATCTTCATCAGTTTCAGTAGATGATACCTTTGCCGCGAGCCAGCCGTCCATTACCGCTGAAACCGAAGCCTCACGATATCCGTAACAATTAGCGAAAACGCTACGAACAGAAATTACAAAAAGATTACGATTTTGCTTGCTTAATAGATGTTTTTGGGGTACAAAATTCAAAGCAAATCTATTCTGAAAAGTTATCAGCCGATAAACGTTTCGTATTGCAAGTAGTGCTTGTTCAGTTTCCCTCCAGAAAACGGATGTTTCGGCTTATAGATCGCTTCAAAGTTTCGCTTACTAAGCAAGGTTAAGGAGAAAAGTTATATGAGAGCAATTCCGTCCAAGTTCATCGCGACGGCAACATCATTTGGCCTCGTGGTCGCAATGATATTTTCGATCGCGGCAACTGCCGCTGCACAAACTCAAGCGGCGGCGGCAGATCTGACGGGAACCGTCGTTGATCAAACCGGTGCCGTTGTCGCCGGCGCAACTGTTCGTGCCCGCAGCGTCTCGACCGGTATCGGCAAAACCGCGGTTACAGACGCCCAGGGAAACTATCAATTGATCGGCCTGCCGCCGGGCGAATATGAGGTTTCTGCTGAGGCAGCTACGTTCAAAAAGAGCGTAATCTCGGGCATCAATCTCACCGTCGGCCAGAGTGCTGATCTGACGATCAAGATGGAGATCGGTGAAACGAGCGTTGTCGTCAACGTAACCGGCGATGATATTCAGCTTGTCGAAACTTCGCGTTCGACAGTGTCGAACACCATCGACCAACAAAAGATCATTAACTTGCCGATCAACGAACGTAGTGCCACAGGTTTTGCTCTGACGCTTTCGACCGTCGGCCGCGACAATGGCCGTCCGATCGGACCGGCTCCGACGTCGGGCCTCAATATCGGCGGCCAGCGTGGACGTTCGACTCAGGTCAACGTTGACGGAGCTGACTTTACAGACAACTCGATCAACGCCGCACGTACGACCGTTTCGATGGAAGCCGTGCAGGAATATCAAGTCGCTACAAACTCATATACCGCAGAATTTGGCCGTGCGACCGGTGGCGTCGTCAACGTCGTCACAAAGCGTGGTACGAACGATTTCCGCGGAAACGTTTTCGGATTCTTGCGCGATAAGAGCATCCAGGCTCGTAACGCATTCGCTCCTGTCGCGGATCCTGATTTCAGACGAACTCAGTGGGGCGCAACTCTCGGCGGGCCTATCAAGAAAGACCGCACGTATTTCTTCGCCGCCTACGAACGTCGCCAACGCGATGAGTCAGGCTTTTTCACCTCGGACGTAGTTGGTGATCTGACGGCGTCCGCGACGATCCCGGTTATTGCCGGCGTCAATCCTGTCGCTCGTACATTTACGAACCTGACGGCCGCTCAGGCCGCAGCGATCAATACTTTGGTTGCCTCTGGTGTTGCTGCAAATATCTGTGCTGCACGTGCTTATGCATTCTTTGCATCGAGCGGCGGCCAGACGGCGATAACCGGAACCAACCCATTGACCAGCCCGAATGACGGCAGTGTATGCCCGGCAATTTCGCCGATCACGCCCGGTGTGGTCGGAGGACGTTTCCTCCTTTCCGGAGCTCCGGTTCCGACTGGTGCCTTAGGTGCCAACGGTTTGCCGATAGCGTTCCGCGCACTTAATGGATTGCAGCGTGTGTTTCCGGTTACGGATCGTTCGAACTTCTTCACCATTCGCGGCGACCACAACATCAACGACGACAATCAGTTGAATCTGCGTTTTGGATACAATACCAGCGTTATTACCGGTATTCAGGTCGAATCGCAGAACCAATCGCTCGGCCAGAACGATTTCTCGCGAACCGGTATCACTGATGTCAAGGACCTCTCGTTCAACGCCGGCCTGAACACAACGATCAGCGGCACGATGGCAAACGAACTCCGTTTCAGCTACGGTCGCCGCAACACGTCGTTCCGTTCGCAGAACGGTGAAGCTGTTGCCTACAACATTTCGGGTACGGCTTTCATCGGTCGCGAGTTGTTCTCGCCGGTCGATCGTATCGAAAATCGATTCCAGGCTGTCGAGAATTTCACCTGGGTCGTTGGCGATCACACACTAAAGTTCGGTGCTGACGTTAACTCGGTCCGGATACCGCTGGCTTACTTCGAACTCAACTTTGCCGGCCTTTTCAATTTCGGTAACTTTACAGCTTCGAACTTGAATGCAGGTTTTGCAGGCTTGCCTGATTTCACGCCGGTCCAGAGCTACGGACTTGGTCTGCCTTCGACATTCATTCAGGGATTTGGTAACCCGAACAGCGTCATCAAGAACACCCCGCTGGCGTTCTACGCTCAGGATTCATGGCGTGCGACCAAGCGTTTGACCATCAACTTTGGCGTTCGATATGACGCCGAACTGACGCAGACGATCGCTCCGGTCGGCTTCCGCGATCCGTTGACGGGTATCAATCTCTCGTCCGCAGATATCCTCGCGGCTCAGGATGCGATGAATGTTCAGCAGGGCTTCCCGCGTGACCTGAACAATTTCGCACCGCGATTTGGGTTTGCCTACGATGTTTTCGGAAATGGCAAAACCGTGGTCCGTGGTTCGGCTGGTTTGTACTACGACCATCCTCTGCTCGCAGTTGCTTTCAACTCCGACATCGCGGATGCATCTCAACAGCAGCAGGCCGTTCTCACGGCAGGCAGCCCTGCACCGACCGGTTTGTTGAATGCCGCTCAGGTATTTCACGGAACTGTCTGTGGAGCTCAAGGATCCAGTGCCGCAATCTGTGGTGCAACGATCACGCCTGGCGTCGCCGCAAGTTCGCAATACCAGTTCGGCCGTCAGCGCTTTAACGACCAGACATTCCCGGGATTCGGGCCGGTTCTGCCGTTCACGCTTCCGGTCTCGAAGGATTTCAAATATGCATCTGCTTTCCAGGCAAACCTCGGATTTGAGCATCAGTTGACCAAGGATATGGCGATCTCGGCTTCTTACATTCATGTAGGAGCACGCAATCTGCCGCATCCGACCGATCTCAACACGCCGAACACTGCTCTGCAGATCCAGAATTTCCAACGTTTCTCGGGCGGCATCTTGCCGACCAGCACACAGCAGGCGATCGCATTCTCGCTTTCGACTGCGGCTCCGGGAACGGTCTTCGCGACGCCTTTCGGTGTCAACTGTGCCGTCGTTATTCCGGGTATGGTCGCTCAGTGCCCGACCGGTCGCGTTGTCGCTCCGGCGATCGCCAATTTCTTCAGGCCGAATGCACCGAACTACTTCTTGGCTGCCGCTCTTTCGGGCGGTGCAGTGTCGAAGGCAGTTCTTGATTCGCAGCTTGCTGGCAGCCTGAGAACACCTGGAACGCTTTCACCATTCGGATCCATCAATGCTCAGGTCTCGGATGGTAACTCTAATTACAATGCGATGAACCTCGAGCTCAAGCGTCGCTTTGCCAATAACTTTACGTTCTTGGCCAGCTACACTTGGTCGCACGCTATCGATGATTCGTCCGATCTGCAGACATTGCTCATCGCTCAGGATGTGAACAATTTCCGTGCAGAACGTGCCGATTCGCTTTTCGATCAGCGTCATCGTTTCGTGTTTAGCGGCGTTATGACCTCGCCTGATAAATGGCGTAACGGCAGCACCTGGCAGAAGGTGTTTTCGAACTTTACGATCGCTCCGATCATTGAGCTCTCGTCAGGAAAGCCGTTCAACATCATCACCAACGTTGATGCTAATAACGACCAATCGTCGCAGACCGATCGTCCGGACGTCCGTGCTGACGGTTCGCTTTGTACGGCGACAGCTCCTGCAGCGGGAGCCGGTTCGGTACCTATCGGAGCACCTTGTTCGATGTTTGACCTGAACGCTAACGGCCAGATCGTATTCGGCACCGGAAGCCTGGGTCGAAACATGGGTCGAACCGGAGCTTTCGCTTCGGTCGATCTTCGCCTGTCGCGTGCATTCACATGGGGCGAGCGTTTCCGCATCGATATCATTGCTGAGGGCTTCAACCTCTTCAATCGATTTAACGAAGGTTCCGCATCGCCGTTCTTCACCGACGTGAATGCTACCAACAGCCGTGCTTCGAATGGCCGTTACTTTAGCCGCTCGACCGCAGCTTATGACTCGCGTCAATTCCAACTCGGAGCGAAGTTTAGCTTCTAAGCTCAACTCGCACCTTTCTCTAACAAAGGCTGTATGGGACCAGATCCCGTACAGCCTTTTTCTGTTGCTTAGAAAAATATGCAAATCAATGTTGCAGCTATGATATACTAATTGATAGTCGCAACTTCTGCGACCGGTAAGGTCTATCGGATCTACCGATGAATCGATCTTTGATATTCAAATACAAAAGCATGCACAGTGTTAGCACTTCACGGAAACCACTGTTTTTAACGGTGCTGTAAGACAATGTCTTACAGTTTTTTTCGTTTTGGGCTTAAAATGGCACTTTGGGTCTCGTAACACTATTGTTATCAGTGGTTTAAGCGTTCCACGAACCTCTGGAACGATGCTGGAACGATTTTGGAAGATCTATCTGTAAGTGTTGAAAACACTAGAGATACGTATTCCGGCACATTCGGGTACGCTTTTGGAGTGTTTTTCAGGCCGTCTCACACTAACTGTTGACATCAATAGAGATACAGCATTCTGCCAAACAGAACGTTCCACGGAAACAAGCGGTTTTCGACCTCGTGAAACATGCCGCGGACAGCAAGAACGCCGCGAACGGCAAGAACGCTGCGGACAGTGCGGACAGCCGGAACGCGGGCTTCCAGCCCACATGTTACGTCTCGTGAAACACGCCGCGGACAGCAAGAACGCTGCGAACGGCAAGAACGCTCGGGACAGTGCGGACAGTCGGAACGCAGGCTTCCAGCCCGCATGTGATGTTTCATGAAACACGCCGCGGACAGCAAGAACACCGCGAACGGCAAGAACGCTCCGGACAGTGCGGACAATCTCGAGACTACGAGCATATTCATTATCGGGATCCGAGAAAATAAAGACGGGCATTTAAGGCAGGCACTTTTTCATGGATAATCTTCAGGTATGCCGATAAGCTCAGAATCGATAAAGACGAATGCCGCAGATCTTGGCTTTCACAGTATCGGCATCGTCCCGGCGGGAGCTCTGGACGTAGAATCGTCGCGATTACGTGAATGGCTCGATCGTGGCTTTCACGCTTCAATGTCTTGGATGGAGAACCATCTGGACAAGCGTCTAGATGTTAGAAAGCTGATGCCCGGCGCTCGTTCGATCATAGTGACGGCTTCGAACTATTACACGCCCTACGCTCACGATGGTTCGCAGGGCAAGGTATCAAGATACGCTTGGGGCGACGATTATCACGACGTTGTTCGCGGGAAACTTTCGAAGCTCCTCGATCTGATCAGGTCGGACGAGCCAAATGTCATTGGCAAGATCTGCGTCGATACCGTTCCTTTCATGGACAAAGCGTGGGCCGTGCGAGCCGGCCTAGGTTGGATCGGCAAACACTCGAATCTGATCACCAAAGATATCGGTTCTTGGGTATTTATAGGTTCGCTAATCGTCGATGTCGAGCTCCAATATGATCACGGTATCGTCGAAGATCACTGCGGCACCTGCACGGCGTGTCTCGACGCTTGTCCGACGAATGCTATCGTCGAACCATACGTCGTCGATTCCGGACGGTGCATCTCGTACGGCACTATTGAACATCGCGGCGACACCTTGCCTGACAAGATCGCTTCGAACCTCGACGGTTGGATCTACGGCTGCGACGTTTGCCAAGACGTATGCCCGTGGAATAGATTTGAAACACCGACGGAAGAAAGCAGTTTCGAACCTCGAAACGGAGAAACAACTCTGGATGCAGATACTGTCATCAATATGACGCACGAGGATTACGTCGAACGATTTCGAGCCTCGGCGATAAAACGGGCAAAGCTTTCGGGCTTACAACGCAACGCAAAATATCTTGTTGAATAGAATTAAGAGGAGACATCGATGGATATGAGAAAACTCACACGCTTGCTGACATTCAGCATCCTTGCAACCGCGGCACTGACATTTACGGTCAGTGCACAATCATCCGCCGCCGCCACCAAGGAGTACAATCGGCTTGTCGCATTAGCCAGATCACTCAAAAAGATCAACGGCGACAATATGAACCGCGAACCGCACAAGTCTATCCTTAAGCGTAACGAAAAAGACATCGTCTATAGCGAACCATCGGGCGAATGGCTCGTGCGTTCGGATCGCTATTGGGACCTACAGAAAAAGTACAGCAAGCTTGCGATCGCCGAGGAGATCGCTTGGACGGCAGCAAACACGTCGATCCCGGGCGAATGCGAGGGCTATGCACCCTGCTACGTTTACGCGATGCGGATCACCGATGGCGAATATCTTAGTCTGTATCCAAAGGGCAAATACGCTCGAAAAGCGATCGATAATCTACTCGCCGGTTTCAAACCGATCATTGACGACATCAAGCCCGCCGAAACATATAGCGGCCCGGGAGAAGGCGAAGAGCGAGTCGATTTCAAGAAACATCTTGACGAATTGACCGCGATCGTCAAAAAGACAAAACAGCCAAAAACGGCGACGTTGCTTGCACAGATCAAGAAACTGCACGACGCTTATAATTAATGCTCCGTGATTCTTACAACAGAACGATCCGCGATCTGCGAATTTCGCTGACCGACCGTTGTAACTTTCGCTGCTTCTATTGCCTGCCAAACGGCGAGCCGCCAATGGCTCGCCGCGAAACTCTGTTGACGTTCGAAGAGATCGTCACGCTGTCAGAGATATTTGTATCGCTCGGAATTGAAAAGATCCGATTAACGGGCGGAGAACCAATGCTGAGACGAGGCGTTGTCGATCTTATTGGACGGTTGAGCAAGCTGAAACCGTCGCTGAATGACATCGCGCTGACTACGAACGGTCAAACAATTCCTGAGAACGCCGCTGCGTTGCGTGATGCTGGACTCGACCGGATCACGATCAGTCTGGACAGCCTTAATGATGCGAATTTTCGCGAGATCACGGGCGTCGATCAGCTTGGAAATGTATTACGATCGATCGACGCCGCAAAAACCGCCGGATTTGGTACGATCAAGGTCAACGCTTGCATCGTCCGTGGACGCAACGACCACGAAGTCGTCGAGATGGCTCGTTTTGCCAGGGAAAATGCCATTTCCTACAGATTCATCGAGTTCATGCCGCTCGATAGCGGCCACGAATGGAACCGCGAACAGGTCGTGTCAGGCCGCGAGATTCACGAGGCGATACACGCTGCATTTCCATTGGAACTCGTCGATAAGACCCGCGGCAGTGAGACTGCGTGGAAATACAAATTCGCCGATGGTTCGCCCGGCGAGATCGGCATTATCGCACCTGTTACTGAGATGTTCTGCGGCCAATGCTCCCGTATCCGCCTAACAGCCGACGGCCAGATACGCACGTGCCTGTTCTCAACATCAGAACACAACCTGCGTGACGTCCTCCGCGGCGGCGCATCACGGGACGAGATCATCGATTTCATCAAAACCGTCGTAATGAAAAAAGAACCGCGTCATTACATAAATGACACGGCATTTGTTTCACCTTCAAGGTCGATGAGTTTTATTGGCGGTTGAAGGTACTATTTGTATAGTAGCCTTCTTGCGACCAAAAACTTGTGAGCTTCAATTCACCTAGTCATTGAGAAACGAACGAACTAATGGTAAGTACCCTTTGGACAACACCACCGAATTGTGAGTAGTTTCCGGCAGTGTTTTGAGTCGAATTTGCTCCGCTGGAAACTGTGAGATCAACGATTCTGAATTTCCTCGTGGGATGGTTCTATCTGATTCTGCAAGGATGATCAGTGTTTTCGCCGAAACGTCTTTCACCCTCGACGCAGAATCGTATTTGTCTTTCAAGAGTAGACCTATCGGGAAAATTGAAAGATGCTTCTTTCCGACATTCTCGATACTGTCGTAAGGCGTAACCAATATCAGACTCTCGATCTGCCTGACCGAAGCCAAATAGACAGCGACACCGCTTCCGAGGCTACGTCCAATTACTGAAACTTTGGGATAGTTAGCACTAACGTTGTCATAGACCGCGAGTGCGTCAGCAAAAAGAGCGGCCTCGGAAGGCTCTCCTGTGCTTCCTCCGTAACCGCGGTAATTTACGAGAAACAAGTTATGGTCGGGAAAAGCTTCACTGAAACTAGGGAGATATGTTGAAACGTCATCAGCATTTCCTCCGAAATAGATCAAGGCTTTCGACGTGCCTGTCGTTCTAGTCAGGATCCTAAGTTTCTCGCCTTCCGATTCGATCGTTGTGAATGCACTGCTTAGATTTTGCGGCGATGTAACCGGACGATAGATGAATGAACGTTGATTGAAATACAGCAATGCGCATGCGATCACATAAAGGACCGCCACAGTCGCTAACAAAATGATTCCAAGTCTTTTGAACGAAAACGCAGCCATATCAGCCCTGCTTTCGCCCGAACATATCCAAACCAACGGCGGCGACTAGGATCGAGCCTTTTACAATGTCCTGTAGGAAATCACGAACGCCGTAGAGCGACATGCCGTTGTCTAGGCTTGCCATTATTAGGGCTCCGAGACAAGCACCAAAAATGGTGCCGCGGCCGCCCATCAGGCTCGCACCGCCGATAACGCAGGCAGCGATGGCGTCGAGTTCTTTCAGAACGCCCGCGTCCGGCGTTGCACTGCCGACGCGACCTGAGTAGATCAAAGCCGCAAGACCTGTGACCGCACCGAGAATGGCGTACACAGCTAAGACGTTGCGTTTGTTATTGATGCCGGAAAGCCTTGCAGCATCTGCATTGCCGCCGATCGCATAAAGGTATCTGCCGAACGTCGTCGATGTTGTTATGAATCCCCCAAGCAAGGCGACGACCACGAGCATCAGCACGGGCGTCGGAACGCCACGATCTTCGTACGAATTCATCACCCAGATGAACGCGATGATCGCTAAAACGGGCAATACGGTTTTGAGCAATTCTCCGGTGTAGTTTGCCTCGCCGAGACCGTAGGTCTTCGTACTTTGGGCCCTGCGGATCGCCATAAAAATGACGAACGCGACCGCGACAGCAGCGAGTACCCAACCAGCAGTCGTACCGATATAACTCTGGCCCATTGCCTTGAACGTATCGTCTGAAATAGGTATCGTGTTCCCGCCGAGCAGCCATTTAACGACGCCTCGCCATGCGAGCAGGCCGCCAAGCGTCACGATGAACGCAGGAATATTGAGGTATGCCGTCAAAGTCCCCTGAAACAATCCGACACCAACACAAATACCGATCGCCATCAACATCGCGACCGGCAATCCGTAACCTGCCACCAACGCCCAGGCAGCCACGCCACCCGCAAGCCCCAACACAGAACCGACCGACAGATCGATGTTGCCCGACACGATCAACATCAACATTCCAACTGCGAGAATGCCGGTAACAGACATCTGTGTCATCAGATTAGATAGATTACGCGGCGTCAGGAACGTACTGCCCGTCAGCCAATGAAACAGCAGCCATATCAATGCCAGAATGGCGATCATCACGTACGCACGCAGCGACGAACTATCGAATTGCTTTGATTTTGCTTCGCTCATTGTTAAATCATTTGTCCTGTCGCGGCTGCCATTACTTTCTCCGGTGTCGCTTCTTGCCGACTAAATTCGCCCGACATACGACCTTCGTGCAGGACAACTACTCTGTCAGAAAGACCGAGTAACTCGGGCAGCTCTGATGAGACCAGCACGATCGCGAGGCCTTGCTTTGCCAGTCGATTGATCTCGGCGTAGATCTCTTGCTTGGCACCGACGTCAATGCCGCGGGTTGGCTCATCGAGAAACAGAACCTTTGGTTCGGTTAACAGCCATTTCCCAAGCACGACCTTCTGCTGATTGCCGCCGCTCAGTGTTCCTGCTACTGTGAACGCCGATGGTGTTTTGATCCTTAGGCTGGAAATCTGAGCCGAAACGGCCTTTGCCTCTTTTGCGCGATCCGTCAGAAAGCTACCGGAGACTTTCTTCAAACTTGCGAGCGTCATGTTGTCGATGATCGTTTGGTCGAGCAGCAGGCCGTAACGCTTGCGGTCTTCGGTGACGAAGCCGAGGCCCGCGGCGATCGCCTCTTTCGGCGAGCGAAACCGTTTCGCGATCCCATCGACCTCGATCTGGCCGTCGCAGCGGCCTTGCCAGCCGCCGAAGATCGCGGTGAGAGTTTCGCTGCGTCCGGCTCCCATGAGTCCTGCGATTCCGAGAACTTCACCGCGACGGACTTCAAACGAAACATTATCAACGAGTTTCTTATCCGCAACATCGATGTCGTAAACGGTCAATCCACTGACACGCATCGCAACGTCTCCGTATTGATGGTCGGGCTTCGGATAGATGTCGCCGACCTCGCGGCCGACCATCGCTGATATAACTCTGTCTTTCGATAGTTCTGCGGCAGCGTGTGTGCCAACAGTTCGACCGTCTCGCAAAACAGTGATACGGTCACTCAGGCGAAAGACCTCGTCAAGCTTGTGCGAGATGTAGATCATCCCGACGCCTTTGGCTCGGAGCTTCTCGAGAATGCCGAAAAGAGTTTCGACCTCAGATTCTGTTAACGCAGCTGTTGGTTCGTCTAGCACCAGAATGCGAGCGTCTTTGCTTAATGCCTTAGCGATCTCGACCAGTTGTTGTTGGCCAATACCAAGGCTTCCGGCTTGAACTCGCGGATCTAGATCCAGATCGAGATCGCGAAGCAGGGAAGATGCCCGATGATAAAGCTCCGCCCAATCGATCACGCCAAAACGATTAGGTTCTTGGCCAAGAAAGATGTTCTCACCGACCGTGAGTTCCTTAACGAGTGAGAGTTCTTGAAAAATGATCGCAACGCCAGCCGACTCAGAATCTCGAATTCCGCGAAATGATCGAACCGAACCATCGATCAAGATGTCGCCTTCGTAGGTGCCATGTGGATAGACCGCCGAGAGCACTTTCATAAGTGTCGATTTGCCGGCGCCATTCTCGCCTACGAGCGAATGAAACTCTCCTGCGTCCAGCGTAAAGCTCACGCCGTCCAGTGCCTTGACGCCGGGAAACTCCTTGACGATGTCACGCATTTCTAACAGTGGCATAGGGTGTTACCGATACTTTATACTCAAGTCATATGTCCGAACAAACTGCCATCGAATCCTTTCAATCAGAACACAGGGTATTTCCACCGTCAGCCGAATTTTCAGCGAATGCTCACATCAAGAGTTTTGAGGAATACGAACGGATCTACGCCGAAGCCGCTGCCGATGTGCCTGCGTTTTGGGCGAAACAGGCTGAGGAATTGCATTGGTTTGAGAAATGGCATACGACGCTCGAATGGAACGAGCCATTTGCCAAATGGTTTGTCGGCGGCAAGATCAATGTCTCGTATAACTGTCTCGATCGGCATCTAACGACTGCGCGTAAGAACAAAGCGGCGTTCATCTGGGAAGGCGAGCCCGGCGAACAGCGAACACTGACCTACCTTCAGCTTCATCGTGAGGTCTGCAAATTCGCTAACGTAATGAAAAAGCTCGGTGTCGAGACGGGCGACCGTGTTGCTCTGTATATGCCGCTCGTGCCCGAGCTCGCTATAGCAATGCTCGCTTGTGCTCGTATCGGTGCGACGCATACCGTTATCTTTGGTGGTTTCTCAGCGGACGCTATTCGCGATCGTGTGAACGACGGCGGCTGCAAACTTATTGTCACTGCCGACGGCGGCTATCGTCGCGGCACCGAGATCAAGCTCAAGTCGGTCGTCGACGAAGCCGTTACACATTGCCCTACCGTCAAAGGCGTTGTCGTCTACAAGCGAACCGGCAGCGATGTTTCAATGCGTGCTGGTCGCGACCATTGGTGGCACGAGATGATGGCTGCCGTCGATGCAGATTGTTCGCCGATCGAGCTCGACAGCGAGCATCCGCTATATATCCTCTATACGTCCGGCACAACCGGAAAGCCGAAAGGCATCTTGCACACGACCGGCGGCTATCTAACTCAGGCGGCATATACGGCGAAAATGGTTTTCGATCTTAAGGACGAAGACGTTTATTGGTGTACGGCCGACATCGGTTGGGTCACAGGCCACAGCTACGTTGTTTACGGTCCGCTTGCCAACGGTGCGACAGTGATGATGTACGAAGGTGCCCCGAACTTTCCAGATTTCGACCGCTTTTGGGATATCATCGAACGCAATCGCGTGACGATCTTTTACACGGCGCCGACCGCAATACGAGCGTTCATCAAATGGGGCGAACAGTACCCTCTCAAGCACGATCTGTCATCACTGCGGCTTTTGGGAACAGTAGGCGAACCGATAAATCCAGAGGCGTGGATGTGGTATCACTCCGTAATTGGCAAAGATCGGTGCCCGATAGTCGATACATGGTGGCAAACCGAAACTGGAGCGGTGATGATATCGCCGCTTCCGGGAGCCACACCGACAGTTCCCGGAACTGCGACTCGTCCATTGCCGGGAATAATGCTTGACGTTGTCACAAAAGCCGGAAAGCCTGTTGGCCCGAATGAAGGCGGCTATCTCGTCGCGACTCATCCTTGGCCGTCGATGCTTCGAACGTTGTGGGGCGACGACGAACGTTACAAACAGGCGTATTGGTCTGAAATTCCGGGAAGGTATTTCGCCGGTGACGGTGCCCGTCGTGATGATCGTGGGTATTTTTGGATAATGGGACGCGTCGACGATGTAATAAATGTAAGTGGGCATCGGCTCGGAACTGCTGAGATAGAGTCTGCTCTCGTATCGCACGAAGCAGTTGCCGAAGCCGCGGTTGTCGGACGCCCAGACGACCTAAAAGGCCAAGCTATCGCCGCGTTCGTCACGCTCGAAGGAGGCCGGTCAGGTAGCGATGATCTCAAAAATGAGCTTCGTGCTCACGTCGCAAAAGAGATCGGAGCCTTAGCAAAACCTGATGACATTCGTTTCACCGAGGCTTTGCCTAAAACTCGTTCGGGCAAGATAATGCGTCGATTACTTCGCGAACTCGCATCAAGCGGCACCGTCGCAGGGGATGTCACGACGCTCGAGGACCTTTCGGTCATAGAAAGCCTACGGCAAGACGAAGAATAGCTATTGAGGCTGCTGAGCCGTTATTTCAAGATCATTTATCGATCCGCTCATGTTTATTAGCACCGGCTGGAAAGTGTAGCGTTTCGACAAAACCGTTAAGACAACGGATTGACCGGTATCAAGATTCTCGATCTTAAAATAGCCAAAGTTGCTTGACCTTACTGAAACCGTTTGGCCGGCTTGGTCTATTATCGAAACTACTGCATTCCGCAGGCCGTGGCCTTCGGGAGTCAAGAGTCGTCCCGCAACGAAAGCGGTTCCTGAGGTTGGGCCGAGTGAAGTGTATTGAAAACTATCGATCCCGATGTAATCCGAATTCACACCCAGCGGACCTCCGTTCTCAACGAAATATCGAAACGCTATTCGACCAGCGGTATTCGCCGCTAAGCCTGAGATCGTTGCCGTATATTGTGTCCAGACGGTTGGATAAACATTAGTAGAATAGGACGGATTAATATCCAACAGCAGCGTCGTAAAATCGCCTACACTCGTCGCCGTACTGCCAACGCGAACACTATCGCCGGCGAGCGACAACCTCAACTGCAACCGATCAGGAAAGCCGCCGGTACTTACCGTTCGTGTGAAAAACCTTACGGTGTCTCCGTTTCGAAAAACGCGGACTGGTGAAAACAACCAGTTACTGATAGTGTTCGCACCAGTTGTGTTTTGAAAGTTTGCAGCGATATAGGACGATGTTGCTCCGGCCTGCGAACTGAAAACACCTGTGTTTCCCGCGAACCAGCCAGTTGTCCCGGCGGCGCTATTATTCTGAACGCTCCAACCGGTCGGAAGTACTGAATCGAAGTTCTCAGAAAACGACTGGCCGTAATTCGTATGAATTGTAAGCAAAAGGAACAAGGTCAATGTGATCGCACAATTTAAGATTCGCATAATCGTCGTCGGCCGAGCGTGGGCGATCAGCTCAATTTTTGTTGTTTGCTAATTAAACTACCAAAACGGTGAGAATTCTATTGAAAATTTGTGCATTTCCTTTCAGACTGTAAATTGAGAAGTATGTCAGTCAAACCAACGCCACTAACACAGGAGCTTGCCGCCATCGGCCGATACTTTCACGGTCGCAACTGGCTTCGAGGATCGAGCGGGAACTTCAGCGTTCTTTTGGCGAGAAAGCCGACGAGACTTTTCATAACGTCTGCCGGTGATGACATCGGGGATCTCGACGAAACGAACTTTCTCGAGCTCGACGATGATGCTGAGATCTTGCAAGGGTTTGGAAGGCCATCGGATGGTTCGCTTCTGCATCTTGCGATCTATCGTATGCGTCCTCGTGCTCGATGCGTACTCTATTCCCAGAGCGTCGCCGGAATTTTGTTATCCGATGATAAGTATGTTGATGGCGCTTTGGAGTTCACAGGTTATGAGACACTGGTCGCGCTTGAGACTATCGATCGATTTGACCAAGTCGCGCGTGTTCCTGTGATCGACAATTCATCTGACCACGTAGCTCTATCGCACGTGGTCGCAAATGTATTGGCTGATGATATTTCAGCGGTGGGAATATTTATCCGCCGACATGGATTGTATACTTGGGGAGAGACCGTAAAGCAGGCCCGAACTAATGTCGAGATATTGGAGTTTATGTTCGACTTGGCCAATAGCGAGAGGAAATAATGGCGGAACTTGAAACAGCAACTTTAGCAGCAGGATGTTTTTGGTGTGTCGAGGCGGTTTTTGACGACCTTGTTGGTGTCGAAGACGTGGTTTCCGGTTACAGCGGTGGCCATAAAGAAAACCCAACTTATCAAGAGGTCTGTTCGGAAACCACTGGCCACGCCGAGGTAGTTCAGATCCGGTACGATCCGACGCAGATATCATACGCCGACTTACTTCGCGTATTCTTTACGGTTCACGATCCTACCCAATTAAATCGTCAGGGCAATGACATCGGTACCTCGTACCGCTCGGCGATCTTCTATCATTCAGAAGAGCAGCGTCAAACAGCCCATGAGGTCATGGCAGAGATCAGTGAAGCGGCCATTTACGACAAGCCGATCGTTACCGAGGTCACATCGTTTGAAAAGTTTTGGCCCGGCGAAGATTACCATCAGGAATATTTTGCGAATAATCCTAACCAACCGTATTGTGCCGCTGTCGTCGCTCCAAAGGTCGCGAAGTTTAGAAGGCAGTTTGCGGACCGCCTAAAGAAATAGCCCAAAAGTTGCACAAAATTGTTTGACACTGTTGAGCAGTGTGTATTAAACTGTCTCAGGTCGCATTTATTGCGCCCAACTCTAGGCACCCTCCTTGGGGCGCTTCCCACCCAGCCAAGTCCCAACCCAAGAAGATCGAACTGATTATGAAACGTGAGTATCTTTCTGTCCGCCATGTCGCGGCTCTGTTAACAGTCTCCGCATTTGTAGCGTTGACATTCGTCTTTTGGTATTCAACACCGTCATTTGCCCAGTTTTCGCGTGACGAAAACATGAGCGAAGCGATGATGGCCGGAACTATAACCGGCCGTGTGTTTCAGGATTACAATCAAAACGGCGTTTATGACACCGCATCAGGAACAAATTCGATCGATGCAGGCGTAGCAGGCGTAACTGTGCGGGCGTATGACGCCCTCGGAGCGCAGCAGGGAACGGCCACAACATTAGCAGACGGGACATACTCGTTGGTTGCCGGTGGGACGGGTCCGTATCGCGTCGAGTTCACCACGCTACCTAGCGGGTTTACACCGTCTGCACGCAGCAACGATTCAGTACTAGGCGGCACCGCGACAGACTCGGGTTCGACGGTGCACTTCGTGAATAATCTAAACACCTCCAACGTCAATCTTGCTGTAACGAGAGCTGAAGATTATTGTCAGAATAATCCGACCATAGTCGTTCCAAGATATGCTCAAGGTGCTTCAAACGGAACTTATTCGGCAAACGCGGTCCTTTACGATTTTCCATATCTCGCCGGCACGACGTTCACGGACACAACCGTTGCAAATTACGACAATCCACTTACTCATTCATTGACGACCACCGCAGCGACGCTTGGAACGATCAATTCGATCGCTTACAACCGTGCGACCAACCGTATCTATGTTGCGTCGTATTTCAAGAAGCACTCAGGATTCGGTCCGGGAGCTGATGGGATCCTCAACAATACGGACGATCCCGGAGCGATCTATGTTGTGAATCCGACGACAAGTGCTGTGGTCTCGACCTTTACCGTTCCGAACGCAACGACAAACAGCCATGACGTATTGGATTACTCGAACGATAATGGTGATGCAGGTTGGGATGCGACCGGAAAGACAAGCCTCGGCGGTATGGCATTGGCAGACGACAATAGCCGTCTGTTCGTCATGAATCTGGAAGACCGGCGCCTCTATGCCTTAAATCCAACAACTGGTGCAAACCTCGG
This sequence comes from Blastocatellia bacterium, assembly GCA_016789145.1. Classification (GTDB taxonomy): domain Bacteria; phylum Acidobacteriota; class Blastocatellia; order Pyrinomonadales; family Pyrinomonadaceae; genus OLB17. The sequence continues at coordinate 13,628 of JAEUQI010000011.1, read as the reverse complement.
TAGCAGTGCTTCGGTAACTTCATTGACACTTCCAACTCCGGGCGGCACGAGTGCGAATTGTTCGAACAACAATAACAAACGTCCGTTCGCTGTAACCTTCTATCGCGGCACCGTATATATTGGTGTTGTGTGTACGTCTGAAAGCGGTACCCCAAGTGCGACTAACCTTTTCGCTTACGTATTCGCCGTCAATCCTACGACGCTCGCAATAACGGCCACTCCAGTTTTCTCTACACCACTTAACTATAATCGTGGATTTGCCGACCCGGGCGTCGCGGCAGAATGGCGTCCATGGGTAGCAACGATCCAAGCAGATTTCGCATATCCGATGCCGTGGTTGACCGATATCGAGTTTGAGAACGGGAATATGATCCTGGGTATCCGCGACCGAACAGGAGACGCTGCCCTCGATGCTGGCCCTGATGCTAAGCGTACTGCGGGTGATACTTTGCGTGCGTGCGGTTCATTTGGCTCATGGACACTGGAAAGCAACGGTCGTTGCGGCGGCACCGGAACAGCGCCTCAGAACACTGGACAAGGCCCCGGCGAAGGCGAATTCTACCATAACGATGATTTCTGCTTAACGCCGAACGGTGCTAACTATCACGACGAAGTATCGTGGGGTTCGCTGCTCTACATTCCGGGACGCCAGCATGTCGTTTCCACCTTGCTCGATCCTATAAGCAGAACGATCGACAGCGGAGCAACATTCGACGGTGGCATCCGCCTGTGGAACAACAATACTGGAAACGCTGACCGAGCATATCGCATTTACAACGGTCTTGGCGGTGTTGGACAACCGGATTTCGGTAAAACGAACGGCCTTGGTTCGCTCGTTGCTATGTGTAACCAATCTCCTATCGAGATCGGTAATCGGATATGGCGAGATGCAAACGGCAATGGCGTCCAAGACCCCGGTGAACTTCCGATCGCAAATGCTTCAGTAACTCTTTGGGGCGATACCGACAACAACGGAACCGTCGACGCTCAGGTAGGGTCCACGACGACAAATGCGAACGGTCATTACATCTTTGGCGGAGCAAACAACACCAATATGTCGACCTACGCCTGCGGCACAACGCCGGGCTCGGTCGACGTTCGAGTGAACTCGAGCTCAGACGATGCCGAACAAGCGACCACGGGCGGAGCGGTTACGCTGAATAGCACGGACCTTGACTTCTTCGGGGATGATAACGGTGGAGGAACCGCGCAAAATAATGTAGGCGTGAGATTCAATAACATCACGATCCCACAAGGAGCTACCATCACTGGTGCATATATCCAGTTCACTGCCAACAATAGTGGTACCGTTTCGGCTGGTAGTCCTACATATACGATCCAAGGTCAGAACGCAGACAATGCTGCGACGTTTGCAACAACCGCAAACAACATCAGTGGCCGAACTTGGCTTTCAGGTCAAGACGTAAGTTGGTCGCCTGGAGCCTGGACAAATGCTGCGACAACAAATACAAGCACCCCTTCGTTGACCAATATCGTTCAGGCGATCGTCAATCGCGGCGGTTGGGCAAGCGGCAATTCGATGGCATTTCGTATCACGGGATCATCGACCACGTCGCTATACAGGGAAGCCGAATCTTGGGACGACAATAGCGCGGCGGCACCACGACTGGTTGTGACTTACACAACACCACTCTCATGCCAACGCAGCGTTCTACCGAACACCGCCTATCAGATCCGTCTCGACAATCCGGCGAACTATAATGTAGGCGGACCGCTAGCCGGTTTGATCTTGACCTCAAAGGACCAGACGTCCCAAGCCGGAGACGACGATGCGACGGATTCGGATGCGGTAACGGTCGCTAACCCAGCAGGCTCGCCAACTGGGAACTTCCCGGTCGTTACACACACCACCGGCGGTGCCGGTTCGAACAACCATACGCTCGACATTGGATTCTACTTGCCTCCATCGGCATCGTTCACCAGTGTTTCCGGCCGCCTGACAACGGCGGAAGGATTCGGTATTCGAAATGTACAGGTCGCGCTTGTCGAAGAGGATGGCTCGGTTCGAATAACCAAGACAGGAACCTTCGGATACTATCGGTTCGACGACGTATTAGCCGGGCAGACGGTCGTTATGAGTGTGGCGTCTAAACGGTACACGTTCAATCCTTCATCTCGAATTGTGTTGCTAACAGACGAGATAAGTGATTTCAATTGGATCTCGGAAGAATAGGCTGGGCTCTATATCTTAGCGAATCAATAAGGTTGTCTGGTCCGAGGATCAGACAACCTTTTTTGTGGTATGAGGTGTCTGGTTATTGTTTCAAAAAATATTCCAAAATGCCGCGATAGTGTGCTATACTGACCGTACTTCAACAGTTGAGATGTGCGGTCAGGTCGCGTGGAGCCTTGTGTTAAGGGTATTTCTGGCTTTTCTGATGTTTGGTGGACGACAATGATTAAATTGGTCGTTGGGCAAAAGGTTGCATACCCAAATCAAGGAGTATGCTTAGTCGAATCCCATTCCGAAATAAAGTTGGGAGACCAGCTTGTCAGCGGCTTTTCATTGCGTCTGCTCGGCGATAGGTCGACGATCTTCGTGCCGGACAAAAGTACTCAAACTCTCGGAATACGGCCTATCTTTAATAATCGGCAATGTAAGGAATTGCTTGAAGATCTTGAAAAGGATTTCGATCAGCTCCCATCTGATTGGAAGTCCAGATCAAAAGAATTCATCGACAAGGTTCGCTCCGGCGATCTATTTGAGATAGCTGATGTCCTGAAGAAATTGACCTACCTGAGTCGAATAAAGAAGCTTTCATTCCGAGAGCAGACGCTGCTCGACAAGGCACGCTTTCTGATCGTGTCTGAGCTCGCAAACGCACGAGTTGGTATCGGCAAACATATCGATACACTGGTCGAACAGCTTGTCGATAAGGCTTGCTCAAAACACGTCGAACCAAATACGAACTCAATGACCACCGCCGCCCACTAGAGCCTACGGTGCCGGCATGAAGCCGAGATTTGAGGTCGAGAAATTACCAATATTAGGGAACACAAGCGGCATGTCGGTCTCCGAGAGCCCGTACCAACGTGCCAGCGTAGCGGCGTATTGCTCAACCGAGACCGACGGTATGAAGCGTCCACGAGCATCGGCGTCATCAGCTCCACCGTTTACAAGCGTCGGGACGATCGTACCGTTCGATGTCGGCCTGCCGTAAAAGTCACCACCATTAACAGCTCCGCCGACAACAAACTGAGCTCCGCCCCAACCGTGGTCAGAACCAACACCACCACCGGATCCCGCGGGATTCAGTGTTCGGCTGAAATCGGAGAGCGTAAATAGCGTAACCTTGTCCGAAATACCCTGTGCAACGGTTTCGTCATAGAAAGCACGCACCGCTTGGCTGACCTGTATGAGAAGGTTCCTGTGAGGTGTGACCTGGCTGCTATGCGTATCAAACCCACCAAGCTCAACAAAGAAGATCTGGCGGCTCATATTGAGGCCAACACGAAACTTGAGTAGTTTCGCGACCTGTTTCAGCTGATTTCCAAGACTAGTGGACGGAAATGTTACGGTCAGCGTCGGGTCAGTGCTAAGTTGTTGACTTGCGTTCAACGCCTGTTGGGTCAACGTACTCGCTTGTTGAACCATCGTATAGTTAAGATCCATAGCGCGAACATTATCCATCGCTGCACGCCGTGCGAGCTCGTCTGCTGCCGTTCCAAATCCTGAAAGTGTTAAAACTTGATTTAGCGGCGTGGGCGAAGCAGTGACGACTAACGGAGCCGTATTGGCTCCGATATTAAAGAGAGTTGCACCCGCGATCGAAGTCACCATCGGGATGCCCGCACCTGGATTCAAGCCGCCGGTTCTGTCTGCAACGCGGCCACCCCAGCCGGTCGTTGATTTGAAGCTAGAAATAGCACTTCTGGCCTGTTCCACTTGGTCAGGATGCGAAAACAGCTGATACGGCCGCGGAGCCCCGGCTTGATAAGTTGCGCGAGTCAACGGCTGGACGAGACAACCAACGTTGGCAACGACCGCCATCTTACCCTGATCGAACAACGGCTTCAGTTCCGTTATGGCAGGGTTGAATCCCCAAACTTGCCCGCCCATAGATGGTGGCGTGATGGGCAGCAGAGTGTTTTGTGCGATCGCAAGACCTTGGGCCTGGCGCGCGGCGGCGTATAGGTTGTAGCCCTCAGTGTAATTTGGAATAAATGTATTGTGGCTATCATTACCGCCATTCATGAAAAGGCACACCAGAGCCTTATAATCGTCGCCGGCTTCACCGGATTCTGAACGGCTCGATTGGGCAAGCACGTCCATCAGGCCGAAATGCCGCATTTGGGTGGCCAACGCTGTCATGCCAAGCACTTTGCACGATGACTTTAGAAACTCGCGACGATCTTTTTTCATTTGCTTACCTCTGAACCTGATACTGCGATGATGTCGCGATAATATACAACGCCGTTCTCGCACGCTTGAGCGTGTCAGCTGCCGAAACTGCTGTCACTGCGTTCAAAACCTGCTGCCTATATGCCGAACTCATCGAACCATTTAGCAACTCACGATTTAGCGTATCTACAAGCTGGCCACCTGTCGCATCGGCGGCCGCCAGATCTTGAAGCCGCGTCAACTGAATTCGCGTACCGCAAGGTGTGTTCGACGCAGCCCCTGATGCGGCATTGATGCCGCCGCTCGTAGAAAGATTCGGCGGTGCCATTTGGTTAACAACGTTCGGACGTTTCAGCGCAGTTCCGGTCGAGAAGATCTGAAATTCCGGTCCGGCCAGCGGTGTGTTCGGAATGATGTACTCCATTGGGTAATAACTAAAGACAGTCGGCGGATTCCAAACATCCTGATCAAGTGGCTGCGAAAGTCCGTTGATCACGCCGTCGCTTAGTCCACCGCACGCGACGGGAACTATGATGTTGTTTGCAGCTACAGGTGAAAACGGCCGCATAAAACTCGTCAAGAACAGCACCGGCTCACGAAGATGCCCATAATTTGGATCGGTCTTCACGTTGCCGCGAGCTTCGGGGTCTAGCAAGATGGCTTTCACGACTGCTTTCAGATCGCCGCGAACACCGGAACCATTATCGCGGAAAACCGCCGATATACGCCCAACATAGGCAGGTGTAGGATTACTCGTAACCAGCTGTTGTATCAACAGCTTACTGATGAACGGCGCCGTCGTCGGATGATAGAAAATATTATCGAGAGCGGCATCGAGATCGACGTTAGGATCTTGTCCCGCCGGCACGAACGGCGTGGCTCCCGGATAATTAAGCAGGGTTTTCGACGTAGTATCGTGATTCGCGGGCGTCAATACCATCGGATCGCGATAATTCACAATGCCAGGTTGAGAATTCGGACAGCCAACGTTGCAATACGACCATCCTGTAAAGATCTTTGCAAAATTTACGATGGTTTCTTGATTATACGTCGGGATCTTGTTTCCCTGTCCGTCTAGGATCGGCGTGCCATCCTGATTAAGCATATCGAGTCCGATGCTGAAAAGCTGCAGGATCTCACGTGCATAATTCTCATTCGGATTCTGGACGGTGCTCGACGCCATATCGAGGTAGTTGCCCATTCCGGGATTGAGCGTTATCTCCTTGAGCAACGTTCGGTAATTTCCGAACGCATTACGATCCAAGATCTGAATGTACGGCAACATTCTCGAGGGTTGCGTCAATTGTCTGCCCGAGATCACGAAAATCTGGTGCAGCGACCATGAAACACGTCTTCGAAGTTGCTGGTCCTCGTTATACAAAGCTTCTTTGTAGAACCAATTCTGCAGCGGATACATCGTGTAACGATCACGGAAACACGTGATCGGAACGTCCGTCGGTTGTGTGTCGCCGTCACAAGTTGGCACCGGAACTTGGGGCTGCAACGGAAACTCAGGATATGTGAACTGGAGGTAACGCTGCTCGTCCATCTGCTGTTCGAGCCAGGTATTGTAACCGAGACGACGCAATTTCAGTTCGGTAGCGGAATTAACGCCAAACGTCGCCTGTGTCATGAACCGCACACGGTCGCCTGACCATGGCAGAGCGGCACGATTCGCAGTGCGCGTCTTGGTCCATTTTTCGGTTGCGGGCATCGGAGTCGGCAAGGCTCCTTCGTCATCGGTAATGCGGCGGCCTTTTTCGCCGATCATTAGGCGAGTTCGGTTGCTTGACATCCCGCGCCAGGTGACGCGAACAAGCGCTTCACCCAGATCCGGCAAACCGGCAACTCTGATCGACAATGCGTAAACGTTCTTCCGCTCCTGCGTACGCTCGAATCCGACGATCTGCAGCGGATAACGGTAATATCTTGTGTCTTGAAGCTCGGCACGGAAAGCAGATGCTCCCTCATCTTCGAGCAGATCGAGGTTGGTGAGATAGACGGTCACGATCTCATCGCGGGTCGGGCGGACTGAACGGACCGGAACACCGCCGACCGTCGCATATGTTACGGTCGAACCATCCTCGCTGATAAGTACGGGAGCGTCTTCGGGTAACTGAGCCACGCCGAGCGACGATACAGACAGAACAGTCAACACGACTGCCAACAACGATGCGACTATACCTGTCGAATTTGATCTAAAACTACTCATGACGCGCACTCGAAATCGTGGACCTGATATTTGTGAAACTCTCCAAATCTTACCTACTTTTTTCGCTTATGTGAAGCGCAATCTCTTGCTATTAAGGCGATTAAGGTTGATAATTCGACATTATCATTCATTAGTTGGGGAATTATCCAAATGATCGAAAGCTCGCGCAAATCCGGCCCATATGTCGCTACGGCAATGGTCTTTTCTATATTGCTAAGTCTTTTATGGCTCGCTCCCGACCTGACAGGTTCGGCTTCTGCGCAAGATGACCCATTGGCTCCGGGGGCAGTGGCATTTAGCGAGAATTTTGATTCGGTTTCCTCTCCGAATTTGCCTTCTGGTTGGACGTCAACAAATTCCGGCGGTAGCGACCCTTTCAAAACGGTCACAACTTTCGCCGATTCACCGCCGAATTCGATGTATACGAACGATCCGTTCGTCACCGGCGATGCTGCTGTAACGTCGCCGTCGATACCGCTCGGCAATGTTCGACACAAACTGACATTTCGCCAGCGATATCAGATGGACTACGAATTTGACGGTGGCGTCCTGGAAATCTCGATCGGTGCCGGCGGATTTACAGACATCATTACGGCGGGCGGCAGTTTCGTTTCGGGTGGCTATGACACGCCGATGGTAGCGAGCACTTTGTCGGGCCGAAATGCATGGACCGGCGATTCCATCTCGTTTATCACAACTGAGATCAATTTGCCTGCCAACACTTCTAATCAATCGATCCGGCTTCGTTGGCGATTCGCATCCGACAATATGGAAGGCGGTCAAGGCTGGTGGATCGACAATATCCAGATCACCAACGCTATCTCGGGTTTTAATACGAATGCGATGACGATCCCGGCCAGCGGCCCGGCCTCGCTTTATCCGTCTCAGATCGCTGTTTCCGGCCAAAGCGGTTTGGTGCAGGCCGTTCAGGTCAATCTAACGAATTTTAGCCATGCCGCTCCCGACGACGTCGACCTGTTGCTCGTTGCGCCAAATGGGAACAAGGTTGTACTAATGTCCGACGTTGGTGGAACAACGGCGGCGACCAATTTGAATCTCGTTTTCGACGACACCGCAGCCGCATCTCTTCCCGATTCTGCGGCGCTCACAAGCGGCACCTTCAAGCCAACCGATTTCGAGGCCGGCGATGCCTATCCGGCTCCGGCTCCGGCCGGTGGACAAACCGGAAGATTCTTGTCGGTCTTTAGCGGTATGGATCCTAATGGCACGTGGTCGCTCTATTTGGTTGATGACACAGGTGCCAACGCCGGTAGTATTTCAGGTGGTTGGTCTATATCGGTCATAAGTTCGGCCGACGTGATCGGATTGCAGGCAACGGGAGTGGCTAATCCTTATCCATCACAACGGCTCGTTTCTGGCCTACTCGGAACCGTAACCAATGCCACTGTAACACTTACGAACTTTAGCCACACGGCGCCTGATGACGTTGATGTGATGTTAGCTGCTCCGAATGGACGACGTATCGTGCTGATGTCAGACGTGGGCGGCGTGAATGAGATCGGCAACATCAACCTGACTTTCAGCGACGCGGCGGCCTCGCAGCTATCGGATTCGGGAACTTTGTCAACGGGCACGTTTAAGCCGACCGATTTTGAAACAGGTGATGTGTTTCCATCGCCGGCGCCCGACGGAGCACCAACCGGCTCGACGCTCGCGGCGTTTTATGGCAGTGCACCGAATGGTTTCTGGCGGCTTTATGCGGTCGATGACGCCGGAAACAACGTAGGCAGTATCGCCGGAGGCTGGACGATAAACTTGACCACATCGACGACGGCCTGCGATTACACTCTAAATCCATCGACCCAGGCATTCCCAACGACTGGCGGCAACGGCACATTTAGCATCTCGATGGCGACAGGCTGTTCATGGACAGCCGTTTCTTCGTCGCCATTCGTGAGCGTTACCTCTGCAGCCGCAGGTGATGCGAGCGGATCGGTCAGCTTCTCGGTTCAGCCGAACTTCGGCGGACCGCGAACCGGCACGATCACAGTTTCGAACGGCGTACTTTCTAAACAGTTTCAGGTACAACAGCCATCGGGCTGCCCAACCAATCTCGATCAAACGGCCGTTAACTTTGGACCAAGCGGTGGAACAGGCACTGTCACTGTAACTGCCGGCGGTGTGTGCTCGTATCTCGCTACCAGTAACGCTGCGTGGACACAGATCACATCACCGACGCAGAACGGAAATGGTTCTGTTACGTTCAATGTCGCCCCAAATTCTTCCGCCCAAGCCCGTTCGGCGACGGTTACGGTTAGCGGACGCACGTTCACGGTCAATCAAGCCGGCGCTTCCGGCAAGAAGTTCGATTTTGACGGCGACGGCAAGGCCGATCTTTCGATATTTAGGCCGTCAAACGCCAGCTGGTGGGCATTGTATAGCGGAACCCCGACTTCTTGGTTCTCGATACCGTTCGGCTTTTCGACCGATAAGCCGGTGCCCGCGGATTTCGATGGTGACCGAAAAACCGATATTGCTGTCTATCGTGATGGCGTCTGGTATGTGTTCAACAGCCAGACAAGTACCTATCGTATCGAATCGTTCGGACTCTCGGGCGACACACCTGTCCCCGGGGATTTCGACGGCGACGGACGAGCCGATCTCGGCGTTTTCCGGCCATCGGACGGCACCTGGTACATTTCACGTTCAGCTACATCGACGATCCAGGTCGTGCCGTTTGGATTGACCACGGATAAGGCTCTTGTTGGCGATTTTGATGGCGACGGAAGGTCTGACATAGCAGTTTATCGGCCAGGAGCAACATCTACATCGCAAAGTTTCTGGATCGTGATGAGGAGCAGCGATTCACTGGTGCAGACAACTCAACTGGGCAGCGGCGGCGACATCGCCGTTCCTGTCGATTTCGACGGGAACGGCCGCGACAACATTGCCGTCTTTCGTCCGTCGAACGGCACTTGGTACACATCGACCGATCCGGCAACGAACTATGGCGCCGTCCAATTCGGCGTTGCTACGGACGTGCCGGCACCTGCTGATTTCGATGGTGATGGCAAAGCCGACATAGCCATTTTCCGACAGGGATTATGGTACATATTGAGCTCGACAAATGGCTCAGTCCGCATTGAACAGTGGGGAGTAGTGGGCGACGTAGCTCTTCCGTCAGTTTTGAATCGTCAGTAGTTTTAGGTCAGATCTCTATTGCTAACGTCACAACGGCCCTTTCTAAAGGACCGACACAGAACATTTATGCGAAGAATTGAACCTCGCCGATCTATATCCGGACATTTTGTCTTTGTTATCGGTGCTGTCGTCTCTATCGGCATTTTTTTGATTGCGGCTCTTTTCGTTGAGCCATCCGACTCGATCGCGAAACGAATCAATACGACCGATAAGAAGTCCGAAAAGTCGAAAGATAGTCCGGCCGAGCGCATCGAACAAGAAGTACGAATGACAAAAGACCCAGCATTGGGTTATGTCCCGACCGACCGACTTCTCGCTGCGAAAGCCTATAAGGACGGGCTGATGCGAGACAACGTCGCTCCGATTAGCGGAGTAAACTGGAAGGAACAAGGGCCTAACAACGTAGGGGGCCGAACTCGCGCTTTCATGGTCGACCCAAATGACGGTACGGGCAATACCGTCTGGGCGGGCAGCGTCGGAGGGGGGCTGTGGAAAACCACCAATATAAATGCGGCGTCGCCAAATTGGGCACCGGTTGATGATCTATTCGGAAATTTGGCAGTAACGTCGATCGCCTACGACCCGTCGAACACTCAAGTCATGTATTTCACGACTGGCGAAGGCTACTTTAATATTGACGCGATACAAGGATTTGGCGTTTGGAAGAGCACGAACGGCGGCACGACATGGTCGCAATTAGCATCAACGACCGGATCGCTATTCAACTACTGTCAGAAAGTTGCGGTGAATAGCACCGGTGTGGTTTTCGTTGCAACAGCTTCAGGTGGTTTGCAACGCTCGACAAATGGCGGTACTAGTTTCACGAAGGTTCTCGGAACCGGCTTGGGTATTACCGGAGCAACAAGCAATTTTGCCTACGACGTAGACATTGCGGCAAATGGAGATGTCTTTGCGGCTCTAGACGGCTCTATCCATCGATCAACAACGGCGGGAGCCACATTCGCAGCGGCTCAAACATTGCCTATCGCCGCCGCTAGGATCGAGCTAGCCTGTGCACCGAACGACGCCAACTACGTTTATGCGTTGGTTGAGAATGGCACTGTCGTAAATGGAATATTACGGACGACAAACGCCGGAACTACTTGGACATCGAGAACGGAACCCGCTGATACTGATCCCGGAATCCCGGCTACTGACTTTTCAAATGGCCAGGCTTGGTACGACCTAGCCATAGCCGTTGACCCAAACAACCGAGACCGGCTTTATGTCGGTGGCATCGATCTGTTCGTTAGCGGTGATGGTGCCGGAACTTGGACCCAAGTTTCTCACTGGTACGGCGGTTTTGGTTTTCAGTATACTCATGCAGACCAGCATAATATCGTGTTTCAACCCGGAAGCTCGTCAGTGGCATATTTTGTAAACGATGGTGGTGTGTATCGTTCGACAAATGCTGATGCTGCAATACCTACGATCGGGGAAAAGAGTTCGAATTACCGAACCGCCCAATTCTACGCGGCGGCGATTCATCCCACTGCGTTTACCAGTTATTATCTCGCCGGATCTCAAGACAACGGCACGCATCGATTCAGTTCGGCTGGACTTCAGCCGACGACAGAAGTGACGGGTGGCGACGGCGCATTTACGCACATTGACCAAAATCAACCGCAGTTTCAATTCACCCAATACATTTTTAACGATTACTTCCGATCCATTGATGGAGGAAATTCCTGGACGAATATCACCGCGTCCGGTGGGCTGTTTATCAATCCGACAGATTATGACGATGTCAATAATCGGATGTATGCGGCACGGAATCCTAACCAGTACCTTCGTTGGGACGATCCTCAAACCGGAGCCACCTTCGCTAACGTAGCTGTAGCTACTTTTTCAGGAACAGTTTCTGCGGTCAAGGTTTCGCCAAACACTGCGAACAGAGTATTCTTTGGCACCGACAGCGGGCGGATCGTAAGGGTCGACAACGCCCACACCGGAGCTCCGACAAGTACGAATATCAGCACTGGACTGCCAGCCGGAGGCTACGTTTCAAGCGTTGAGGTCGAAAACGGCAACGACAACCATCTATTGGTCACCTATAGTAACTACGGCGTTAACAGCATCTGGGAAAGCACCAACGGAGGTACAAGCTGGACCTCAGTCGAGGGTAATTTACCTGATATGCCTGTTCGATGGGCGTTGTTCAATCCGGGAAATAGCGACCAGGCCGCCATCGCGACTGAACTTGGGGTTTGGACAACTGATGATCTGAATGGCGGAGCTACCGTTTGGGGAGCTTCGAATTCCGGGCTCGCTAATGTCCGCGTCGATCAGCTCCAAATACGGCAAAGCGATCGATATGTGATAGCAGCCACGCATGGCCGCGGTCTTTACGCATCCGATTTGTTTACGGCGCCGACCGCGCTTTTTGATGCGGATCTAAGGCTTGCGTACGTCAGTCAGCCAGTTTATTTCAATAGTTCTAGCTATAAGGCCACGTCGTGGTCGTGGGACTTTGGCGACGGCACGCCGCTTTCTACGCTGGAGAATCCCGGACATCTCTATTCTGCGCCCGGAAAATATTCGGTAACGTTGACCATCAACGGCGGTGCATCGAGCCTGACAAAGACTCAGTTCATCCAAATTCTTCCTAACCGCGGTACACCGTACCTTGCAGGCGATGGCGGATCTTTTGAGACAAATCCGGATGATTTCGGTTCGCAGTCGATCAAAGGTGGTATCGACAAATGGGAGCGTGGCGTGCCGACCAATTTCTTGACAACCGTAAATTCGCCTGTGAACGTTTGGAAAACCGATCTCGACGCAGACCTTACCGCTGGCGACTATATCAGCGTACTGCAGACGCCGAGCTTTAACTTTACGTCCTCGGCAAGCGCGTACACCCTACGATTTCGGCGTAGCATGGAGATCGCGTTCTGTAACGGCCCGTTTGCTGTTCAGGTGCAGTACTCGACAGACAAAGGTGCGACCTGGAACAGGCTCGGTGTAAATGCCGATCCCAACGCGACTAACTGGTACAACCGCGGGCCTGCTACCGGATGCCCGGTCGACGCATCGATCTTTGCCGACCGATATGGTTGGACAATTACATCAAATAACACATTGGTAACCTACAACCTAACAACGGGCGTGCCTAGTTTGGTCGGTCAGCCGAGCGTTACGTTCCGGATCGTATTATCGGTTGCTCCGGGATTTAGCGGCGCAGGCTATGCCGTCGACGGATTTATGGTCGATGATTTTGAAATACTCGGTCCAACAAATCCGCCGCTTGCCCCTACTGCCGCAGGCGCTTCGATATCGGGCAGAGTTGTGCTAAGCGACGGTTCAGGAATTCGAAATGCTGCGATCTCGATAACGGGCAATAGCCTGACACAGCCGCGAATTGCCAAAACGTCTGCTTTCGGCTACTTCTCCATCGATGGTCTGGCAGCGGGGGAAACCTACGTTGTTACCGTTAATTCAAAGCGATATACGTTTTCTGCCCCAAGCCAAATCGTAACACTGACTGACAACATTGGTAATGTCGATTTTGTGGCGGAACCCTAATGGAGATCGATCAGAATTAGATAAAAAGAAAGTAAGGCTGCCCATTTACGGGGCAGCCTTACTTTTGATCAATTTGCTGGCCGATCAACAGAAGAACATCGCATCATAGACGTAAGCTCTGTCGATCTGTTTTGGTACCGGTGCAATAAGAACCTCGAGGCCACGGCGTCGCCTTCGACGCTTTCAAGGTAAACAATTGTCTGTTAATGGCGGTTTTCAGTGGCCAAGTCCTTCAGAAACTGCCTTTTATGTATTGGCTGCCTACCAAGAGATTTTTTTCACGTGTGTATTATTTGTGATATAATAATGCATAACTGCAATCTCGACAGCAGGTAGATCTTTGACATCTAAATGCACTCGCACGGAGCA
>JAEUQI010000119.1 GCA_016789145.1 Blastocatellia bacterium | reverse complement strand
TTCGAAGATATGAAGTACCCGAACTGGAACGATTGGCATGCGATCCAAGAAAGCAAAGGCACGATCGACGGAAATCTCGTCAAGATCAAGGCAAAGGTGCTCAACGAATCGGGCGAAACGAAGTACGCAAATGTCCGATTCAAGGAAACTTACAAAGGCGACAAATGGGATGGTGCACGTCCCGACTCCGAGCTGAAAGACGCTGAGATCGGCGTTCGCGTTGAACCGAATTCGGAGCAATCTGTAGAGCTCGTTTGGGATTCGAGCGGCTATTCTTGGTTCGACGACGGTCGGCCTCGGCTGCTGCAGCGTGTCAAAGCTGAGCTCGAAGAGAACAACAAAAAGGTCGATGAGATGACCAAAAATCTCAAGGTCGCACCAAAACCGCTCGTCCTCGTTCACGGCTTGTGGAGCAATTGGCGTGCTTGGGAATCATGGCAGAATATTCTGACGACTTCGCACTCGTATGATTGGAAAGCCTATCCTGTCGGCGAAAAGCCGGAGCACGGGTTGATGAACACGGGTGGCTCGTTCTTGTCGACGCAGAAGACGAATTCGATCGGCCAGAATGCGAGTGAGCTCGAAAAATACATCGAGTTTGCCCAAAAAGACCGCAATGCCTGGCACGTAGATCTCGTAGCTCACTCGATGGGCGGCCTCATCTCGCGGTACTACATCTCGCAGATCATGAAGCCGAACGTCGCTGAAGATCCGCGACCGAAAGTTTCGCATCTCATCATGCTCGGCACGCCAAATATGGGCTCCCCCTGTGCGGATGTGATGAACGTGGCGTTCGAGACGCTGCAAGAGGATGTGTTGGCAATTAAGGAGCTTCGCCAAGATCAGGTCGCCAATTTTAACCGTGCGAACAAGGCTCGCAAGGGTGTGAAATTCTCCGTTCTCGCCGGAAATCCGTTGCCGACGATGTGCAAGGAGATCGTTTGGAACGACGGTGTCGTGCCGGTGCCTTCGGCGAAATGGCTGATCGCTGATAATGCCGAATCGAAGAGCATCCACACCGATCTGACAGGAACGTCGGACTTCTCGTCGTTCGTAAAACCACGCCTCGCCATCGGGCCAAAGGGCAACCACATGCCAGAGGCACCCGACGCGTCGCAGTTCTCAATGTCAGAACCACCTGCGGTAGCGGGTGGTTTAAGCAGAGGGCCATATGCAAGTGACGAAACCGATCTAGATATGTTCGCAATTGCGGACGACCAACCACCCGCTATCGCAGGTGGTTCTGACAGGCCTTGGGCAAAGTCGGTCGTCGTTCCGTCGAAACAATCTGTAGAGATCGATCTGCCGGTCGAGGCTGCTCGACATCTCGGCCTGACGTTCATGGCGGATGCAAAGGTTTCGGTCACGCTCATCGACCCGAGCGGCAATGTTGTTGGCAAAGACGAAGCGAACTCGGTGACGGCCAGCGGTTGGTTCAGGTCGATATTTGTGGATAAAGCGGTGGCCGCCGGAACGTGGAAACTGCGATTCGAGAACACCGGCACGATGGAACAGCGAGCCGTCGTTACCTCATGGACGAACGCCCGCTGATCGCAACCGGCAACAGAACGAGCGGCTGAGAACGTGCATATGTGCGTTCATTCAGCCGCTCGACTTTTGTTTCGGCAGCGTCCAGCAACTCGTCCGGCGGCAGATCATTTGGCGACGAATAGCATGCGTGAGCTATGCAAGGTAGCGGTTTTGCGGTCGTGTGAACTAGACAACCGACGCCTTTTTCGAATAATGGACAAGCGTATGTCGCGGTCGATGTATCTATAACTTCGTCGAGCTTATACGTAGATACTGTCTCGCCAATTCGCTTCTCAACTTTCTCACGAAGTTCGTTTGGCAATTCGCTCAATGCATTTCGGATCGCTTTTGCCTCGAGTCTCGAAATACGAACATTCACAAAATGCGCATCAAGACAGCACGCTCCGGGCGTCGTACAGGTGTCGCAGCTTGCAGCGCGATGCTCAAATTCGGCGATCTCATCGCGAAATTCATGGCGAATTTGATCGAGAATATTGATCGCAATTGTCTCGGAGATCAACTTCATTATCTAGTTAGCTCGTGCTACGATATTAGCAGTTTCGAGGATGATTATGCTGAAAGAAGGCGATAAAGCTCCGGATTTCACTGCCAACGACCAAGATGGCAACGCCGTGAGCCTAAAGAATTTCAAAGGCAAACGTGTCGTGCTTTGGTTCTATCCCAAAGACGCGACGCCTGGCTGAACGAAGCAAGCATGTTCGCTCCGGGATTCGAGCGATAAGTTTGACAAGAAGAATATTGAGGTCGTTGGCGTTTCGATCGATAGTGAGAAGTCGCATCAGAAGTTCATTTCGAAATTCGAATTGCCATACACTTTGATCGCTGACACTGACAAGACGGTCGTCGAAAAATACGGCGTTTGGGTCGAGAAATCGATGTACGGCAAGAAATATATGGGTACTGCCCGCAAGACTTTCTTGATCGATGAGAAAGGCAAGATCGTCAAGATCTTCGACAAGGTAGACGTATCAAATCACGCCGACGAAGTGCTCGCGGCTTTTGGTGAGTAAGAAATATGAAACTGACCATTCTAACCTTAGGGATTGCGGTTTTGGGCGGCCTGACGGTCATCGGTTGCTCGTCATCGCAAAATTCCGTTGTCGCGTCGGCAAAACCGGCCCCGCCGGCGACTACCGTTGCACCGAAACCTGCAACGCCGGTTCAGCCGACAACGCCAACCACTGCTCCGACTCCGGTCGATGACGCGCCGCGAATTTCGCTCGCTGATGCTAAGAAAGCGTTTGATGCCAAATCGGCGATCTTTGTCGATACGCACTCGAAGCAAACCTACGACGCCGACCACATCGCCGGGGCGATCAACATGACAACCGGCGAGATCGGTACCGCGGCGGACAAGTTACCAAAGGGCAAAAAGATAATTGCCTACTGTTCCTGACACAACGAACACACCAGTGCCAGGTTGGTATCTGAACTACGCAAACAAGGTTACACTCAAGCATTCGCTCTCCTCGGCGGCACCAAAGCATGGAAAGACGCCGGCTATCCGATGGAGAAAACGAAGTAATTCCTGTCAGAACCACCCGCAGTAGCGGGTGGTTTTAGTTTAGGATTATTCAATTCTCGAGTTTTCGATTTTGGTCCATCAACCACCCGCTACCGCAGGTGGTTCTGACAGGACATCACAGATCCGCCCTGCAGCCTTGCCGTCCCATAGCGGCGGAACTTTGGCTTCCGGCTTGGCTCTATCGCTTAACGCTTCGTTTGCCGTTATTCGTATTTTTTTCGGATCGGTGCCGACTAGGACATTCGTTCCCATCGTGATCGTGACGGGGCGTTCGGTGTTTTCGCGGAGCGTGAGGCAGGGAATCCCGAGCACGGTCGTTTCCTCTTGCAGGCCGCCGGAATCGGTCAATACAAGCCTTGCACCGGAATACAGCCGCATAAAGTCGATGTAGCCGAGCGGTTCGATCAGGCGGATTTTGGACGAGGCGATCTTGTGCGTCAGGCCAAATTCGTCGATCTTTGCTCTCGTTCGCGGATGTACGGGGAAGATGATCGGCAATTGTTGCGAAACATCGCAGATCGCGTCGATGATGCCCGTGAAAGTCGTTTCGTTATCAACATTCGACGGCCGATGGAGCGTGCAGACGGCGTATTCGCCTTCGACGACACCGACGGTTTCGCGGATGTTCGATGTCGCGGCGACCTTGAGATGCTCGAGCAATGAGTCGATCATCACATTGCCGACAAATCGAATTTTCTCGGCAGGAATCCCTTCAGCAGCAAGATTAACGTCCGCATCCTGCGAGGTCGTCAGCAGCAGATCCGATATCGAATCCGTAAGAATTCGATTGATCTCCTCCGGCATCGCACGGTCCCGCGAACGCAGTCCGGCCTCAACGTGAGCGACCTTGACTCCAAGCTTAACCGCAACCAAAGCACAGGCGATCGTCGAATTAACATCGCCAACCACAACGACCCAATCCGGCTTCTCACGAATAACGACAGGCTCGAATTCGGTCATCATGCCCGCCGTCTGAACTGCATGACTGCCCGAACCCACACCTAAATTAAAGTCAGGCTGGGGTATCCCTAGGTCGCTAAAAAACGAATCCGACATCGCCCCATAATGCTGCCCCGTATGCACGATCATCGGCGCGAATTCATCGCCACGCCGCCGCATCTCAGCATAGATCGGCGCGATCTTCATAAAATTAGGTCGTGCCCCGGCGATCAAGAGTACTTTTTTCATTCGCTGTAGTCCTCTACGCGTATTCGGAGCCAATCTTCAATTTCGTCAACAAACCAACGGTCGGATTCGACGTCTAGAGTCATCTGATAGACTTCGCGGGGTAAGGCGGTTAGCCTTTGCCCGTTCAGCTTCAAGAAATAGTCCATTAGAAATGTCGCTGTTCGTTTATTTCCGCCCGTCCATGGATGGTTCTTGATTAGACCGAAGCATAGAGTCGAAGCTTGTCGAACCAGGTCGGCGTTCTCATACACGGCGGCGTGTCTCGGACGAGCCAATGCAGACTCGATCAACGGTCTATCTTCGATCCCATACCGCGATTCACCCCACATTTCCATCAAAGTGAAATGTAGGTCGACGGCATCGGCGAAACTGATATATTTGATCATTTCGTCAATCGACGTCGGCGATTTCGCTCATGAACTCACGATATCTGGAAATAAAATCAGCCGCAGCGATCTTTGACGACAACTTGCGAGGAATAAACGACGCTGAAATTGCTCCATCCTTAATAGTCAGACTCGCCAGCGTACCGGCGGCAAACCCCTCGCGTTCGCAAACATCTTCCGGCACCTCAAGGATCCACGTATTTTTTTCGACCGCGACCGTTCGTATCGCTTTGCTATCAGGTGTGCTTATCATAGTAGAGCTGCCTCTCGATTATTTTACAACTAAACAGCTAAATTGGCACAATTTCTTGATTTCAATAGTAACTAGCAACGGTGTAGTAGATAGATGACAGTCAACAACCAACAAATTGTCTTCGTCATCCGATCACTAGTTGCTAAACTAAGGGTCCATGAAGTTTGCTCTTTACATCTTGCTCACTTTCGCGATGGCAATGACCGTTATCGCTCAGGCAAAACCAACTACCGCCGCAGACTATGAGGGTACGCTTCAATATGCGGTCCGTGAGACCAATGCGGCATTCCCTTTCATCTTTACGGTAGTAACGAAAAGGTACGAGCTTGGAAAATTGGTGTCAACGCAAACCGACATTGCTGAGAGACAAGCACAGGGCATAGAACGCGAAACCACATTGCTTAAGAAAGGACAGAAGACTCTTTATAGTTACTCGATACAAGTTGGTTTCGACAACCAAACCTATTGCAGCTCGGACGGAAAAGTATGGAAAGGCCCGCAGCAATACGTATGCCCGGGACCTACCGGTTCAAACCTCACAATGCTCTACGGAGCAAGAGACCCGATGAAGATCGAATATTCCGTAATGGAGAAAGATCTCAACGGCAAACCTGTCAAGGTTTATCGAAAGTACGCCGTTTACTTGGCACAGTCAGACAAAGATAAATATGAGTACGAAGAAGAGATCGCAACGATCGACGATCGCGGATTCTTTATATCAGTTGTAAATACTGAGGGTACCCTTGCACCCAAAACGATAACGCTCACCAGATCTCAAACGTGGGATTTCGCCACCAAGTTCAAACCCGTCGTTGCTCCGAAATAATCGCTACGTGCGGAGATCTATAGCCTCACAACTCTTGCGTTACAATTCTCCCGTACCTCATTCGACAACGCATTCCTTGTATCAACAACCAACTTCGCGAGGTTACATACTCGGCCATAATCGACGGTCGAGTGTTCGGTGCAGATTATGACGCAGTCTGATGATGCGATCAGGTCGTCGGTAAGTTGTTGGTTATACAGCGGATCGCCGTCTCCGATGGTGTAGGCGTGGTCGAAGGTGACCTCGGGGACGAACGGGTCGTGATAGACGACTTCGGCTCCGTCCGCGCGGAGAAGGTCGATGATCGACAGTGCGGGCGATTCTCGCATGTCGTCGATGTCTTTTTTGTAGGCGACGCCGAGGATCAGGATCTTCGAGCCGTTGACTGCTTTCTTGTCAGCGTTGAGGGCTTCGGTTGCGAGTTCGACGACGTAGTTCGGCATCGTCGAATTGATCTGCTCGGCGAGGCTAATGAACTGCGAATCAAATCCGTGTTGACGAGCTTTCCACGACAGATAATGCGGATCGAGCGGAATGCAGTGGCCGCCGATCCCAGGTCCCGGATAGAACGGCATAAAGCCGAACGGCTTGGTCGCCGCCGCTCGGACGACTTCCCACGTGTCGATGCCGAGAGCGTTACAGAGCTTCGCCATTTCGTTCGCCATGCCGATGTTTATTGCACGGAATGTGTTTTCCCACAGCTTCGCAGCCTCAGCGACGCGAGCCGACGACACGGGATGCACATGGCTGACGATCTTGCTGTAAAGGTGTGCCGAAACCTCGGTCGAATCGGCTCCGACGCCGCCGACGACCTTTGGAATATTGTGCGTCTGAAACTGCGGATTGCCCGGATCGACGCGTTCGGGCGAGAAGGCGAGCAGGAAATCTTCGTCGAGCTTGTAGCCCTTTTCCTCGAACATCGGCTGAAGAACTTCGTCGGTCGTTCCGGGGTAGGTCGTCGATTCGAGAATGACGAGCTGGCCGCGACGCATATATTTCTGTATTTCGCCGCCCGCGGTCAAGATGTACGACATATCGGGATCTTTCGTCTTACGCAGCGGCGTCGGAACACAAATGATGATCACATCGCATAGGCTCAGCCGCGAAAAATCGGTCGTTGCCGCAAGCTTGCCTGCTGAAACACAGCCTGCGACGGCCTCGTTTGTGACGTCGACGATGTACGATCGGCCGTTGTTCAGCGCATCTGTTTTCTTTTCATCGACCTCGAATCCGATGCAATCGTAGCCTTTCTGCGCGAATTCAACGATCAGCGGCAGCCCGACGTAACCGAGGCCGATCACGCCAATGCGCGCCTGTCCGTTATTGATAACTTCGATAAGTTCGTTCTTGACCATTATTTGTAAAAAATTGTTCTTGATCTGGTTGGGACGCGATGAAAATGCTGATCTAGCCCAAACACTAAGCTATTGTATCAGAATATCTTAGTCAAGATTTACGACGATCCGTGTTAATATAAAGTTTAGCCATTCCTCCACAGGCTTTCCTTTTTTCAACGTTCAAGCAGGGTGTCGTTTCGTTTGATGCGATGAGCACTGAAACCACTTCGTCAAATCCGGTCGTTGTCGCTATTACTGGCGGCACCGCTCCTCGGCCTGCGCAAGTTGCGGCGTCGCGAGGAATTCTTCCGCTCCCGCAGGCCGATCTGCTTGAGATATTGGTCGCACTTGTTTCCGGTAATGATGCCGAACTGCGAGATAATGCCGCTGCTACTCTACGTGAACAAGATAACGCGGCGCTGATCCCTGTCCTGAGCTCGCCCGACGCCCCGACGTCCGTGCTCATTCATTTTGCCTCACAACCCGAAATGCCAACGGCAGTGCACGAGGCTGTCATCGCAAATAGCGGGACGCCGCCAAACGCTATCGCCAAGCTTGCGCGGATCGCGACATCGGGCAATTTGCTTGAGCTGATCTCACTCAATCAGCAGCTGCTTATCCGCGAACCCGCGATAATCGATGCGATCATAGCAAACCCGAATCGCACTCCTGAGGCCGAGCGTCGTGCCGCTGAGACGAAACGTGAGTTCTTTGAAAAAGAACGAGGTGCCGAACAGATCGCTAGTGAGCTGCGCGCCCAGGGCAAAGAGGCGGCGGCGGAATTTATCGAGAAGAGTGAGTTTGCTGAACACCTGGACGAATCCGGTTTTTCAGTCGATGATGCAATGTTCCTGGCGTCGCATATCGAAGTTCTCGATAAGGACACCGACGATTCGTGGCTCGGCCTAGAATTCATCGAAGAGATCTACGAAGAAAGCGAGGCACAACGCCAAGCCACACTCGAAAAGATCATTGGCGAGTTTATCAACGAGGAAGAAGATGTTCCGGGCGAACGGATCTCGATGATCAATCGCATCATGAAGATGGGCGTCAAAGATCGCGTGAAGCTTGGAATGAAAGGAGACCGCGAAGCTCGAAATATCCTGATTCGCGACCCGAACAAGCTCGTTTCCAGCGCCGTCGTAAATAATCCACGCGTAACAGAACAAGAGGTGGAAATGATCGCTGCGATGAAATCTGTCAGCGAAGATATCCTTCGCCAGATCGCAATGAATCGTCAGTGGGGACGCAGTTATACTATCTCGCTTAACTTGGCGAAGAATCCGCGAACACCACTCGCCAATTCAATGACGATCATGAACAAACTTCAACTTCGCGACCTGACAGGCCTTTCAAAAGACCGAAATGTTCCCGAGGCCGTTCGACGCCACGCTACCAGACTGTTGGCTGCGCGAACCGGCAAGCGTTAGAGCATTCGGTCAATTCTGCCCGTTTTGACGTAAGTGATCGCAACGTCCGACAGGGTGTGGCTTGCTGCACCGAGCCACATGCCGACAAAACTCAAGACAAAGAAATTCGCGCCGAAGTAGCCACGAACTGTGTCCGCGATCGATCGCCAAGCCTCGACGAAATCGCGAAGGTCGGGTACTGCATCATCCGAGATCCCGTTCCAAGCCAACGCGATCACGTATGCCACAAGCGTTACGAAGCCGATGAAATAGATCACACGAAACAACGCACCAAATATCAAACCATGAGTAAAGCGAGATCGGTGACTGAAGAATTTCCGATAAGGCAGCCAGATAGATCGGAAAAACGACCAACGAGAATATTGTTTTGACTTAGTATCTAGATCGGGGCCAAACATCACTCCGCCAAAAACAAATGTCGCAGCCACGAGAGATGACGACATAATGTCTTTCGTAATGAAATAAGTGCCGGCAGCGGCCGGCACCATTAGCAGCATCGTGATCACATCATGTGTGCGTCCGCTAGGCATTTCCGGAGAGTGGTTCGTGCACTGAAGAGTGAGAGGCGAGGTCTATGTCACACGACTGCGAATAGCAAATTGTGAATAGAAATAGACCTCAATGGCCGATGTTTCATTGCGCCGTTTGTACTTCGCGAGCTTCGATACGGCGGCGTTTTCTGGCTTGTCGCCAGGTTCGGATCCCTTCGGCTGTCAGGCTTAGGATCGGCTTGCGGTTTTGGAAGAGCAATTTCACCCACGCCATCTTGCCCATCTGCGGGAAATAAATGCCGCGGAAAAATAGCCTTGCCACAAGGTGACCGATACGTGTATCGATCGGAGCATTTCGGATTGACTGGATCGCTTCCCAGTTGCGTTCCGGGCTGTAAGAACGTGACCAGGCGTCGAACGTTTCCTTCTTAGCATCCTCGATCGTCATCTTGAGCGGATCGTGAGCCATAACGAACGGTGCGAAATCGAGCCAATGCTTCTTACGCTTCAGACGGCCGGCTTTCTCGAGACGGTCGTACAACGGCGTTGCAGGGAACGGAGTTAGTTGTCCAAAGACCGGCAGGCCCGGAGCCCAAGTTTCGATCTCATTGACAGTTCGATCAGCGACGCCGATGGTGTCATTATCCATTCCGAAAATGAACGAGGTAATGGCGTAAATATTGCGGCGAGCGAGCCCGTCGAGCACGGCTTGGTAATTCGCCGGTTTAGAGAACGTTTTATTAACGTCCGCCATGTTCGCCGGATCGATCGACTCCATACCG
>JAEUQI010000118.1 GCA_016789145.1 Blastocatellia bacterium | reverse complement strand
CACCGAAACACGCTATTTTCGACCTCGTGAAACACGCCGCGGACAGCAGGAACGCCGCGGACGGCAAGAACGCTCGGGACAGCGCGGACAGCCGGAACGCGGGCTTCCAGCCCGCCCGTGATGTTTCGTGAAACACGCCGCGGACAGCAGGAACGACGCGAACGGCAAGAACGCTCGGGACAGTGCGGACAGCCGGAACGCGGGCTTCCAGCCCGCACGTTAGGTCTCGTGAAACATGCCGCGGACAGTAAGAACGCCGCGAACGGCGAGAACGCTCGGGACAGTGCGGACAGCCGGAACGCGGGCTTCCAGTCCACACGTAATGTTTCATTAAACACGTGGCAGACATAAAAAAGGCCGCCTTTTCAGACGGCCTCTGATAGTCGTTTGGATACGATCCGCTCTAGGTTTGTTTTCCTTCGAGAAACGCCTTCAAACGGCGTGAACGCGACGGATGTCGTAGCTTTCTCAGAGCCTTAGCCTCGATCTGTCGGATACGTTCGCGTGTAACGGCGAAATGCTGGCCGACTTCTTCGAGAGTGTGCTCGGAGCCAGTGTTTCCAAGTCCGAAACGCATCTTGATGACCTTTTCCTCACGAGGCGTAAGCGTTGCAAGGACTTCATCGGTGATCTCACGAAGATTCGAGAACGTAACCGACTCGGCAGGATTCAAAATCGAACGATCTTCGATAAAATCGCCGAGATGCGAATCTTCTTCTTCGCCGATCGGAGTTTCAAGCGAGATCGGTTCTTGAGCGATCTTGAGAACCTTACGCACCTTGGACACCGGAATGTCCATGCGTTTTGCGATCTCCTCGCTCGTCGGTTCGCGTCCGAGTTCCTGAACAAGCAGTCGCGAAGTTCGGATCAGCTTGTTGATCGTTTCGATCATGTGGACCGGGATTCGGATCGTGCGGGCCTGATCAGCAATTGCACGAGTGATCGCCTGACGGATCCACCAAGTTGCGTAGGTCGAGAACTTGTAACCGCGACGCCATTCGAATTTATCGACGGCTTTCATCAGGCCGATATTGCCTTCCTGGATGAGATCGAGGAATTGCAGGCCGCGATTGGTGTATTTCTTTGCGATCGAGACAACGAGACGAAGGTTGGCTTCGACCAATTCACGCTTAGCCTTGTTCGTGTCGAATTCGCCAACCGTGATCACTTTGTAAGATCGCTTGATCTCAACGACCGGCAAGTGGTACTTGTCCTCGATCGCAGTGATAATGCCGCGAGCTTCCTCAAGTTCGGCCGTGAGCTTTTTCTTCTCGGCTGCCGCCGGTTTCTTTGCAAGCTTGCCTTCGAGTTTAGCGATCTGCTTCTCAGCCTTTTTGATCTCAGCATCGACCTTGCGGATCGAACCGATCAGTAGCTGATATGCACGTTCGGTCAGATTGAGGTGTTTGATCTCAAGAGCGATGTCCAGACGAAGCCGCGCCGTTTGACGACGAAGATTCATCAACTTTTTGGTTTTCTTATCGCCGACCTTTTTTTGCTCGTTAATGAGATTGACCCAAGTCTTGAGTGCAACGGCGAAATTCTGACGAATGTTGCCGATACCCTCGAGCGTCCAACGCATGTACTCTTCGGCCTTGTCTTCCTCAAGCGAAATTTCGGCTTGCTCGCTGAAAACGACCGTCTCGCGAATGCTTGCCTTGCCCGCAGCGAGATCGTCTCCTATCTGAAGAAGACGTTCGACCGCGATCGGCGAACGCGAAATTGCTTTGTGGGTCTTTAGTTGACCTCGCTCAATGCGTTTTGCGATCGTGACCTCGCCCTCTCGGTTAAGAAGAGGCACGACGCCCATTTCGCGAAGGTAAAGGCGAACAGGATCGTTCGATTTATCGAGAACACCGGCCGAAAGATCGAGATCGAGATCGTCGTCGTCCTCTTCGGCGGCAGCTTCTTCGTCGTCAAGGACGATGCTCGAAGCTTTTTCTAATAGTTGTGCATCAGTTTCAGCGACCGAGATATTTGCACCCTCAAGGCGCTCGAGAACGTCCTCGAGGTCGTCCGCCGACATCATGTTCTCCGGAATTTGACGATGTAGCTCGTCAAGGCTGATGAATTTTTTCCGCTTGCCCAGAGCAACCAAGCGATCCATCAAATCTTCTTTTTCGTCGTAATCAGCCATATCTTGTAAATATTCAACGCTCGCGGGCGGCGTAAATCATTGAATATTCAATATTTATTAACGTTCTTGTGTCAGGAAATGTTTCACAACCGCCAGCAAGCCTAAACCGAGTATTCTATCACATAAATGCGGAAATCGGCTGCAAACTACGACGTATTTTTTCTAGTTCGAGTTGTTCGTGAACTAGTTGGTTGAAAAGCTCGCTGTCGCCCGCCTGTTCCGCCAGAACGGCGTCCCGGCCGAGTTCGTTGATGCGATTTGTGATTGCCAGCCCGCGAAGAGTCAAAACGCAGCCTTCAGCCTCGCGAAGCGCAGTGTCTATCTTGGTTTCCGGGGCACGTCGAGGAGCTGAAGTGAATATCTCGCGAGCCGTATCGATCATCTCTTCGTCGTCGGCGATATGGTCAAGCAGTGATTCGGCGTCGATGGTGCCATTTGTTTGAGCGATTGCGACAAATGCGGCATAAAGTTCGGCTGTTGCGAGGTTCTGATAGTCGCTTTCCTCAATAGTCGGGACGATATGCGAGCGAAGCTCCGCATCGTGGACGAGAAGCTCGAGCAGCCGGCGCTCAGCAACGGTCGGTTTCGGTCGAACCGCTCGGGCGATCTGCTGAGAAGGGAAATGTTGGGTTTGTTGGTGATTTCGACGCAGCGAATCCCAAAGCTGCTTCTTCAGGCCTGAGTCATCGATCGAGAAATACTCCATCGCCTGATCAAAGCTCTCACGCTGTTGGATGTTGTTCTTGATCGTCGAAATGACAGGCAGAAAATCCTCGATCGCCTCGGCTTTCTGCTTGGCATTATTGAGGTTGCGGCCGTTCGACGAGGTTCGCATAGCGAACGAAAGAAAAGGCTCGGCCTTGCCGCGTGCCTCGTTGTAGGCTTCGGTTCCGTTCTCGCGGATGAAATCGTCGGGGTCTTTGCCGTCAGGTAAGACGAGTACCTTGACGTCAAAATCCTGCGGCAAAAGCTGTTCGATCGCGCGCCGGGCGGCCTTGATGCCGGCCGAATCGCCATCGTAATTGATGACGACTCGATCTGCGAATCTATTCAGCAATTTCGCTTGTTGAGGAGTGAATGCCGTGCCAAGGCTGGCCGCAACATTTGTGACGCCAAACTGAGCAAGCGCAATAAGGTCAAGGTAGCCTTCGACTAGGATCGCGAATTTCTTTTTACGGATCTCGTCTTTGCCCTGAAACAGGCCGTAAAGATGTTCGCCTTTGATGTAGGCAGGAGTTTCAGGCGAATTGAGATATTTTGGCTGGTCTTCAGGCGTCATTCCGCGTGCTCCGAACGCAACCGGACGACCATTCACATCAAGCACAGGGAACATTATTCGCCCACGAAAACGGTCGTAAGTCCTGTCTTTTTCTTCGTTTACGGAAACCAGGCCGCTCAGGGCGATCAGCTTTTCGTCGGCACCAAAATCTCGAAGCACGCTGATCAAACCGTCCCAACTATCAGGCGAGAATCCTATCCGAAATTGCTTCTGAACTACCTCAGAAATGCCGCGTTGACCAAGATATTCTCTTGCCCTTTTCACCTTTTCACTTTTGCCCGTTTCGAGCTCTTTTTCCCAGAAGTCGAGAGCCACTTGATTAAGCTCGATGACCTGATCGGCAAGCTGATTCTTCTCCTCACGCTGCTTCTTCGAACGCTCGAATTTCTGATCATCGATTGGCTCCGGCAATTGTACGCCACTCATCTCGGCAACACGTTTCACGGCCTCAGGGAAATTCAGGCCTTCCATTTCCATCACGAAATTGAACGCCGTCCCGCCTTTTCCACAGCCGAAACATTTGTAGAACCCCTTCGAAGGATTCACCGAAAACGAAGGTGTCTTCTCCTGGTGAAAAGGACAACATGCCATCCAATTCGCACCCTTCTTCTTCAGATCCGCCGCATACGGCTGTATTATCCGCACCAGATCAGCACGGTTCTTGAGATCGTCAATGAAGTATTGAGGGTAGAGCATCTAGAGCTTCAATTCCGCAATTGTAGCGCCGTGGCCGCCCTGGGACGATGGAGCGAATTCGAATTTGGCGATGAGGTCGCTGGTTTTCAGGAAATGGTGGACGTAGTTCTTGAGAGCACCAGTGCCGAAGCCGTGGATGATACGGACGCGGGGCGTGCGGGACATGTAGGCTTCGTCGATGAAGCGGTCGAGTTCGTATTCGGCGTCCGCGGTCGTGCGGCCGATTAGGTTGAGTTCAGTGGATATATCGGTCGTTTCGCCGTCGAGGTCCGAAATTGATTGCGTGATACGGGCTTTTGGCTTCGGACTTTGGTCTTGGGACTCGGCGATCTGGAGGTCGGTTATTTTCTCTCGAAGTCGGAGGTTTCCAACGAGAACCTCGGCGACTTCGTTGTCCATTTTTTCTACAGTGCCGATATTGCCGAACGAGGTAACTACTTTGGCACCGACTGCAAGCTCTGGCTGCTCGCCGTTGGAGAAGCCAGTCGCTATCGCTCCCGGTTCTGACATTGCGGCGCCGACTTTGGACTTTGGACTTTGGACCTTGGACACGATCGCTCGATTCAGTTCCGCTTTGCGGGCGAGGCGTTCTTTGTCGAGCTTGTTGCGAAGTGCTTTGTCTTCGATGGTCTGGAGAAATGCCGTGGACTGCCGGTCGAAATCGTTGACGGCTCGGGCAAGTGCCTGTTCGAATTCTTTCTGGCGCTTCTTTTCTTTCGCAACTGCCTCGACTTCGAGCGAGCCATACTTCAATGCCACGGCCTCGCGTTCTTCTTCGAGGGCGATCCTCAGATCGGTTGCGATCTTGGTTTCGGTTTGTAGTCGCTTTAGGTAATCTTCGGCTTCTTGAGCGGAAAGATCGAGATTCTCGCGAGCAACGTCGATGACATTTTGTGCAATGCCAAAACGCCGTGCGATCTCAATTCCTGACGAAGCACCGGCGAGGCCGATGAGCAGTTTGTAAGTCGGCTGGAGCGTTTTCTCGTCAAATTCGACCGAAGCATTGATGATATTCTCGTCGTTCGCGGCGTACATTTTCAGCCCGCGATAGTGCGTCGAAGCGATGACGTGGGCACCTTGAGAGCGAAAATGATCGACGATCGCGACTCCAAGTGCCGAGCCTTCTTCGGGGTCGGTTCCGGTTCCGGCTTCGTCGAGCAATACGAGCGACGGCGGCTGACATTCTTCGATCATCGATGCAATATTTGACATATGCGATGAGAATGTCGAAAGGTTCGCCGACAGTGATTGATGATCGCCGATGTCTGCAAGAACTGAACGATAAAAGGGAATTCGAGCTTCTCTTGCCGGAACAGGCAGTCCTGAGATCGCCATCAAACTGAGCAAGCCTGCTGTCTTGAGCACAACAGTTTTGCCTCCAGCGTTGGCTCCAGAGATGATCATTATCGAACTATCGTTAGTTAGGCCGAATGTTGATGGAACGATCGTTGAATTTTGTTCAGCGCCTTTAACCGCAGATAGCGCGGATGACGCAGATTTTTTTAATATTACTTTCTTATAATCCTCCTTATCCGCGTTATCTGCGTCATCTGCGCTTAAAACAGATTGTGTAGATGCACGCCGAAGGTTTTCTTCGAGCAGCGGATGCCTTGCATCGACGAGTTCTAGCGTGTCGTCGGTTATTTCAGGGACGACGCAGCGGAACTTTCGAGCGAATTCGACCTTGGCTTTGATCGCGTCTAATTGGGCGACGGCATCGACGGCCGCTTCGACGGCTGGAAGTTGTTCTCTTAGCTTTTCGGTCAATGAGAACAAAATGCGGGCGACTTCGCGTTCTTCCTTGCCTTTTAGATTTTGGAGCTCGTTGTTCGCTTCGATGGCATCGAGCGGTTCGACGTAAACAGTGGCGCCTGACGATGAGAAACCGTGAGCGACGCCGACGACCTTTCCCTTAAAGTCGGTCTTAACGGGAATCACATACCGGTCATTCCGAAGCGTAACGATCTCGTCTTGGATCGCGGTTCCGGCTTTTCGCATCGCGGATTCGAGCGACTTGGTCAGACGTGCACGCTGGGCATTTATCTCGCGGCGAAGTTTTGCCAATTCCGGCGAAGCATCATCGCTGACCTCGCCGCCCGGCAGCAGTTTTCTTGTGATCTCGCCGACGGCGTCGCTTAGCGTTAATGGAATTTGCTCGACGATCTGCCACAGCGTCGGGACGGTATCTTTTTCGACTTGGATCGCGGCACGGGCAAGCAAAGCCTGAGTACAAACTCGAGCGACTTCGAGCAATTCAATTGGATCAAGGCGCGTGTTCGCAATGCGGATAGCCGCGACGCTGTCGGTCGGGTCTTCGAGTCCGCTAAACGACCACGTCACCTGTTTCTCTTCGTTGAGAACGATCGTTTCCGATATCTCAGCTAATGCTTTGTCGAGAGTGATGCGACTTGCGACGGGACGCAGTTCGGCGATACGCTCGGCGCCCATTTGCGTTTGGGCGTTACGGGCGACGAGGCTCAGTAGACTATCAAACTCTAATGTCTCAAGCGAAAAACTCATCAGTTCAATCAGACACGACAACGCCTTTCCAGAAAGCGACGTAGCCCTCGATATTCTTCGCGTCGGGCTTTGTTTCGGGATAGAACCATGCGGCGTCTTTATTCGTTTCGCCGTCAACGACTACGTTGTAATAGCTCGCCGTGCCTTTCCAGCCGCAAACTGTATGCGTTTCGGACGGTGCGTAATATTCGCGGACGATCGAATCCGCTGGGAAGTAGTGATTACCCTCGACGACGACCGTTTCATTGCTTTCGGCGATAACGACGCCGTTCCATGTTGCCTTCATAAATATTTATAGGAATCGTTCGCGAACGTCCGCCGTCGGCATCATGCATGCATCGGTTTTGCCGAACATACGATAGCGATATTTTGCGAACGTCTTGTACGCCCAGTCTCGGATAAACGCGGGAACAATAATAAAAACGTATGCGAGCGACCAAATGCCGCCGAGACCTTTTGCAATGCGAAGACCGGCGGTGGAATGCATATAAACCTTGCCGTCTTCGACCAAAATTACGGAATCGACGTCGCGTGGGATCGAGTGCTCCGCGATCAGCGACTGACCAATCTCCGACTGAAGCGGTGCGAATTTAAACCGTTTCTCGCGATCGTGGTCAATAATGAAATTGACGGAGCCGTTGCAGAAATTGCATACGCCGTCGAATAGGACAATACGATCCATAAATAAAATTCTACCGCAATTTTCGGATAGATATCAGTTTCGACTGCGGATAATATGAAACGCATGGAAAGCGAAGTGTATTGGAAAGCAGTGACCGAACGCGATGTGCGATTTGATGGTTCGTTCGTATTTGCGGTGGCGACGACAGGTATCTTCTGCCGTCCGTCGTGTGCGGCGAGGCGGCCGAATCGGGCGAATGTTCGGTTTTTTGCGGAATACGCTGAGGCCGAAGCTTGTGGCTATCGTTCGTGTAAACGCTGTCGTCCGAAATCTGTCGACGAAGCTGATCCGACGGTTGCGGCCGTAGTTCAAGCATGTCGCGAGCTCGAAGATTTTCCCGAGGCGACGCTCGAACAGCTTGCTGCGTGCGTCAATCTCTCAGCTTTTCATCTTCAGCGAATATTCAAACAGATCATCGGCGTTAGTCCGAAGAAATATATGGAGGCAATTAGGATGGAACGGTTCAAAGACGAAGTTCGAGGTGGCAGTGACGTAGTTACGGCGATGTATGAGGCAGGTTTTGGGTCGAGCCGAGGGCTTTATGAAAAGGCGGCAGAGAACCTTGGCATGACACCTGCGGTCTATCAAAAGGGTGGCAAAGGTATGCAGATAAATTTCGCGGTCGTCGATTGCGAGCTAGGCAAAATGCTCGTCGCAAGAACCAATCGCGGGATCTGTAGCGTCACTTTTGGCGACGATACCGAAAGTTTGCAGCACGATCTTGTTGCGGAATTCCCAAATGCCGAGATCGCAGAGGACGCGGAGCATTTAAAGAATTCAATTACGGCGATATCCGATTACTTGGCAGGAAAACAGAAGCGCTTGATGCTGCCGCTCGATCTGCAGGCGACGGCGTTTCAGTTGCGGGTTTGGGAAATGCTTAGGAAGATCCCGTACGGCGAGACGCGTTCGTACAGCGAGATCGCAGAAAGCCTCGGCGACAAGAAAAAGGTGCGAGCCGTGGCTCGCGCGTGTGCGACGAACAAGGTGGCACTCGTTATTCCGTGCCATCGCGTTATCGCAAGCGACGGAAAACTGAGCGGATACCGTTGGGGAATTACGCGCAAAGAAAGATTGCTGGCAAAAGAGAAGAACGATTCTACGGAGAACTAAATTTGCCCGCCCGTAAACTTTCCGTTATCCTCATCCGTACAAACACGGACTACAATTTCCGAGACATAATATATGAGAGCAAAGCTTGTACTGCTTTTCGCACTGTTTGTCTGTATCGCCGCATCGACGCACGTAAATGCGCAGTCGTATGCGATCAGTAACGCACGCATTGTCACGGTTTCCGGATCGACGATCGATAAGGGAACGGTGGTGATTCGCGGCGGACTGATCGTTGCTGTTGGAGCGAATGTCGCGGCTCCGGCCGATGCACAGGTATTTGACGCGAGCGGGCTGACGGTCTATCCCGGATTCATCGATACGTTGACGAACGCAGGTTATGCCGCACGTCCCGCGACGCCGACAGGCGGTCCAGGAGGCGGCGGACAGGCTGCAGCGGCCGCTGCTGCCGCTCAGGCACCGACGTCGAACAGTAATTACTTCGCTGGTATACGTCCCGAGGACACGGCTTTCACCGAGATACGCGCGGGCGAATCGCAATTCGAAGCGATCCGCAACAGCGGCATCACGACCGTGCTGACGACGGGCAGAACAGGGATTTTTAACGGCCAATCTGTAGTCATTAACTTGGCTGGCGACAATGTCGCGTCGATGGTCGTCAAAGATCCTTTCGCGCATCACATCAGTTACACAACGCTTGGGCAAAATTATCCGCAATCTTTGCTTGGCACGTTCGCGGCGATACGGCAGATATTCTACGACGCCGCGCGTTTGCAGACGTGGCAGAAGAATTACGCCGCCAACCCAAGCGGCATGCAGCGTCCGCCCGAAGATCGTTCGCTTGAGGCACTTTTCGCGGCCGTCGACGGCAAAATGCCGGTGGTTTTTAACGCAAATGACGAGAATGCTATCAATCGTTCGCTCGATCTGATCGCTGAATTGAAGCTGAACGGCATCATCGCGGGCGGGCAAGAGGCCTCAAAGGTCGCGGGCCGTCTCAAGCAGATGAATGTACCTGTTTTTCTGTCGCTTAACTTCCCGAAACGAACGACGGCTGTTTCGCCAGATGCCGATCCTGAGAGTTTAGAAGTCCTACGATTCCGCAGCGAAGTGCCGAAAACAGCTGGAAAACTCGCGGCTGCGGGCGTGAAGTTCGCATTCCAGAGCGGCGGGGCCACGTCGCCTGCTGATTTCTTCACGAACGCCGGAAAAGCGGTCGAAAATGGTCTCGCGAAAGACGCTGCAATACGTGCAATGACGCTCGGAGCCGCGGAATTGTTGGGTATTGCCGATCGTACTGGTTCGCTTGACGTAGGAAAGATCGCGAACGTCGTCGTCGTAAAGGGCGACCTGCTCGGCAAAGACAAATTTGTCACGCACGTGTTCGTTGACGGCAAATATTTCGAGCAAAAAGAGCCGCC
>JAEUQI010000117.1 GCA_016789145.1 Blastocatellia bacterium | reverse complement strand
AAAAAACGCCGGTATCAACGCCGTCACGCTCGCCGCACCTTCGCTCATCCCGTAAACATAGCCGGCCAGCCCAACGATGATCAAAAGTCTTCCGAACCAAATAGCAGTAGATGTCATAACGCGATTTTAACCGAGCAAATCGCGAATTGCGAACGGAGCGCCGACACTCCTGTCGGCTTTTTCTCCGTAATAGCCGACAAGAGTGTCGGCATTCCGTTATGGCGTTGTTTGGACGGTCACGGTGTCGGACCATTCGCCGACGGGGTCGTTGCCGACGAGATAACGGGCACGCACGGCGACGAGACGCGGCAGTTCGTTTGCGTTTTGCGGCACCGTGACGACGGCGGGCGACGAGTTGAATCTGCCCTTGTCTTCCCACGGGCCTTTGTCGACGCTGATCTCGAGCAAGATGCCGTTGAAATTCTTCTTGACGAACTTCACCAAGACTTTGTTGCCCGGCTCGGTCAGAACGGTGAGCGTCGGTTTCGCAGATTCGGGCGAGATGTTGCTCGGTGTGCTCGGAACGATGCCCAGCAGCTCGCCTTCTTCGATCGAATAGCCGTTAGCCAGCCGAATTCGCTTGACCAAATTGTCGAGCCGCTCAAAAATGCCCTGCGGAACCGGCACGTCGATCTGCAGATTCGGATTAGCAGGGAATGATGGCGTCGTGCCGTTCACATCGCCTTCGGTCACGAGTTTGCGATATGCCCGAACAGCTTCAAAGAAAGCTTCCGCCTGATCGTACGCCGTAACCAGTTCCTGAATGACGGCGTTATCATCATTCAACGGCCCTATATCGGTGTTATCAAACCCCAAATTCGGCCCGATCGTCTGAAACTGAAACGTAAAATTAGCGAACCAAGCCGCTCTATCAACAAAACTCCTTGGGAACCATTTATCTGATGGGATCATCGTCGTATCTCCTTAATGTGTGAAATCCGTTCGGACGCAAGCCTATGCGTTGGCCGTAAACACAGATCAGGAGCGATGAATTTAATTGTCGGAGCGTGGGAATTTCAGGAGCGGCAGGGAGATATGTCGGACACTAGCCCTTTTCAGATCAGGTTAACGGGCAAACGCCCGTCTCTCGCCGCTTCGTTGACTCCCACTTCTGGCAAATCAACCTCGGTCCTGATCTGATGGAAATATTTTTACCATAAGTCATTTTCCAATTGCAATACTTTTTTGCGAGATACCGAAAATTTTTTCCCGCCGCCCAATAACGCACCGCCAAGTCGCCTTAACGCAGCCCAACTTGCCCATAACGCAGCCCAAGTCGCCCATAACGCAGCCCAAGTCGGCCTTCACGCAGCCCAAGTTGCCCATAACACAGCCCAAGTCGCCCTTCACGCAGCCCAAATCGCCCAACACGCAGCCCAAGTTGCCCTCAACGCAACGCCAGCCAGCCTTAACGCCGCCCAAGTTGCCCTCAACGCAACGCTAATTCAACACCTCGTAAAGCCCAACGACCGCCCAGCCCAAACAAAAAAGCCCGCAAACACGTGCTTTGGGCGAGATCTTAGCAAAACAGCGCGAGTTATTCAGCCAACGAACCGAGCCGTATTGAATTCTATTCACTTTTTTGTTTTCTTTCGCCTTTTAGGCGGCGGCAAACTGTCGAGCCAGCCTTGAAGTTTATTGACCATGTGAGGCATGCCGATCTTTCGAAATAGGTCGCGGGCTTTAGTCCATAGTTCACGAGCCTCGTCCAGATTACCGCGTGTTTCATAGATCAGGCCGAGATTGGCGTAGTCGTTCGCCATGCCCTCGAGGCGGCCCAGCTTTTCATCAATCTCAAGCGCCTTGCGGTGCATCTTTTCCGCCTCGTCCAGATCGCCGCGTGTTTGATAGATCACGCCGAGACAGCAGTATTGATTAGCCATGCCTTCGAGACGGCCCAGCTTTTCATTGATCTCAAGCGCCTTGCGGTGCATCTTTTCCGCCTCGTCCAGATCGCCGCGTGTTTGATAGATCACGCCGAGATTGCCGTATTGGATCGCCATGCCTTCGAGACGGCCCAGCTTTTCCTCCATCTCAAGCGATTTGCGGAACATCTTTTCCGCCTCGTCCAGATCGCCGCGAGTTTTATAGATCACGCCGAGATTGCCAAATGCTGCCGCCGTATCGGCAGTCTCAGCATCCCGGCCGCTGATGGCGAGCCATCGTTCAAGCATCTCTTCGGCGGTTGCCAGATCGCCGATGCGTTTATAGAAAGAATAGGCAAGATAAAGAACCTTAAGATTGGTCGTTCCGTCGGTGGCTCTGGCAAAATCCTGCCGGGCTTCCTCTACGCGCCCCTCAAGTGCCGCCTGTGCTGCCCTCTGTGCGCGTTTAATCGCCGACTCTTCAACTCTAGCCGATAATAGATTTGCAGAACTGTCCGATTGAGATAGGGCTGGAACTCGTTTGAATGCTTCTGCAATTTCCTCGCAAATTTCCTTTAGAACTCGAGAACGAGTTGAACGTTCAAGGCTCGCTAAAGGCCGATCAGGATCGTGAGCTGCTTGATAAGACGCGATAGGTGTCTCTTTCCAAAGGCAATAGTTTAGACAAACCCATAATACAGTTAAATCTTTTTTTCTTTCGCGCTCAAGAATTGGCGGCAACTCATTTTCTGCAATGAAATCAGAAGCAAGAAAGTTCTCACTTACGAAAAGGACTGCCACTTTGGCATTAGCAATGGCATTACCAATCTGTTCCTTCCATTTTTCTCCCGGTTTGATCTTTGTATCGTCCCAAAGCTCAAGTTTTTTATTTCGGACAAGTGGGCTAAGCATTGTCTTTAACTCGTCAAGAGATCTACTATCTGCATGGCTGTATGAAATAAATATAGTTTCTGGACGATCTTTTATCTCAAGTGGCTCCTCTGTCCTCACCGATTTGGACTCTACCAATGCGGCCAGTTGTTTGCTGGCTTCTTCCGCCCTTTCAGTAGCAGCTTTAGCTTCTGCTCGCGCCTTTTCAAGTTCCTCCATGACTTCAGGCGGTAAAATAATACTGCGTGGTTGCATATCGGCCTTTGGCAACTCATCTTTGGCATACGCTCGCAAATGTCGATTCACTTCAGTCTTGAACTCATTCTCATCGGCGAACCCGTGATAAAGTACGTGTCTCGAATCCTCTAACGATTTTCGGAACGCAAGAACTTTCTTGAGTTGCTCGCCCGGATCAGCCATAGATGCCGGATCGATATGCTTGAAAAAAACAAAGATTTCAGGGGCTTTTGCATTTTTCCAACGGTCGTAAGCACGATGAAATTCTTCTTCCGTATAGGACGAGTAAGGCGAATCAGGGGCGTCCTGTCCCCAACGCCTGTGCATTGCCAGAATAAAAACATCGCAGCGATCGACCTCAAGATTGATAACGGCCTGCGATCGCCGTCCGACCAACGCCAAAGTGTCCTCCCAACCGAGAGCCTCGAATTTAACTCTCGCTCCGTCACCAAAGCCGCTGTTCAGTTCGTCGATGACTTCCTTAAAAGCCGCCCGCTCCACCGCCAGATCGCCCGGTGACGCAATAAAGACCTTGATAGTTCGTAGTTTCGTTTTCTTACTTGGCATAGGTGAGGTTGTTGGCGATCAGATCGCGGGTGATGCTACGGTCTAAAGTGCCGATGTTGTTGTATATCTGGTTGTAGTTGCGTTTGGAGATGGACGGCGGATCAAGGTAAATAAGTTCAACGGACTCGTCCTTGATGTATTCACGCAGGATATTAAGATTGTCGCCGTGGTAGAGAGTGTTCATCGTAAGTTCTAGTTGTTCGAGCTTTTATCAGCAAGAGTATAGAGCAAAGGTGTTTGGGGATAAAGTCGCGGTGGCGGGGTGGCGTTGCGGCCTTATTTGCGCATTTCTTCGATCATGGTGGCGATGGTTTGTTTTAGGTGGGCGGTGACGGTGGCGTAGTCGGCGTCGGTGTATTCGCCGGTGCCGATGATGTCGCGGGCGTAGAAAGGCTGGCCGAAGCGGATCTTGACCTTTGCGGGGCGGATACGCCATGAGCTGCGGGGCCAGACCTTGTAGAGGCCGTCGATGGCGACCGGGACGATCGGCATGTCGAGTTCGCTGGCGAGAATGGCGGCACCTTTTTTGAATGCGTGAAGCTCGCCGTCGAACGCACGTTCGCCTTCGGGATAGATGTTCAGCACTTTGCCGTGTTTGAGGCCGATGGCACCGGCTTTCATCGCACGCATCAGCTCGGTGTCGGGGTTTACCGGCACGACGTTCAGCATCTTAGCGACGTAACGCGTGAATCCGTTGTTGAAGAATTCGCTCGCACCGACGTGAAAGATGTTGCTGAACAGTTGGTACCGATAATTCGAGCAGATCACGAACGGATCGAGAAAACTCTGATGATTTGGGCAGATGATAAAGCTCTTTTCGTCGGCGTTCTCAGGAGCCTTCGGCAAATTCTCTTTGCCTGAGACCTCGAGCAGCATGAAGACGCGGCAGAACAGGTTGAAGCATTTGTAAACGACAAACGCGAACGCCGCGAAAACCGGACGACGCTGCAGGATGCCTTCGACCTCGGGGAATTTGTCGTCGGCCTCGCGGACGATCTTGCCCCAGTTCAGATCGACGCTGACATTCCCGGCATCGCCGCCGCCGTGTTTGTTGACAAGTTCGACGACGCTCGCGACGGTCAATGCCGTTGCGGCTTCGTCGCCGTCGAATTCGGTATTGAACGCCGCCTCAAGCGCCGCAAATGTCTCAGCACGAGCAAGGCTGTCGAGCCCAAGATCAAGCTCGAGGCTCATCGAAGGATGAATCGAATCGACATCCTTCGCATTCTGCCGGATCGCGTCCGAAACAGCACGGCCAACGGGCGATTCCATCATCGCCGTGTCGCCCGCTGTGAACTCAAGAGCCTTTGTCTCCTTGGCCTCGGTCGCGATCACGCCGGTCTCGATCTCTTTCTTGAGCTGGAACCGTTTGATCTTGCGGGTCGCAGTTCGCGGCAAGATCTCTTGGCGAATTATGTAGTCGCGGACGCGTTGATATTCGGGCAACTCGCGGCCAAGCGTGTCGAGCGCGTGGCGAATGGCTTCTTTCGAGTTCGCGATCTTGGCTTGCTGCAGATACTCGAAATCGGGTACCACGACAGCCGCAAGTTTCTCGGCACCGCTGCGGCCTTCGCTGGCATCTTCGACGCCGATGATCGCGAGTTCGGCGACGAGCGGGCATTTTAGATAGTGTACCTCGAGGTCTTCGGGATGGACGTTCTTGCCGCTCGGCAGAACGATGACGTCTTTGCCGCGGCCGACGATGTAAAGGTGGCCGTCGACGAGTTTTCCGAGATCGCCCGAGCGGAAATAGCCGTCTTCGGTGAACGCTTCGGCATTGGCAGCGGGATTCTGATAGTAGCCTTTGAATACCATCGGCCCTTTGATCAGAACTTCGCCGACGCCCTCTGCGTCAGGCTCGTTGATCTTGATATCGATGCCGTTCATCGCCTTGCCGACGCTGCCGACGCGATTGTCGTCTTCGTATGTTGCCGTCGCGGCACCGCTCGTTTCGGTCAGGCCGTAGCCTTGCAAGATAGTGAAGCCAAGCTTGTGAAAATCGATCGCAACATCAGCGTCAAAACGCGAACCGGCAGAGATCGCGATACGCAATTCGCCGCCAAAACCTTCGTGGACGGCTCCGAACATCTTGCGGCCGAGATTGACGCCGAGCGTGTTTCGCAAAACGCCGTTCGTCGCGAGCATCACCTTGAACAAACTCTGAACAACGCCCGGTTTCGCCGCGACGCCGTCGAATATCTTCTTGTGAAACAGATACCAAAGCCGCGGAACTGTCGTAAGGATCGTCGGTTTGAACTCTTTCATCGCCTTCGACAATTCGTCGGGCGTGAGTTCTTTCAAGTAGCCGACCTCGCAGCCGTAATTGGTCGCGATCCACATATTTACGATCTGCAAATATGCGTGGAACAGCGGCAACAGGCTGAGAATGCGTTCTTTGTCGGAGAGTTTTAGGACGAGATTGACGCCTTCGAGCTCGGCGAGAATGTTGCCGTGCGTGAGCGGAACTCCCTTTGGCGTGCCTGTTGTACCACTGGTGTACATCAGTACGGCCATATCGTCGCCCTTAGCGGGCGGCGGCGTTGCGGCGAAACCTTCGGGAAATGGCGTCGATGCCCAGTCTTCGAATTTCTGAAAGCCATTCGACGACTGTTCCATATTCCAAACAACGGTCGGGATATGTCTGCCTAATCTTTCTTCGATCTGCGAGAATCTCGAGGTTTGGTCGGGCGATAGAAACGCGACCTTTGCCTCGGAATTCTCAAGAAAGTTCGTGATCGTCTCGATCTCGCCGTGCGGATCGAGCGGCACGATGACGCCACCCATCATCAGCGTTCCGAGATATGCGATCGCCCATTTTGGATGATTTTCGCCGATCAGAGCAACACGGTCGCCCTTTTCGACACCTTCCTGCGTCAGCCGATACGAGACGCTGCGAATTCGCTCGAGCATTTCGCCCCAAGTGTACGTCGCGTCGTCGCTACCGACGATCCGCATCGCCGTCTTTTCAGGACGAGATTCAAATGATTCGATAAGGCGTTCGCAGAATGATTGCTGCATAATTGCGGTTTGTTTAGCTTAGTCCGCAAGTAGTTTCAGCGCAAGTTCGCGAGCCTGTGTTCGGATCTCAGGGATCGCCGTGGTTTCCCACAAAGTTCCCTTAAGAGCCGTTCCCAATGTCCAAACGATGTCAGAATATTCATCATTCTTGCCAAACACACGGCCGTCCGGCGACGCCATAATGCCGAGATCGAGCTCGTCGTTTCGAATATGTCGGCGAGCGACGAGATTTCGCACGAACTCACTGTCTATTCTCGAAAAGTTCGTCTCCGAGCCGATGCAATTGACCAAAACGTCTGCCGATTGCACGTATTCGACGCCGTTGTTTGAATACGTTACCGAAAATCGGTCGTCATACTTGATATCTCTCAATCGACCGGCGAGTATCTCGAGCCTGCCATCGGCCTGCATTTTCCGCAATATCGCATTCGCCTCGGGCGGCACGCGATGGCGAGCGATATTCCAATAGCGGCTGAGATGTTGTTTGAAATATCGTTTTTCGGCAAGCGGCAGATCGAGCCACAGTTTCTGGGTCACGGGCCGTAAATTATCGATAACAGCACGCCAGTTACTGTCTTGCTCAGCCTTGATCGTATGCTTTCGAACGGTCTTGAATATGTCGGTTATACGCGACGCTCCGTCGAGTTCATCGTTGAAAGCGGGATACGAGTGGCCAAGCTCGTGTACCTCAGGCAGCAGACCTCTGGTCGAAATTGCCGAGATCTTGCCGCGATGCCCCGACGCATTTAGTTGTATCGCGACATCGACCATCGAAAGGCCGGTTCCGATGACGAAAACCTCGTCGTCGGGATTCAATGACGAATAGAGATCGTCATTCCAAGGATCCTTGAAGTATCGAGGCGATGCGGCAAACGATGTGTCCTTCACATTCGGATCCGGCGGTGCGAAATTTCCGAACGCCAGAACGACCTTGTCCGTCTGCAAGACCTCACCCGAACGAAGCATTACTTGAGCGGAACTGTCATCGACCGACATATCGACCGCCTCGTCATCGTGAAGCTCGATCGAGACATTTGCTGACGCGGCCGCAGTTTCGAATGTGTCCCGAAGATACGCACCAAAAATGCGACGCGGTACAAATGCGTGATCATCGAAATCGTGCCCGTTCGCGACGAGCCAGGCGTGAAATCCGCCGACATCATCAGGAAATGCTCCCATGCGCCCGGCAGGTACATTTAGCAAATGAGCATCGCGTGTGGTGCCAAATGCGACGCCGCGGCCGATTCGTGATCGTTTCTCGACAAGGTCGATGTGAACGGGGCGTTCGCCTGCGAGTTTAAGCAGATTTGTTGCTGTGAGTGTGCCGCTGGCACCGCCGCCGATGATGGTTATGCGTTTCATTTGCACAGTCCTCCACTTTTTTCGCGAAGGCTTGCAAATAGACGAAGAGGCTGTGAAGGTGCGAGCCTCACAGCCTCAAGCGGCTAGAATTCGTCCTTCTTCGTCTTGCCTACGAGGTTAGCTGTCGGGCTGGAAGCGAAGAATCTTCCTCATTCTCAGATAAGCCCCAAGATCACAAACGTGATCAACTTCGGTTTCCCCGTTCCCGAAACATCAGGATTCGGCGTTAAATGTTTGGCTAAGTTTACGAAAATTGAGTGGAAAAACGCAACTATTTTTTTGCTACAGATTTATTCGCCACGTCGTGCCGATCACGTTTACGTCGCCCTGAAATGTGCGACCGTCATTCTGGCGAAGATAGTAAACATCCAGGGTCAGGCGTTTGTCGAGTTTCTTGCTGATGCCGATACTAAAGCGATTTCTGGAGAAACGCTTTGTGGTGGAAACATAGAACACTTCTTCGATCGCAAAGATCTTAGAATCAGCCATAAACTTCTTCGGCAAGTCCCGCTCCAGAACGATCGCCGCTCGGTATCGCCACGAATTGCCGCTGGTTCGAACTCGATATTCGTATGTGCTTCGGTGCGAAACGCCGATCGGCTTTGTCGGGAATTTGTAGGTGCCGCGAACGCTGAAACGATGTTCGTCTCGAAATTGCCCAGCACTATTCCGTGAAACTATTGCCGTGTAAGACGGCGCTATCGAGAACGCCTTAGTTGGCTTGAAAACGAAGCCAGGTGCAATGCGAGCTTCATTGAGACGGCTCAAGTTTTGACCGATACGAGCGGTTGTGATCAGTGTGAGATCGATTTTCTTGCTGATCGGGACCGTGATCTGTACGTCGTTCCATGATTGGACATCGTCGTCGTCCTGC
Organism: Blastocatellia bacterium; assembly: GCA_016789145.1. Classification (GTDB taxonomy): domain Bacteria; phylum Acidobacteriota; class Blastocatellia; order Pyrinomonadales; family Pyrinomonadaceae; genus OLB17. The sequence goes on along the minus strand of JAEUQI010000117.1, from coordinate 1,275 downwards.
TGAGCGAAAACGCTGGCAGTCAACACAAACACGAGAACTAAAAGAATGAAGTATCTAGGCCGCATCAGCAACAGTTCGTTGCCTTGAGTTTAAGTGACCGAAGTTTCTGTTTCAACCAAAGATGTAACATTTCTGTAACACCATTCATTTCCGAGGTACTCGGACCCGCAACGCGGACGGTATTACGTCATAGACCGCAGGCAATCTGCCTGGAAGTTCGCCATCGGTCTCGATGTGTATCTCGGTCGAGCTATCCGCCGGAGCGATCTCGATGCGCTTTGCGAGCTTTCCATGCACCTCTTTCAGGTCGAAATGAGTGCCTCGATAAAGCGTATGAGCGTTTAGCAGGATCTTTGCCGTACCGATATCGCCGATATTCACTACATCGAGCAAACCGTCGTTGATCTTGGCATCAGGTGCGATGAACATTCCACCGCCGAAATAGCGTGAATTAGCGATGCAAAAGGCGATGGTCTGAACCGTGTGTTCTTCGTCATCATCAAATTTGACGCGGACAAGCACGGGGTCGAGGTTCAAAACCTCTTGCAGCGTCGAAACCGCAAAATTCGCTCGTCCTCGCAGAGACTCAAGCGGAAGCCAGTCGAAAACCTTTGTCGATTTAACTCGCTCGATGATGTCAGCGGCAAGGCCGGCCGATGAAACATTGAGGAAATGACGAACAACATCGTCGCCGTTGTGCCCTTTGAACGAAACGCGTCCGACATCGATCCGCTTCGTTTCGCCATCGCGAAGAGCGGCGGCGGCTTCGCGATTTCCTGACGGCATCCCGAGCGTTCTGCGAAGATCGCCGCCTGTGCCCGATGGCAATACTCCGAGTTCGGCATCTATGCCCGATGCTAGAATCCCATTCGCAACTTCGTTTATCGTACCGTCGCCGCCGCAGGCGATGATGAACTCACGGCCTGACTTTGCGGCTCTTTCGGCGATCGCAATACCGTCACCCTGCGATTTCGTAAATGCCACGCTGAACGGCCCGAAATGTGCCCGCAGATCGCTCGCCGTCGCCGACCATTTGTCGCGAGTGTTACCGCCCGCAGACTTAGGGTTCACTATGACTAGAGGCAGAGAATTATCGGTAGTTATTTCAGTCGCTTTTGCCACAATTGCTTCGACTAGATTGTGTCGGGCGAGTGACTAGAAGTCAAAAGCAAACGAGGCTGTCGGAAAGGCGATTCTTCTGTCCGCACTGTCCCGAGCGTTCTTGCCGTTCGCGGCGTTCTTGCTGTCCGCGGCATGTTTCACGAGGTCGAAAAC
>JAEUQI010000116.1 GCA_016789145.1 Blastocatellia bacterium | reverse complement strand
GAGAAATCGGCTCCTAGTCCCCACGGTTCGACCCGAACAGTGTTATTGAAACTATTAAAAATCCAATAACTGCTCTGGGCCGCTGCCGAGGCACCTGGCCTGTAGATCGCAATGTCGGTCTTTGCATCACCGTCGTAATCGCCCTGGACCGGCCGATCGCTGGAAATTCCAAACGTCTGGACTCGCGTCGCCGAGTTCGAACTCTGCAATATCCACCAAACCAGTGGAGCCGTCGAAGTCGCCCCTGCTCGACCCACAGCCAGGTCATACTTACCATCGCCATCATAATCGCCTGGCAATATGTAATCAGTATTGAAATTGCCAAAGCCGGTAAAGGTCACCGCGTTATCTGAACTTCTTCGAATAATGAAGTTGTTCGCCGGCGTTAATCCAAACCTGTAAACCGCAATATCGAATTTACCGTCGCCGTCGTAATCGCCCGGGATCGGAGTGTCGAACGTCGTCGTGCCGTTTCCGGTGAGTCCAAACGGGACAACCTGGTCCTGTCCGGTGACGGTCAGGCCGATCGTACTCCTACGTATCCACCAGTTAGTTGTATCTGCTGCGGTGGCACCTTTCCTGAAGACCGCAAGATCCGTGATGCCATCGCCATCATAATCTCGACAGATCGCCTGGTCTCCGCTTAACCCGAACAAGATCTGCTGGGCTACGCTGTCCGACGAGCGTAATATCCAAAATTCACTCTGAGCTCCTGCCGTAGCACCTGCACGATAAAGTGCGATGTCTTCGCGGCCGTCGTTGTCATAGTCTCCGGGAACAGGAAAGTCTCGATTGGCGTCACCGAAAACCACGGTCTGCGTCGAGCCATTGCTGTTCTTGTTCCAATAGGTAATTTGCGCGACTCCCGGCGGTGCAACATTTGGAAATCTCAAGATGCTGAGGTCGGTGCGTCCGTCACCATCGTTATCAACGGGACGTCGCTTGCCAAGTTGACCGCGTATCTCGCCGCCGGGAAACCCGGACGAATGAATGTTCACGTAAGTATTACCGGCGCGGAGGTGCGCGATCTGAGTCGCTGTGATCGCGGCTGTTCCCGTCAACGTTCCCGCAGTACCACCAACAGCCGGGAAATTGATCAGCACCGGCGAATTAACACCAACCGCTGACGGTCCGTGAATATGCGAAGCAGTTTGATTAGTTCCAAGCCCCGTAAAAACCACCGTCCAACTAACGGTCAAAGCTGATTCATTCAAAACAACGCGAGCATAGCCGGTCCCTGTAGATGCATTGGTCGGCACCTCTTGGGCACTCGACAAATATGCATAAAAAGTTTCGGCTTTTGCTGAATTCGCGCACAAACAAAGCAGGGCGATCCCGAACAGTATTCCAAATTTCTTCATCATTACCTCCAGCGGCACAATGCCGAGCGTGATGCGATGGGCATATGATCGCCTGATCGCTAAACGAAAATAGGTTCTTTCAAAAAGGGGACACCCAAAGCATACGCCCATTGCTCTTTCCGGTCAATCTAATTTCTACTCGGACATTTTGATGGTTAAGCGAAATATCAGCGGCAAACCTCCCGGCTCATATAATGCTCTAAACCGCAGAAATCGATGTATACTGAGCCAGCCCAACGGAAAAACTATGAAAACGACCCTTCTTATCGCGTTCGCTTCCCTCGTCCTCGTATTTGCCGCCGATACCGTTCATGCGTGTTCGTGTCGAATTGAGCCGAATAAACCTGAGATCAGCTACACTTCTTGGGCACGAACGTTCAAAGGTGCGGCATTTTCGGGCCGCGTTCTAAGCGTCGAGCCGAGCGAACATCAGATGATGTCGAAAGTGACCTTTTCCGTATCCGAACACTGGCGCGGTGTCGAAGGTGACAAAGCTGTTATCTACACGCCGGAGAATTCCGCCATGTGTGGCGTTGGCTTCGACGTTGGTAAGGATTACGTCGTGATCGCAGACAGCGACGGCAAGAAATACTCCGTCTACAGTTGTCCTTCGATCGAATACGCTCGGCATCAGGATAAATACTTGAACGCTCTTGGCACCAGCAAACGAACTTTTGCTGCGTCAAGAACCGAGCCTCGAAAATTCGACGAATTTGGCAAGGTCAATTGCGAGGAAGAACTGTCGCGGCTCGACGCACTGAGTTTCCAGCTACAAAACGACCCGTCCGCAACAGCACACATATTTATATACGGCGGCAAGGTCGGCAAGCGAAACGAAGCACGGGCCCGCGGTGTCAGAATGACGTATTACCTGTCTAAGATCAGAGGAGTGGACAAGTCTCGGTTCAAGACCTTTGACGGAGGCTATCGAGAAACATTTTCCGGTGAGATCTGGTTGGTCAGACCCGGCGATTCCGCCCCCAAAGCCGCCCCAACGGTTGATGCAAAAGATGTGACCCTAAAGGGCAAAGCGTCGGTTCGCGGCTACAATTGTGGCGACGAAATGGGGAGATCGCATCAGACTATGGAACCAAAACAATTTTCCCAAGCGTGTGGCTTTCGATAACAGCCTTGTGCGCCGCAGGTGAATCTTCGAGCGAGAAAGTTTGGCTAACCACGGGCGAAAGTTCGCCGTTTGTTAGACCATCAAAGATAGCCGCATGGATCTCGTCGCGAGCATCTTGTGACGAATTGAACAGCGACATTCCGTAGATCGTCGTTTCGTTTGTCATCGCAAGGCGTGGAGTGAAATTAAGGCTGCCGCGATTGCCGACAATCACGATACGGCCAAACATGGCGATCGCCTCGAAATCGCGTTCGAGATTGACGTTGGCGAGCATCTCGATGATGACATCGACGCCGCGGCCTTCGGTAAATTCGCGGATCTCGCCAAGATGATCTTCGTCCGTGTGATCAAATACAGCATCGGCTCCGTTGTTTAGAATTAGCTGTTTCCCCGCATCAGAACTCGCTGTGCCTATCACAACGGTTTTCGAATCTGAAGAAGCGGACAAGAGTGTCCGCACTCCGACCGCCCATTGAACCGCCGCCAGCCCGACTCCGCCGCTTGCACCGTGAATCAGAACGGTCTCGCCAGCCTTCAGTCCAGCCTTTTGAAACAACGCTCGATAAGCTGTCGCGTAAGGCGTCCAGATTCCCGACCCTTGCTCGAACGAAGTATTCTCGGGCAATCGCCCAAGATCGACTTCGTTACACAAACAATATTCAGCGTAAGTTCCTGTCAGCGAATTTGCCGTATATACACGATCACCAATATTCCATTTTGTGACGTCAGGACCAACCGCCGCGACCGTTCCCGCACCATCTTTGCCCGGCGTGTACGGCAGATTCGGCGCATGAGCATGAATTCCCGTTCGCAGATAAGTATCTACAGGATTAACGCCCGCAGCCTCGATCTTTACCAACACCTGCTTGCCGGTCGGTTGCGCAAGTTCGACGTCCTCGACCTTCATCACCTCAGGCTCACCAAACTCACGTACGACTATCGCTTTCATACGAAGAGTTTACCCACGAAATGAACAAAAGGCACGAAACCATTGCAAGGTTTCGTGCCTAATGTCGATCTCGACCGATCTAGCTATTGGCAGCTTGTCTCTTCCGCCTTGATCTCGCCTTTGTACCATTTGGTTCCGATCTTGGCTCGGACAACGACTACGCCCTGGCCGCCGAACGTGACGATCTTCAGCGAGGTGCCTTTCTTCAGTTTGACGAACTTTTCGGTGGACGAGAACATGAATTCGGCATTATTCTTAGTGACCTTACACGAGGTGCTTTGGGCCGAAGCTTCGGTCGCACTGAATGCCGTAACGAAGATCGCTGCGATTGCTGTAAATGCGATAGTTAGTAGTTTTGATCTCATTTTGTTTCTCCTTTTGTCTTCATTAACCACAGCTGACAAATTCAGTTGCTACCCAACCAAAGCCTCGCTTGAACGAGATCTTTGTCCAATCAACGCCGTTGCTGTCCGTGGTCAGATCCCAAGCCTTGATCTGCGTGCCGACCTTGAGGCTGCCGATGATACGGCCGTTTGGCGATGAACGAACGCGGAGCGGAATGTTGTTGTTACCGCGAACAACGCAGTTGTCCTGGAACATTGGCATTGCGTTCGCCGCCGGGCTTGCCACAGTCGAATTCGGCATCGCGATCACTCCGAAGATCATCGCCAAAGCCAGTGCTGCTATCATTGAAAATTTCATTATTGTTCTCCCTAATTTGAATTTAGTTTGTTCTGTCTAATACCCAATACTGGCCTTTGTCATCGGCCGCTGCTTTTCGCATCTCGATGTAGTACTTGAAGAAAGTTACTGCCTCGAGCGATTTGCCGTCGCCAAGAAACTCGGTCGTGAGCCTGAAATAATCGCCCGTGACGGGTATCATCTTCCATTTCTGACCCGAAAAATTGCCGGTCGGCGCCATTTTGACGAGTTCTTTCTTTCCTCCATCGACGTCCAACGATCGGTTCTTTTTGTCGGCTTCGTGTAATTTCGTAGTGAGCGTGTATAGATTGCCGCCGGCGGGCTTCATCAACCACTGTTGGTTGCCGTACTTTCCGGCTTTGACCATATTCAGCTTGTCGATGAACTCGCCCGTATATATCGCATCGAGTGCAAAGCCGTCGCCGTAGCGTTTGTTGACGAGATAATATCCGCCGCCTTTCGCCTTGATACGCTTCCAGAGTTGGCCTTCCTTATTGCCCGAATCACGCATTCGCAAGAAACGATACGTCGCCTTGTGATGCGTCAAGGCCTTCGCGTCGCCTAGCCAATTGTTGGTTATCTGATAATTGTCGCCCTCGATATTTGTGATCGCCCAAAGCTGGCCATCGTCTTCTGCTGACTCGTTGATGCCGACGTTGTAATCGACTTTGTCGTCGATCACCTCAAGCGATTCGGCTTCGCCGGTCTCGCGATTTACGAATCGATATGAGTCCTCAACACCAGAATCCGGCGTGATCTGCCACAACTGCGTTTTGTCTTTGTCGGCAACATTTACAGTGAGTCTACCGCTCTCCGGATCGAGTTCGATAACCTTCTTCTCTTCGCCTTTGTGCCTATCGCCAAGCATATACGAGCGGTTCGCCTGCTTGATGATCAGAAAATTCATCGCAAGCAACGCTCCGCCAAACAGGACAACGGGAACCAATATAGCCACCATAGCCCAAAGCAACGCCTTCGACTTCTTCTTCTTCGGTACATCGGGCGCGGGAAACGGCTGCGAAGGCTGCTGCTGCTGATAGTACTGCTGCTGCGGAGGCGGCACTTGCTGTTGTTGTTTCGGTGGCACCTGCTGCGGTTGATAAGCCTGTGGTGGCGGCTGTTGTGGCTGAATCGGTTGCTGCCGCTGACTTGGATAGTGCAAAGTCGGACTTTCCGAAGCAGGCGTCGCGACGGCATCAGGAAACCTGTTTCCGCAATCAGCGCAGAACTTGTTGTTGCCAAGATTTGGTGCTTTACAATTTGGACAAAGCATAGTGTTTATCTCTTTCTACCAGGTTACTGCCGGCGACCGGCACGGTCCCTACATTTGATCCTTCAACGTCTTCGGTTTCGCCGTCTTCTTTTTGTTCCGCTCCCAAGGTTCCGAGTTCTGAAAGTTGTACGTGTCCGGATTGAACAGGTCGGAGGCCGCCTGGCAACCTGCGGACGTTATCACAGTGCCTAAAACTAATGCCGCGGCGATGCTCTTTGTTTTTCGCTTGTACATGTTATGTAACTCCCGTTGCTCACTAGTTAAATGTTTCCGTGTTGCCGTTCGAATCGGTAAGGTCGAGCGTAGTGCCGTTGTTCCGCAATCTGTAAGTGAATACATCGACGCTGCCGGAAACAGTGATCGTGATCTTTCCGGGCGTTATCGAAAACGTTCCGCTCGCACCGCCCGAGCCGCCGATGAAATTGATGCCGCCGTTCCAGCCCGAATTGGATTTTCTAACGGACAAGAACTCGATCTGGTCGCTTGGATTATTGATGTTCGTCCAAATGTGTGAGGCAAGAATATTGCCATCATTCTGCACGGTCGTGTTCGTCTTACCTTTCGTCAGAATGGCCTTGTTTGTTCCGTCATCGATCTCGATCCTGCCGCTCGACACTTTAAACCCAATGATCGCATTCACGCCCGGCACATTTAATTGGATGGTTTTGTTTGGGAATACTACATAGTCACCTATGACGGAGCCGGAGCCGTCGGTGATCTTTCCTTCGAATTTATCGTCCTTTTTCGAAGCATAGCTAAATGTCCAATTTTGAAAACTACCGTTAACGTCAACGTCCCAAGTGCCTTCAAATGGATTGGACGACTTTGCCGCAGCGGTCGCTGGAGCTGCTGAATTGCCGGCGGGATTGTTTTGAAGCACGACAACATCCTTCGAGCTTTCCTCGGTCATCGTGTCTGACGCCGGATCTGACCGCGACGTACGCGATTTCTTCTCGCCCGGACAGCCCGTTAGCGGCAATACGATCGCAAATGCCAACAACACAAACAGGAAATTTCGCATAACTTTTTTGTCGTTCATTTTCATTTTTCTTATCTCCACAATCTCTTGATCTCGTTTATTGGTCCGGTACTTCGGGCCGATTAGGCGTCGCCTTTGGCTTTGGCATATCCTCAACGGGGACGTTCGGTTCTTTCGCAGGCTGCTGTTTCGGCCCTGAACCGGCACGCACCAATTTCGTAGTAATTCCCTTGTTGCCGACAAAGGTTAGCGATTGTCCGTCTGGCGAGACTTTGACTTCTAGCGTCTTGTTCTCGACGCCATTGGTGAAAAACCTGATCACGTCTTCGCGAGAAACGACGTATTTCGCTGGCTCATCCTTCGTATCGTTGACGAAGAATGTGTAGGTGCCGACAAACGTATCGCCCTCTGCCTTAGGCTGGCTGAATTCGAACGCGACAAAGTCGTCCGTTGCGGTCGTCGTCTCCCAACGCCCGACGATCGCCATAGCCTTACGCTCAAGGTCGGCGATTTCGTTGCTTTCGTCGCCCGATTCAATGTCTGCACCAGATGCGGTCTGTTGAGCTAGCGCTCCATCCTCGACAGCTTCCTCTTCGGTCGCCTCGACGAGATCCGCGGCGTCTGGATCGACCGGACGCTCGCCGGGATCGGACTCGAGATTTGGCTTGTCGCGTTTTACGACCTTGAGCTGCTTTTTCGGGGCGTCCTTGCCTGGATCGAAAAAGACCGACAATTCGCGACATCCTGACAACCCTGTCAAAAGAGCTAAGATCATGAGAGATCTCAGAGCATTGACCGTTTTTTGTCGGAACTTGGTTCTAAACATAATTTCTCTCGGTTCTGCTCGAAAGCCACCACTTTTGGCGATGATCGAGCCATCAAATTACTGACAGTTGATCAGGCACGTTTGCTGTCTCGCTCTGCAGATCGATTCCGGATCCGGATTTTGGCGATAGTCTGCCATGCATTGGTCATAAACCTGGTAGCATTTCTTGTCGCAATCGACTTTCTTCACGACTTTCGGTGCGGCAGGAGTTGCTGCAGGCCGCGAAGGCGTCGGACTCGTCGCTGCGGTGGTCGGATTAGATGCCGACGGTGCCGCGGTTGGGGCACTCGTGACCGGAGCAGCAGGGCTGGCGGTCGTAGCCGTATTTGAAGTATTTCGGTTTCTAGGTGTTGGCGTTTCATCTTGAGCTGTTGAATTCATACCTCTCATTACGATGAACCCGACCAAGCCCGCAATCACCAAAAAAGCAACGCCCGCAAGCACCCAAGGCAACTTAGACCCGGAACTCGCCGGAACCGCTGCAGCCATTCGAGGAGGCATAGAGGCAGGAGTTGCACCGCCGGCCATTGTTTGATATCCGCAGCTCACGCAAAATTTGGCGGTATCAAGATTGTTAGTTCCACATTCCGGACAAAACATAATTTTCATTCTCCCTTTAAATTTTCCGTGTCGAGTCTGAGGGCGTTTGAATCGCCTTCACCACGCATCGATGCAATGCAGATCAGAGTCGTGCCCGTGTCGGTCTCACAAAAATGAACATCTCCGGTCTCGATGATCTGAAACATTTGACGTTGTCCAACACCAAACAACTTTGCGGCCTGCTCTGCGACAACCATCGGCTCTCCGCACTCCGCACACGAACTTGTAACTTCCTCATTAGGTGACTGACGGATGATGAATCGGCGACTCGTTCGCGATGTCATTTCGTATTCCCGCTTGATTTGCATAACTGTTTTAACCCTAGAATGCGTGTTACACTGTCGAATCTAGTTTCATTTGGTCGAACTGTCTGGAGTTTTTTCGGATATTTAGTGGATATTTGTCGGATATTTGGAGTTCACCGCGATTTAGCGGTATTTCTTAGCAGGTAATGGGCGTACGATACTTTGGAAAATTCAGACTTGATGCCGGTGAAAGGCAGCTTTGGTGCGAAAATGAGCAGATCGCTCTCACGCCGAAGCAATTTGACCTGCTCGAATACTTTGTCGATAACGCGGGCCGCACGACAAAGAAGAGCGAATTGCTCGACGCGATCTGGGCTGACACTTTCGTCGAGGAAACGACGCTGGCGAGAAATATATCCTGGCTGAGAGACAAACTCGCCGTTGGTTCGGACGGTCAAACATTCATCCAAACGGTCCCTAAGGTCGGCTACCGATTCACGGCAGACGTAAGAGAATCTTGCTTTACTGAAACCGATCTAATTATCGAAGAACAGGTCGTACAACAGGTGCGAACACAAGAAACGATCACGATAAGCGACGCACGGAAAGAGACGACGGCGTCAAGCTCGTGGATACGGCTCTTCGCTTCACCATGGTTCGCCGTTGTCTCACTTTTGTTGATCGCGTGTGTCGGGAGCGGATTTGCGATCTATTCCAACTACTACGGCGGCGGAAATAACTCGATGCGAGGTATCGCGTCGGTTCCGCCTCGTCAGTCGAACAATGCCCCTATCAAGATCGGTTCAGTCGTTAATCTGCAGAATCGCTATCCGAACGACGGTTCGTATCTCGACGCTTGGGGTGCCGTATGGAGCAAGCCTGAATTCAAACAAATTCCGACGGAAACGATGTTCGTTTCAACTCACAACGAACCGAATCGCGAAAACGGCTCAGGCAGTTGGGAGATCGTCTCGGCAACCGCGAAGAACGTCGGCGAACAGCTCGTTGTCGGCGACCGCGTACATATACGGAATATGCAGCCAAACGCCGGCTACCTCGACGCATGCGGATGGACCGAGCATTTACCTGTATTCGAAAAGTTTCTTGATCAATCAGGAGCTGTCTTTACAACTAGATCACCGAACCGCGACAACGGCACCGGAATTTGGATAATAAGATCGGCAACAATGGCTGAAGGCACGCCGATATTCGAAGGCGACAATATCGCGATCGAAAGCAGCTATTACATCAATGACAGAGGGACAAATCGCGTTTCGGGCTTTCTAAACGTTGCCGGAAAAGTCGCTGACATCCCTGCTTTCAGCGACTACCAAGGCTCAAAGTTGGTGTTCACCAAAAACATTTCGTTCGATCAACCGATACCGGATATTTGGACGATATTGGTTAGCAGATTCAACTCGAACGAAAAATAGTCCAGAACGGCGTTCAACAAAAATAGAAATGGCACGAAACAGGAATCCTATTTCGTGCCTTTCGTGTATTTCGTGGGCAAACCCTTATTCCACCGTCACCGATTTCGCTAGATTTCTCGGTTGATCTACATCACAACCACGACGCACCGCGATGTGGTATGAGAGCAATTGCAAAGGAACGATCGACAGCACAGGGCCGAGCAGATCGCTCGTTTCGGGGATCTCGATAACGTGGCTCGACACTTTCGAACTCATCGTATCGCCTTCCGTTAGCACCGAAATAATGATGCCATCGCGGCTTTTGACCTCGACGATGTTCGAGTGTGTTTTCTCGTATCGGAGCTCGCTGCCTGCGTTCCCGTCTTCTTTGGTGTTTATGACAACGACCGGAAGTTTCTCATCAATAAGCGCATTCGGGCCGTGCTTCATCTCGCCCGCAGGATAGCCTTCGGCGTGGATGTAGCTGATCTCTTTTAGTTTCAGGGCGCCTTCGAGAGCGACCGGGAAATTGATGCCGCGGCCTAGATATAGGAAATCTTGCACACGGAAAAACTCTTTCGACAGCTCCTCGATCGAGTCAGCGTCGTTCAGGAGCTGTTCGATCTTGA
>JAEUQI010000115.1 GCA_016789145.1 Blastocatellia bacterium | reverse complement strand
CTGCCGCATGAAGTGCGGCCACTTACAAGTATATCATAGATGCAACTGTGTTTCAATAAAATTCACTACCGAGCAAACGAAAAAGAGAAAAGGCCTCTGAGTTGCGGCCGATCGGTCATCTGAACGGATCGACATCGCTTTGCGGGGATCCTCTACTTTTTCCTAGCGAATACGGCAAAAGGATACCTTGACATCGATCTGTATATGGGAATACTATCGTGGAAAAAATAGGGATATGATCAATAAGTTCTCTTTTGCCTTAGTTAGCATTATTCTTTTTGCAGTTCTCGGCTCGACATCAATTGGACAGCAGACGGCGGGATCACAACAGGCTGTCAACATGGACCAATTAGCTGACCAAGTCCGCGCGGAAGCAGAGCGTCAGCTTCCGATATGGGAACGTTTGTTCGAGGCTCTTGAGATGGAAACGGAGTACGATCCGGAGACGATCGCCGGAGCCTGTTTAAGAAGCGGCAGATCTTCGCTCGAGTGCCAATTGAACGCCGTCACCGGCTTTGTCGCCTTTCAAATGATCGTCGGCGAGGATGTGACCGATGATGGCTCCGAAAAGCTAAAAGTACTCCTAAACAAATTCGCTCAATGCGGCCGAGCCGGAAGTTGCGCTCAGTACGAGAATGAACTGAAGAGTCGTGACGTCGACAATGTTGTCATGTCCGGAGCAGGTGTCGCCGAGTTCGATCCTGAAAAGGTCTATAACCAATGTCTAACGCAACAGGATCCGAAGGATCCTTGTACAAAGCAGTTCTGCTTTAATGCGGCCGTTATGGGTGGTTCGTTTCTCCTGCTTTTCTCCAGCGGCAATGAAGGTCCCGACACGCCCGAACGGCGGGCTCTAAAGGCCCGAACCGACCGCCTGATCGAAAAACTCAATGCCTTCACTCGCAAGGTCGGCCAAACGGCCACCGACAAAGACTGCAAGGACGCCCTTCCGGCGGCGCCATTGCCTGCAAGTAGGAGTAATAAATGAGTATTCTTGATCTCGCTTGATTAGGCTCTGATATTTAGGCGTTAGGTTTTACTCCTGACGCCTTTTTCTTTTTCGCGTATAAGTTCGTGTAGAATTCTTCTGTTCTGCACGTCAATAGATAATGCCTGCGAAGTTGTTTCGATCGATATGCCTGTTACTGATCTGCCTCGTGGTTGGATCGATATCGCTTCGTTCCGAGCAGCTTTCGGTCAAGAAATATACGATCGCGGACGGCCTTGCTCGCGATTTCGTTAACCGAATTCGCCAGGATTCAAACGGCTATATTTGGTTCTGCACAACCGAAGGTATCTCGCGATTTGACGGTTATAATTTCGCAAATTATGGAATGTCTGATGGGCTGCCTCATCGGATCGTCAGCGACGTTCTTGAAACTCGCAATGGCGAGTACCTTTTTGCGACCCAAGGCGGCGTCGTGCAACTCAACGTTGACCGGGCCGATGCGGCGGCACCTCGGTTTCTGGCTATTTCGCTCGATCCCGGCGACGAGAAGTCCCGTGGCGTCACGCGGCTCGTCGAAGATCGCGATGGCGGCATTTGGGCCGGCACTGCAGGAGGGCTTTTTCGTTTGAGTAAGGCCGATGGTAGCTGGCGATCAGAGCGAATAAGAGCGGAGATCGACGGGAAACAGAACGTCGATCTTACGAGCATCAACACGCTGATGATCGATCGAGACGGCGGTCTTTGGGTTGGAAGTGCATACCTCGGGTTATTTCGACGGAGGGCAGATGGCGGCTTTGATAGATTTACCGAGAAAAACGGCCTGGCACAGAATGGGATCAGCGATATCTACCAGGACAGGTCGGGAAAGGTTTGGGTAGGCACCGGAAACGGACTGACGCTCATCGTCGATGATCCGAAACCAAACGGCAATGTTGCTGAGCGAGTCTACCTGGAAAAAAACGGCCTGTTGACCAACTTCATCGAAACGATCTTCGAATCGTCCGACGGCCGTATTTGGGTCGGCACTCGCGGCGGACTCAATCTACTGACTGAACCGAACCCGAATTCGGCGCGGTCATTTATCGGGTACACGCCTGAGAATGGCCTGCAGCATGTCCGTATCACGACGATAATGGAAGACACCGACAATAATCTCTGGCTCGGTGCCGAAAGCGGCGGTGCGGTAAAAATGCCGCTTGTAGGTTTCACGTCATACTTCGGTGCTGACGGCCTCGGAACTGCTCGTATCTCTCAGATCCTATCAGGGCCGAACAGCGAGCCGTACTTTCTTACGACGCGGTCCGGTTCGCTCACGCCGCCGATCATTAATCGTTTTGACGGCAGATCGATGGTCAATGAGACGCCGCCGTCGCTCGAGAGTTCGACACTTTCGTGGGGCTGGAACGACCTCGTCGCCTATGATGAAAGCTCGGGAGAATGGTGGATCGGCACGGCAAACGGTCTTTTCCGTTATGAGTCCTCGGGTCGTGAGCTGTCATCTGCCTCGGTTTCAAGGGTTTACACCGTCGCCGACGGACTTGACGATAATTACATTTTTCGCGTCTGGCTGGACGCGGGACGAAATGTTTGGATCTCGACAATTGGCCGCGATTCGCACACGATCGTTCATCGCTTAAGCCGTGAAACCGGAAAGATCACAACTTTTGAGGTTATCGACAAGACACTCGATTCGGCCGCCACCGCATTCGCCGATGGCAGCGATGGCAGCGTCTGGATCGGGCTTTACAGCGGCGGATTGCTTCGGTACAAAGATGGCAATATGTCACGGCTCACTTCGGCCGATGGTGTACCGACGGGATTTGTTCGGGATCTGTTCGTCGATAGGAAACTGCGAATGTGGATATGCACGGCGATCGGCGGCGTTGGTCGGATCGACGACATTTCGGCGGAAAAGCCCACGATATCCGTAATGACTGTTTCCAACGGCCTTTCGAGCGACCAGGTGACTGCTGCGATAGAGGATAGATTTGGCCGCATTTATTTTGGCACCGGACGCGGCATAGACCGCCTCGATCCTGAGACAGGCCGAATGCAGCATTTCACGACGGCAGACGGCCTTGCCGATAATTTTGTTAACGTTGCGACCGCAATGAAGGACGGCACATTGTGGTTCGGCACATTGTATGGACTGTCGCGATTTACACCGCAACCGGACAGGCCGCGGACGGCTCCGAAGATATTGATCAGCAGCGTAAGCGTTAACGGGCAGCGGCGTTCTGCAGGTGAACTCGGAAAGGTCGAAGTCCAGCTACCGGAACTCAGTTCGAACGAGAATCAAATTGAGATCGATTTCGTCAGCTTGAACTTTGCCGCAGGTGAACGATTGGCGTATCAATACCGATTCGGCGGCAACGAAAATTGGAGCGCGCCGACGCAGGATCGCAAAGTTACGCTACCGAACCTTTCTTCAGGGAGATTCCAATTCGAGGTACGAGCTGTCAATTCGGCCGGCCAATTCAGTGAACAGCCTGCCCGCGTATCATTTCGCGTGCTGTCGCCGATCTATTTGCGATGGTGGTTCGTCGCGATCGCTGCGATCCTGTTGCTGATGCTAGTTTACGGATCGTATTCATATCGAACCGCACGGTTGCGAGATGTGAACGCTGCACTCGAAGAAGCTCGTTCCGCAGAAGAACGCCTGCGAATATCGCGTGAGGAAAGGATCGCAGAACTTGAAAGCGTGCGTTCGCGAATTGCGACCGATCTTCATGATGACATTGGCGCCAGCCTGACGCAGATCGCCGTACTTAGCGAAGTGGCTCAGACCCAGGCTCGCCGAGGTTCATCTGCCGAGGAGCCGCTGGTGAAGATATCGGACGTCTCGAACGAATTGGTCGGCACCATGAGCGACATCGTCTGGTCGATAAATCCCGCGAAAGATCATCTGAGCGACCTCTCGCAACGTATGCGGCGTTTCGCGGCGGACATTTTGGCAGCCCGATCGATCAGATTCCATTTCGCAGGAAACGACGCCGCCAACGAGATTGTCATTGGTTCAAATCTTCGTCGCGAAGTGTTTTTGATCTTTAAGGAATCGATCAATAACGTCGTGAAACACTCGAACGCGAAGAACGTGTGGGCAAATTTGGATGTTTCAAATGGGCGGCTAAAATTGTCGATCAAAGACGATGGCAAGGGCTTCGACGACGCTGATAACAATGAGAGCATTGGCAACGGCCTAACAAGTATGGCTCGGAGATCGCGCGAATTGGGCGGCGAATTCGCCATAAGGTCGAAGATCGGCGGCCCGACGACCGTCTCGGCCGAATTCCCGATCGAAGCAAACTAGCTCGTGCTACCCGCACGGGTAGCACGGTTCATTCATTTTTCGTTTAGAATTATCACAATGCAATCCGCAGCCGAAAAAACGATCTCGATCGCTATTGTCGAGGATATTCGCGATATCCGAGAGGGCCTCACTACGCTGATAAACTTCACGGACGGCTTCACCTGTATCGGCAGCTATCGTTCGATGGAAGAGGCTATGCCCCGCATCGCCGCGAACGTGCCGGACGTTCTGCTCAGCGATATCGGTTTGCCGGGAATGGACGGCATTGAGGGAATTCGTAGGCTAAAAGCAGATCATCCGGAGATGAACGTGTTGATGATCACGGTTTTTGACGACGACGAACGCATCTTCGACGCCCTTTGTGCCGGAGCAACTGGCTATTTGCTCAAACGCACACCGCCGGCGAAGCTGCTCGAGAACATTCGCGAGGCAGTGTCCGGCGGAGCTCCGATGTCGCCTGAAGTTGCAAGCCGCGTGATCAAACTCTTTAGAGAAGTTCGGCCCGCGACACGCGTCGACCACGACCTGACGCCCCACGAGACACGACTATTGAAACTGCTCGTCGATGGCCACAATTACACGACCGCCGCCGAAGAACTCGGTGTCAGCTACAACACGATCAAGTTCCATATGCGGCATATCTACGAAAAACTCCAGGTACATTCCAAAAGCGAAGCCGTATCGCTCGCCCTCAAAGCCCGTATTGTATAGCTCAATGCTACCGCCCGTTTGGGTGGCGAATCTTTCAGTAAAGACCAATATCCTCGTATCGAGATAGAGGTGTTTATGAAAGCAATACTTACGCAGCTAACGATCATCGTTCTACTATTGCCGGCAGTTTCCTTAGGATCAAGAGACAGTTTCGATAATGCCATTGCTGTTCCGAATACCGGCGGCGAGCGACATTTGACCGAGTTTGAGCAGAATCTCGGCCAGTTCGACCCGCAAGTCAAATTCGCGGCAAGAGCCGCCGGATCGATGATATTTCTTACGGGCGATTCCGCGATGTATGTGTTGCCTTACGAAGAAGCCGGGCCTACGGCAGAGCGTTCGACGCAGAGATTTCACACAGTCAGTATGAACTTTGCGAACGCCCGCGACGAGATCGTGGCTTCCGGAAGTAATGCATCAGAACACCGCACCAACTATTTTCTCGGCGACGACGCATCGAAATGGCGGAGCGATATCCCAAACTATCGTGAGGTCCGATTCGATAATGTTTACGACGGCATTTCCGTAGCCTGGTACGGCCGCGAAAACGGTGCGACGCAATATGACTTCGTTGTCGCACCGAATGCTGATGCTTCGCAGATCGAACTAAGATTTGACGGCGCCGATTCGATCTCCCTAAGTGAAAATGGCGATCTGCTGGTCGCGACTCCGGCAGGTACAATAAAACAGCAGCGGCCCTTTGCTTACCAACTTGGCGAAGACTCGCAACGCGTCGAAATTCCGAGTTCATTCTCGATCGACGGCAACACGGCAAGGTTCAACCTCGGTGAATACGATCGTGGCCGAGAACTCGTCATCGACCCTACCGTCACGCTGAACAATGTTCCTCTTTCCACATTCTTGGGTTCATTTGCCGACGATGTTGTAAATGATATCGCCGTCGATCAGATCGGTAGCATGTATGTCACAGGCAAAACACTCTCGATCTCGTTCCCGACGACGACCGGCACGTTTGATACTACATCGAATGGAAACGAAGATACGTTCGTCACCCGACTCAACGGTTCGGGCACCGGACTGATCTTCTCGACGTACATCGGCGGCACGTTCTATGACGAAGGCAAAGGTTTACAGGTCGATCCTCAAGGCAATATCTACATAGTTAGCGTTGCAAGCATCGCCTATCCTACCACCGGCGGAGCCTTTGACACCACGTTTAATGGCGGAAGCGACGTCGCCCTAACCAAGCTAAGCTCAACTGGCTCGTCTCTGATTTTTTCAACTTACATCGGCACCTCCGCAATAGACAACGTCAGCGCGATCGCGATCGATAGCAGCGGAAACAGCTACATTGTCGGGCAAACATCTGATACCGTCATCGATTTCCCAACGACTGTCGGAGCATTTGATACTACGCATAATGGCAATGAAGATGGGTATCTGACAAAATTTAACGACACAGGTACCGCACTAATTTACTCGACGTTCATCGGCGGGAGCGAGATCGATCTAGCGACCAACGTGAGCGTCAATACCGCCGGCGAAGCCACTGTCGCGGGCACGACCAGCGACGGAGCAACTGACCTGCAAACTACTGCCGGCGCCTTCGACACTACGCACAACGGTGTAACGGACATATTCGTTTCTCGATTCAACGCAGCCGGTTCGGCTCAGTTGTTCTCGACATTGATCGGCGGTCCGGGCATCGACAATGCCGGCGGCATGGAGATCGATGCAACAGGCTCAGTTTACGTCGCTGGTTCCGTAAGCACCGGCTATCCAACGACGCCGGGAGCATTTGACACGGTCGCCGGCGGCAGTTCAGAAACCGGCGTAACAAAGCTGAACTCCAGCGGTTCCGCACTAATTTATTCAACATTCTTAGGCGGAACGCAGGCAGAGACGCCTCGCGGAGTTGCGGTCGATCAGTTCGGTCATGCTTACGTCGCCATCAATAATTTTGCCGGCGACTTTCCGACCACACCCGGAGCCTATGACACCACTTTCAACGGTGCGTCGGACGTTGCGATCACAATGTTGAATCAATCCGGCACAGGTTTGATATATTCGACCTATGTCGGCAGCTCGGGTTCCGAGTTTCCGACCTCGATCGCACTCGACCAGAATGGGAATATCTACATCGGCGGTCAAGCAACTCTAGGAGCAACACCCTATCCAACGACTCCGGATGCATATCAATCATTCAACGGAGGCGGAGCTGACGGCTTTATCACGAAACTCGGCGATCTATCGATCAGTGGAAAAGTGATCGATACATCCGGCAATCCACTGCCAAATGTCATGATCGCGATGAGCGGCCAGGTCTCGGGCAACTTGATCACGGGCTCGGATGGGCGATTCGGATTCACTGATACCGTTCCCGGAGAACCGCATTCGATAACGGCGATGCGGTCGGGCTACACGATCAATCCGTCAATATTCAATATCGCGTCTTTGGCGAACAATCGCGAGCTGATATTTATTGGAACCACCGGCCCACCGTCGGGAGGTGCAGGCGGCACGCTCTTGTTCGAAAATCTCAGCTACAACAAGGGCGAGAACGGAAACTCTGTAACGGTGACAGTTAACCGTACCGGCATTATTTCCAGTCAAACTCCGGTCACTGTCGACTGGGCGACCTCGAACGGCACGGCGACCGCGGGACAAGATTACGTCGCGGCGAATGGACAACTTTCATTCGGTCCATTCGAAACGAGCAAAACGATATCGATCCAATTGCTAAATGATTCTGCTCTCGAACCGCGAGAAGCATTCTCGATCACGATGAGCAATCCCACAAACAGTGCAGATATCGAAACTGGACGAGCGTCGACGACCGTGAACGTGTTCGACGAAGACATCAAGGACGGTTCGCTTTTGATCAGTGAGTTTCGCCAACGCGGCCGACTCGGAGCCAATGATGAGTATGTTAAGTTGTTCAATCCAAATGACTTTGACGTAACGGTTAACACGGCGGACGGCAGTTCAGGCATCACATTGGCACGAACATCAGGCGACCAGGCGATATCGGTAGTAACGATCCCGAGCATGGTCACTATACGCTCGCGGGGCCATTACCTGATCACAAATAACAACCCAAGCGGTGGATTTAGTCTCATCGATTTCCCGACCGGCGTCGGCACGACAACCTCAGCGGGCGATCAGGTCTTTTCGAACGATATTCCTGATAATTCCGGTCTCGTACTGTTGAACACCGCGAACAGTCTCTTCTTTACACAGGATAATGCCGTCGATCGTATCGGATTTGTAGGTTCAACTTGGGCAGAAGGCTCCGGACTTGTTCCGATATCACCGTCTAATTTCGAATCGTGTTTTGTAAGGAAATTGAGGATCGGAGATCTGACCGACACTAACGACAACCGTAGCGATTTTCTATTGCTCGACAATCATTCGCGGCTATTCTCGGCGAACGACGGTTCAAAGGTCTATTCAGTTCTGGGATCTCCGGCACCGGAAACGTCCGAGAGCCTACGAATGATGCTTCCGTCCGAAGTCTCGATCAACGAGGTCGGCACCGAAGCTTACGATCCGATTCCGGTTCCAAATGGCGTCGGCGGCACTTTAACGGTCTATCGACAGATCACGAACAACACGAACGCTCCGATCCTCGCATTGCGATTACGGGCGATCGATTTTCCGACTGCGGGCAGTGCATTGCAGCGTCGGACATCGTCGCGGCCGGATTTCAGGCTATTGAGTTCGACGGATTCGAATGGCCTCTTCGGCGTATCGCTCACCGGTGAACGCCTGCAGCCGAACGGTGGCGGCCTCAACAGCACGCTTACTGTCGATTCCGTAACGTCGCAATCTCCGCTGCTGCCCGGTCAGTCCATCACGGTCGCGATACGGTTCGGCGTGATGCGTTGGGGCAGGCATCCGTTCACGGCGGCGATCGAGGCGTTGCAATAGGCGTTGAAAACTATTGGATGATCTTTTTCGCTTCGAAAACCGCCTCATCGAGCGTCGTGACGGTGCCGTCGAGTTGCAGTTCATAGACGGCATCGAGCGTTTGCTTGAATAACGGCCCGGGCATCATTCCAAGCTCGATAAGGTGCCGTCCCATGAGGATCGGTTTCGGAGCTTCGCTCTCTACGTTCAGCGAGCGGGCCTTTTCGATAAACCATTCCTGAGCCTCGGAACCAAAGACCATTTTGCTGCGATCTCCATCAGGATAACGTCCCAAAGAATCTGCCTTTGCGACTCGATATAACAGGTCAGGTTCGACCTTTCGAGCAAGACGACGGAAC
This sequence comes from Blastocatellia bacterium, assembly GCA_016789145.1. Taxonomy (GTDB): domain Bacteria; phylum Acidobacteriota; class Blastocatellia; order Pyrinomonadales; family Pyrinomonadaceae; genus OLB17. The sequence continues at coordinate 963 of JAEUQI010000115.1, read as the reverse complement.
GCACCGTCACCGACCGGCGGCTTTGCTTTATAGAACATTCCAGGCTTTAGATGATAGCGAACAAGCTCGATCACTTGGCTACGAACGTCGTATCCGTCGAGCGTATAGACGCCAAGTCTGTTCAAAAACGATATCGTTAGATCAACTCCTGCTTCGTCATGCCCACGCGAACGAACACGCCCGTCAACAAATTCAGTCGTCGGCGGCTTGCCAAGGTCGTGGCACAATGCACCGAGCATCACCGTCACCTGTTTCGCATATTCGAGATCGTCGATCAGCTTCGCAGCCTCGTCAACGACCATCATTGTGTGAACATCAACGTCACCTTCGGGATGCCATCCGGGTTCTTGCGGCACGCCGACTAGGGCTTGAAGCTCGGGGAAAAGCTGATTGATCGCCCCAACATCGTAAAGAAACTTAAGACCGATCGATGGCTCTTTTGCCTTTAGCAACATCTTTTCAAGCTCGCCCCAGATGCGTTCTTTTGCGATATCTGACAGGTCGATGGTCTTGCATAACTCCCGAGTTTCATTGGCAACCGCGAAATTCAAACGCGCGGAAAACTGTGCCGCACGAAGGACACGCAAAGAGTCTTCGGCAAAACTCGTATCCGAAACATGACGCAATACCTTTCGCCCGATATCGCCGCGGCCATCGAACGGATCGACGATCTCGCCTGTGATCGCGTCTTTCAGGATCGCGTTGACGGTAAAATCACGCCGCGAACACGCTTCTTCGAACGACATTAACGGATCGCCTTCGACGATAAAACCGCGATGACCTTCTCCCTGTTTTCGTTCGCGTCGGGGCAGACTAACGTCGATGCCGCCAGCGAGCTTATAGACCGCGAATGACTCGCCGACAACATTAACTTCGCCGATCTCGGCTATCAATGAGCGCAATTTCTCAGGCTCGACGCCGTAAACCTCGACGTCCCAATCCTTTGGCTCCACGCCCATCAGT
>JAEUQI010000114.1 GCA_016789145.1 Blastocatellia bacterium | reverse complement strand
TCCTGTTATCATCGTTCTGTCCGATCCGCTTGAATATAACCTTTCAAACTCGAATCTGTTTCAGGCTCAGACCCAGGGCTTTGATCCGTCGGTCCAGCCGGTACATTTCGACAAGGACGGCAAGCGGATAATCGTTCTTTATGCCCCTGTCGTGCGTGCAGGCGAGAGTGTAAACATCGGTATCGACGTTCGGTTTGGAAACGCAGCGACGTTGACCGCCATAGCTCTTCCATCACTGTTCACTCCGAATATCACGCTCGCTCAATTACAAGCGCGACTCGGCGAGGGCGGTCCGGATGGACTTGATGTTGCGAATTGCTTTGCTAACTTGCTCCTCAAAGGCCTTTTGATGCTACTGAACCAAGTGCAGTTCCTACCGGCCGATTGCGGTTATGCTATCGCCAACGCACTTCTGGGTCTTTCAGAGACTGCATTCTCAAATTTCCGCAGCGGCTTCGACGCGTATTCCACAGGGGCTTCGTTGTTACAGAGTGCGGTCAATGTGGCTGGCGACTGTGCAAAGGATGCTCTCAAGAATTTGCCCTGGGTTAAATTTGCTTCGCTACTCTACGACCTCTACCAACTCCTACAGATCGCGCTCGATTGCGCGAAAAAATCGGTCGAGTACGTCACTCAAGTGAACCTTTCTCGTTCGATCGATCCGAACGAAAAGCTAGGGCCGACCGGATTTGGGCCGGAGCGTTGGGTCGCGAAAGACAAACCGCTGCTGTATCGAATAAATTTTGAGAATTTACCTACAGCGACGGCCCCGGCGCAGCGGATACAGGTGATAGATCAATTGCCCGCAACGCTCGATCCGCGAACGCTTCGGTTGCTTGAGATCGGATTCAAGCAGTACCGTGTTGAGGTTCCTGCTAACCGAGCTTTCTATCAGAATAGATTGCAGCTCGGTGCCGATCTGAACAATCTCAAGGCAGACATCTCTGCCGGTCTTGATATCACGACCGGCCGCGTGACGTGGACGCTCACGGCAATTGACCCTAACACCAATGAGCGTCCACTGAGCCCGCTACTCGGCCTCTTACCGCCGAACAATGAACAAAGAGATGGCGAGGGCTACGTGATATTCTCGGTCGCGCCGAAAGCTAACGTGTTGACTCGCACAGACATAGCGAATTCGGCTGAGATCTACTTCGATGAGAACGATCCGATCATTACGAACGCAACGACGAATCTCGTTGATGCCGACATACCCTCGAGCCAGCTTTCGCCGCTTCCGGCGACCACAGGCGATCCGAGTATTTCTCTAAGCTGGTTGGGAACTGACGATGCGAATGGTTCGGGATTGAGGAGTTTCGATATCTTTGCGTCAGAGAACGGCGGAGCGTATCTTCCGGTTGTGACCGGTACGACTGAGAGCGGCATCGTATTCAACGGAAAGTACGGTCGAACCTACCGATTCTATTCGGTCGCACAGGATAATTCCGGCAATATCGAATCGGCGCCCGAAGTCCATGATGCTGAGATCTCGGTGCTCGGCGGAGCATACGAGGCTGACGTGGCTTCGAGGCCGAACGGCAACAATGACGGCACAGTCAATTCGCAAGATGTCGATCAAGTCCGCAGATTTGTAGCGAAACTCGACTCCGATTATCAATACAACGAATTCCAACGTGCCGACGTGGCGCCACTGGCCGATGGCGGAAACGGCGAGTTGTCGGTCGCCGATGTCGTTCAAGCGAATCGGTACGCCGGCGGCCAAGACGCTATTCGTTTCAATGCGGGACCGTTGACCGCAGGCTCCCTGAGCAATGACAATTCGAAAGCCGGCAAAAATGCGGGACTATTGCCGCGTGCGATCACACCGAGGACGCTTTTCCGACAGGGAAATACGATAAAAATGGAGATCAATCTCGAAGCTCAGGGGGACGAGGTAGGAGCCGGATTTACGTTGAATTACAACACGGCACATCTGTCGAATCCTCGTAACTTTACCGTTGGCTCGGGAATCATTGGCGGCAGTGTCCTGGCAAATACGGCAACGCCGGGACAGATCGGCATCGTTGTCGATCGTTCTCCTGCTCAGCCTCTTGTCGCCGGCACCAGACAATTGCTGACGCTGGAATTCGATGTTGCTCCGACGGCGCCGACGCAAACGTCGATCACATTCAGCAGCGATATCGTCAAGAATGAGGTCGTCGATCCGCTGGCAAACGGATTAACCACGACATTCGATCCGGCGACCGTGACTCTTCTAGCTCCGACGTCGTCGAACGTTTCGGTTTCGGGAAGGGTCGTTTCGAGTACGGGCAAGGCGGTTCGGGATACCATCGTTTTCTTGACTGACGACACTGGCTTTGTCCGACGCACGATCAACGACTCGACGGGCCGTTTCAGATTCGACAATATCGCGGTCGGCAGAACCTACACTATTACGGTTCGAAACAAGTCCTTTACGTTTGCACAGCCGACGCGAGTTGTCAGCGTGACGGACGAGATCTCGGATATCGAATTCGTTACAGTGGAGTGAGGCTCAATCGCGAGTCAATTCTCGTTGGAACCATGCCTTGGCAAAGGTCCACTCGCGGCGGACGGTGGTTTCCGAGATGTTCATAACATAGGCGGTCTCTTCGATAGAGAGGCCGCCAAAAAATCGGAGCTCAACGATCTTAGCTTGACGCGGATCGACGGTTTCGAGCGATGAAAGTGCCTCCTCCAACCGCAATACGTCTAGTTCTTTTTCCTTTGGTAAGCTGACTGCGTCGTCGAGCAATATACGCTGGCCGCCGGAGCGTTTCTGAGCACCTCGCTTGCGGGCGTGATCGATCAGCACCTTTCGCATCACCTCGGCCGCGACCGCAAAGAAATGCGCTCGGTTCTGCCAAGAAACGTTCTCCCAATTCACCAGCCTGATGTAAGCCTCGTGAACTAATGCGGTCGCTTGCAGCGTGTGGTCGCTTTTTTCATTTCCAAAGTAGGCGTGAGCTAGGTTTCGCAGGTCGTCGTAAACAAGCGGAAGCAACTCGTCAGGAGCAGTAGGGCTGCCCTCACTCATGCGTGCTAATAGTTGAGTTACGTTGTCACGATCCGACATTCTAGTACTAGATATACCACGAATCGAGTTAGGTTTTCGTTAACTACTTGGGCTTCGTGTTCGATGGCACAGCCGAATTGTTCACAGCACCCACAATGTAGCTGTCGCGAGCACGCAATACTAGGTTAGGCCGATCGACGCGAACGCGTATCTGCTTTCTTTGCCCGGGCTTGCCGGTTTCCTTTGGAACGTAGCCGATGTTGTATTGGCGACGAAGCTCTTCTGCAATGCCTTCGAACGCACGACGAAGCCCGCCCGGCGTCGATTCAGGGCGGAATACGCGGCCTCCGGTGTACATCGACAATTCGTCAAGATATTTTCGGCCGATCTCATATTCCTCTGCCGATTGACCACGAGGATCGCGATCGAATACGCCGCCCTGTCCTGGAAATGAGATGCCGCCGCGATTCTGGGGCTGAAATTGAAAAGTATTGTAGTAGATCGGGAAGATCAGGCTGTCTGATTCTTCGGCCAGATCGATCGAGCTATCGTACGAAGCTTTGAGCGAAGTCGTATCAACCCCATCGGTAAAAAGCACGATCGCCTTTCGCCCGTCGATCTTTGCAAGACGTTTTCGTAACGAATACTCAACAGCGTCGTAGAGCGAAGTACCGGAGCCGATATCCGACTTGCGTATCGCTTTGTAGATGCGCTCGCGGTCATTGGTTGCTTCGGTCAGTACGTGAACATTGCCGTCAAACTCGATCACGATCACGGAATCTACCGGTTTTAACTGCTCGACGAAGTTAACGGCGGCTTCTTGCATCTCCTTGATCACATCTTCGAACGAAATGCTCGTATCGAGAAGCAAGATCACCGTAAATGGCTTATCAGAAGTTCCAAAATACGCGATCTCCTGCTCGACACCGTCCTCATAGATCTTGAAATTTTCTTTTACAAGGTTTGGGATATACAGGCCATTTCGATCAAATACCGAAACCGGAATTGTGATCAGATCGGTCTCGACCTTAACTACTTCTTCATCGATTACCGTACCTGTTTTGATGCCGTCAGTTTGAGGGATCGCGTTACCGGATCGTGAAGGAAACCGTGGGGCATAAACCGTTCGGCGGGTCGGATTTGGTTTGGACTCGGAATATGTGATCGTGGGAACCGGAGTGGCAAGCGGCGTTGGCGTAGGTTTGATCTTACGGCCGGCCTGGCCATTTGCTGATATAGCAAGAGCAAGCACGATAACTGCAAAGACTCCGAGTTTATACATTTTGACCTCAACTACAAGGATACAAGATTATTTGAGAAGTTAGATGACAAAATTGTACAAAGTGATGACCGAAAAAATGCTCATTATGCCAACGACTAACCAGCCGGCGACTTGAAGCCACAATGGATGGCAGTATTCGCCAAGTAATCGCGTCCTCTGCGGCACAAGAAGTATCGCCGCAAGGCCGATCGGAAGGATGAAGCCGTTAACGGTTCCCGCAAAAACTAGTAGTTTTACAGGTTGTCCAACTATCAAGAATATCGCCAGAGACACAAGGATAAACCCAATGATCACAACATTTGTGTGCGATCCGATCTTTTCACTAAATCCTCGCAAAAACGAAACCGAGGTATATGCAGCACCAACAACTGAGGTGATAGCTGCCGCCCAGATCATCACGCCAAATAGCCGCAAGCCTATGTCTCCCGCAGCGGCAGAGAATACCGAAGCCGTCGGATTCTTATCATCTATTGTCGCGCCGGCGACGATCACACCTAACGCCGCGAGAAACAAGAGCACGCGAATTACTCCTGTCAAAATGATCCCGGAAACAGCTCCGCGATCGACCTCGCTTTTTGCCTCGATACCTGTAACGCCCGCATCGATCAGCCGATGAGCACCGGCGAAAGTGATGTAGCCTCCAACTGTACCTCCCACGAGGGTAACGATCGCTCGAACGTCAATAGTTTCCGGCCAAACCGAACGAAATGCCGCTTCTCCCAACGGCGGCTGCGCCGTGGCAACGATGTAAATTATCAATGCGAGCATTATCACGCCGAGGAACTTAACGAACATGTCCATCGCGAGGCCTGCTTGCTTAACAACAAAGATAAGTACTGCAACAACGGCACTTAACGCCGCACCATATGTCGGAGATATGCCAAAAAGAGCCTCTAGCCCAAGGCCCGTTCCGGCGATGTTGCCTATATTAAAGACAAGCCCGCCAAATGCGACAAGGATCGCCAATAAGTAACCGGAATAGGGAATTGCCGCGTTGGCGGCATCTTGACCGCGATTGCCGCTAATAGCGAGCACTCGCCAAATATTCAGCTGGGCGAAAATATCGAGAATTATCGAGATCAGTATAACGAACCCAAAACTCGCCAGTAGCTGCTTAGTAAACACAGTCGTCTGCGTCAAAAAGCCCGGCCCGATGGCAGACGTTGCCATAAGAAAGGCTGCTCCGATGATAGTCGAGCGAGTCGATCTAGTTTTAGCTAGTTCAGCCATATTTTGGCTTTATTTTTACTCCGTTTTTCGTCAATTCCATGTACAAAGTCGACGCAAACTCAACAGCCTTCGGTCCGTCGCCGTGAATGCATACGGTTTCCGCGTGGATATCTAGATGCTTTCCTGTTGTTGCTATAAGTGTTTTTGTATCAATAAGATGAACTATATTACTTAAGGCAACACGTGAATCCATTACAAAGGCATCGGGTTCAGTTCGCGGTGTCAGCGAGCCATCGGCCTGATATGTTCGGTCGGCGAACGCCTCGCCGCATGCGTTTATGCCTACACTCTCCGCCTCGATGATTGAAAAGCTATCGGCAAGGCCGAATATGACAAGCGATCGGTCATACTCCGCGACGGTTTCTGCTATCAAAGCCGCTAGATCACGATCTTTTGCTGAATCGTTGTAAAGGGCTCCGTGAGGCTTAATATGTGTGATCTCTGTGCCACAGGAACGGGCAATAGTTCTCAAAGCCTCTATCTGCTCGATCATGGACGCCATCAATGCCCGGGGCTCGATCTTTATCGACTTTCGACCGAAATTTTCGCGATCGGGATATGATGGATGTGCGCCGATCGCGACGTTATTTTCTAATGCCAGCTCGATCGTTCGTTTCATCGAATCGGCATCGCCGAAATGGCCGCCGCACGCTATGTTCGCTGATGAAATGTACTTCATCAGCTCAGCGTCATGCGGGTAGCCTTCGCCGAGATCACAGTTGAGGTCGATCTGTCGTTTAGTCGTCATTTTTTGCCGAACAACGCAACTCCGCGTCGTAGTTGCTCCAGATCGTTGTATCGCTCGATCAGGAGCGATTCGGCCGTTTCGCGGTCGATCATGGCAAAAGAAACGCCGTCACCGGCACCCAATTGCCCGACGAGCGGCAGATCAACGGCCGCGATCGTCGCGATCCTCGGATAGCCGCCTGAGGTCTGATGGTCTGCCATCAGAATTATCAATTTCCCGTCCGGTAACAACTGGATTGTACCAAAAGTAACGGCCGCAGAAGGCATTTCCCCAAAGCCTGTGCAATTGAGCGGCTCGCCTTCGAGCCTGAAACCCATTCGATCGGAGCCGTTAGAAATCGTGTAATTTTCATTTGTAAGATGATTGACGGCGTCTTCATTCAAGAGATGAAATTCAGGACCGGAAAGTACTCGAACGGTAGGGAATTGATTATAGCGTGGAAGCATCCACGGCGAAACAGTGAGACTTGAGCTGTTCTCACAAATATTGTGTTTTTCTAAGCGATCGCCATTTGCTAATGGTCTGCCAAAACTGCCGCATTTTGCAGCTAGATTTGTCGCCCGGCTGCCGAGCCAATCGGTTGTTTGAAAACCGCCCGCGATCGCGATATACGATCTGCTTCCAAACGAAGGTCTTTCAAATCTGAGGCGTTGTCCTCTGTCTGCTCTATACGAAGACCAGTTTCGCAAAGGTACATCGTCAAGGATCGCTGTCATTTCTGCTCCGGCAATAGCGAAATGTGTGTCGGCTTCGAACTCGATCTCGGCTGCAGGGAAATGCGTTTCGATCACGGCGTCATCAGGCTTATTTCCAACCAAAATGTTTGCCACCTGCATCGCGAACGGATCCATCGGCCCGGAAACGTTGATCCCGAGCGAGCGGTATCCGAACCGTCCGCCATCTTGGATGGTCGTCAGAATTCCGGCTTTTTCGACGAGAATGCTCACTAGACAGCCTCAAAACGAACACGCATTCCGGCACGCAATGCAGTGATATTGTCAGCCACAGGCGTAAACATCGGCGTAGATGTTTGCCCGATTATGTGCCAGCCTCCGGGCGAATCGAGCGGATAGACGCCAGCCTGGCGGCCTGCGATGGCGACGCTGCCGGCCGGAACTCGCTGTCGTGGTTTTTCACGACGAGGTAGCACAAGACGTTCGTCGATCGTCCCTAAATATGCAAATCCGGGCAAAAATCCGAGCATGAAAACTCGATATTCAGCGGACGTAAATATCGTTATTACTTCATTTACGGAGATCTGTTTAGTATCGGCAACGTACTGAAGATCGAATTCGCCTGCATCAGCGGTAAATTCGATGACTTTTGTTTGGGCTTTTACCTCGTCGCGAAGCAACAGATTCCGTAGCCGATCTCGGACGATCTTTTCAACGGCGGGGCCTCCCGAGATCTCTGAGTTGGCTTGCCGTACGGAAAAAATATCATAGTAGATAGTTGTCGATTTGTACGCAGGCACGGCCTCTATCATTCCGTCGAATGGTTCGTTGTTCAGTTCGTTTGCGAGGGCGATCGCTTTTTGGTTGTTCTCAAGTGTGATTGTGTCGCCAAATTCGACGGTGATCGCGGATTCGCTGAGCGGAACTATGCGAACAGGCTCGATCATCTGGCACGTTGTTTAGGGTCGAGATATTCGCGAAGGCCGTCGCCGATGAAGTTGAATGCGAGCACCGTCAGAGCGATAGCTAGCGAAGGAAAGAACATTACGTGCGGTGCACTCGTGAGAATGTCGAAACCGCGAGATTCCTCGATCATCGTGCCCCAACTAGGTGCCGGCGGCGGAACACCAAGGCCGAGAAATGAGAGAGAAGCTTCAGAAAGTACAGCACCTGCCATGCCGAGCGAAGCCTGAACGATCAGCGGTTGGATGGAGTTCGGCAGAATATGCGTTACAAGAATTCGCAGATTGCTCGCCCCGAGAGCTCTGGCCGCCTGAACAAAATCATACTCGCGAACCTTTAGCACTTGTCCACGCATCACGCGAGCATAGCCGACCCAGCCGATGATACACAGTGCCAGGATCATCTTGCCGAGGCCTGCACCAAGGAATGCTACCAACGCAATGGCGAGAAGAAGGCCCGGAAAAGCGAGGAATACGTTGAACAAATAGCCCGATAAGAATTTATCGACCCAGCCGCCATAAAAGCCCGCGACGGCTCCGATGGCCGTTCCGATAATTCCCGAAATGACGACTACGGAAATGCCGACTTCGAGCGAGATCCTTGCTCCGTAAACGACGCGGGCAAAGACATCGCGGCCCAAGGCATCAGTTCCGAACCAGTGCTCTGCCGTTGGCATCAAATAACGTCGGCTGAGGTCTTGAGCGATCGGATCGTGGCCAACGATGACAGGCGCTATGATGGCCGCGACGATGAACAACGCCGCGATCGAAAAGCCTATGTACGCCAGTCTATTCATTTACGACAATCTAATTCGCGGATCGAGTTTGCGATAGACGAAATCGGTAAGCGAATTTGCGATGATAAAGGTCACACTAATTACGAGCACGCAGCCTTGTACGAGACGATAATCGCGTTTGCCGATACCGTCATCGAGAAGCAGCAGGCCGAGGCCTTGCCAGTTAAATATCTTTTCAGTAATTATCGAGCCGGCGAGCAATACGCCGAGCTGCAACCCGAGGATCGTGACGACCGGAATAAGGCCGTTCTTGAGCACGTGTTTGAGCAGAACGACGCGTTCGCTGAGGCCCTTGGCACGAGCTGTGCGGACGTAGTCTTCGCCAAGCTCTTCGATCACGCTGGAGCGTATCATTCGAGTCAGGATCGCCGATAATGCGGCTCCTAACGTAAATGCCGGCAGAATGATGTCCTCGATATACATACTTCCGGTAGCTGAGAAGATACGAAGCTTGACCGCGAATATGTAAACGAGAAACGGTCCGATCACAAATGTCGGAAGAGAGATGCCGAGCAACGCGACAAACGAAGATGCGTTGTCAATGAGTGAGTTCTTACGCGAGCCTGCCAATACGCCCAATGGAAGTGCGATCCCGATCGCGATCAACATCGAAGCCAACGCAAGCTGAATGGTCAGAGGATACCGCTCGATGATCATGCCGAGAACCGGCCTATCGGTTCGAAATGACTTTCCGAGGTCGCCTGTCAACAGGCCTTTCCAGTAATCGAGGTAGCGATTATCGCCGCCGTTCCACTTGAAACCGTCGGTCGAATTGTACGAGAAGAAGAACGCGGGACGATCAAGCCCGTGCTTTTTGTTGAAATTCTCGATCTGCTCGTACGTCGCCGTCTCGCCTAGGATCACGGTCGCCGGATCGCCCGGAACGATCTCAATGAGCAGCGTGACGAGTGACACCACCGTCCAAATGACGAGCAGCATCAATGCAAACTGACGCACGAAACTGAGCACTTTATGCTTCATTAAGCGAATTGCCGGCGGGCACCGAAAATTTTATAACTTATTGAGACGAGAAACAAAATCAGCCTTTGATCCCGACGTGTATCGCCGCAATTCCACCGGTCAGATTGGTAAATCTCACATTATCAAACCCAACCTCGCTGATAAGCGCAGCAAGCTGTTTCTGCGCAGGGAATTTCGATACAGAATCCGGCAAATACTCGTAGGCACCGCGCGAGCCGCTAACCATTCCGCCAATTCGCGGCAAAATATGCGAGAAATAGAAATTGAACAGACGGCCAAATCCCGGAATTACAGGCTCCGTGAATTCGAGGACCACAAGCTTGCCGCCGGTCTTCATAACGCGATTCATCTCTACCAGTCCGTTGCGAAAGTTTGGCAAGTTTCGTAACCCAAATGCAATTGTCACCGCGTCAAAATGACCATCCGGAAACGGAAGGCTCATCGCATCGGCTTCGATAAACGGTAGTTTCTCCGCCTTGTTCTGCGCAATATCCAGCATCGGGCGGCAGAAATCAGTGCCGGCGACGCTGCCATTAGAGTGCGATGCGAG
>JAEUQI010000113.1 GCA_016789145.1 Blastocatellia bacterium | reverse complement strand
GGCGGCCTTCAATTAGCACTTGCAGGCGACGAGTTCTCCAACATCGATGTAGAGCTGGGTGACAGCATTCCGGGATTGCCGGATACTGGCTTTGCACGTGCATTTGTTTCGTTCGCTCCGGTCATTGTTTCGGCGATAAAGAATGACAACACGTCGATCATTGACGCAGCAACATTGAGCGATGGCGTTGCAATCCAGCGCGTACTTGACGCGGCCCGCTTGTCGAATGGCGAGCATCACACGGTTATCTTGTAAGATAGCGGCGGAAAGTTATATCATTCTCTTTACCATCTAAGAGACTTTGCCTATATATAGTTAGTTTTGCCTGATCGGAGTATCGTATGAGAAATTTGACCATCATCGCGTTAGCTGTTTTTGTTGTGGGAGCGATCGTTTTCTTCACAACACCCTTGCCCAGTGCTTTAGCCGGCCTGGACGAATCGTTCTTCGAGAAAGACCCTGATATACCTGCGATCTTGAAAGACGCAAAGGATCAGATCTCAAAGGAAGAGTTTCTTCAGAAACGCGATGAGGCCTGGGCTATTCGCCGAGGAGTCAATAACGGTATGATTCCCGAACCTGGGGCTCGCGAAACAGCGATCAAGGAACTCGAAAGACAAGCTCAAGATATTGCTCGAAAACCTGAATCACCGGAAAAGAACCGGCTTATGGCGGCATGGACCGCTCTCGGCCCAAACCCGATCATCTCAGGCAGCTTCCGATATTCCGGCCGAACTATCGCGATAGCGGTACATCCGACAAATGCTGACATCGCCTACGTGGGAACGGCTCAAGGTGGGCTATATCGCACGACGAACGGCGGCACGAGTTGGACTCCGCTGATGGATGGTGCTCAGAGCCTCGCGATCGGAGCCATTGCCATTTCGCCATCGGATCCTGAAACCGTATATGTTGGTACCGGTGAACCCAATTTCTCGGCCGATAGCTTTTTCGGCGTCGGACTCTATCGGATCAATAACGCCTCGACGACGGCCAACCTTTCAGGCCCGTTTTCAACCAATTCTGTGAGTGCGAATGTGTTCTCAGGCAGGTCGATCGCCGAGATCATCGTTCATCCGACGGATCCGAACACAGTGTTTGTAGCCACAGGCTCCGGCATTGGTGGAATTGGTGGTGCCGGTCCGGTTTCGGCTCCTTCGAGAGGAGTTTTTCGATCGACGAACGCCGCCGGCCCAACTCCAACATTTGAAAAGCTCACCGGCTTGGCTGGAAATTTGAATGCCAGCGTCCGTGATATCGCGATCGACCCGACCAACCCGAATATCTTGGTTGCAGCTCTCGTTGCTGCAGCACCGACCGGCGGACTTTATAGATCGACGGATGCGTTGGCGGCTACGCCAACCTTCACGCAGACATTTTCATACGCTTCAGGAACGTCGACCAGTGAATTAACGGCCGAGTTGGCATCGGTTCATCCGGTTGGCAATCCGGACGCGACATTCTATGCCGCGACCGGAAACCTGGGCGGCCGCGTCCTGAGATCAACTGACGGCGGAGCGACGTGGGTCCAACAGGTTGATAACAATTTCTGTACGCCGCAGTGTTTTTACGACATCGCTATCGACGTTGATCCGACGAATCCCGACAAGGTGTTTCTCGGCGGTTCTCCGACGCTTGTAGCAGGCGTTTCCACTACTGCCGGCACCGGATTTTTTGAAGGCGGCGGCGGAGTTCACGTTGATACACACGCGATGACGGTTTCGAAGTCGAACCCGAATGTCGTCTACCTCGGAACCGACGGCGGCATTTACAAATCCACGAACGGTGGTAACAGCTACACGCATCTAAACACGGCCGAGTTTTACGCGACACAGTTCATGAGCATCGCAGTCCATCCGACCGATAACAACTTTACTATCGGCGGTACTCAGGACAACGGTACTTTGTTCTACGACCCTGCCGGTACGAGCTGGACGCGGATCAATGGAGGCGACGGAGGCTATACAGGCATTGACCAGAACGCTCCGGATACGACGAATGTCCGTATGTATCACTTGTTCTTCACCTCCTCGGCAACGCAGATCGGCTATTCGACACGACCTACAACCTCGAGCGGATGGTCGCTGCGCGGGTGCTTTAGTGGTACGCCAAATAATGGGATCAACTGTGGTGAGCCTATCTTGTTCTACGCTCCATTCGAGCTTGGTCCGGGAAATCCCAATTCGACCTACCTCGGTTCAGACAGACTTTACCGATCGGGCGACCAAGGTCTCAATCACACTGTTGTAAGTCAGGCATTCGGAACCGCACTTAGTTCGATCGGCATTTCGCCGCAGAACGACAACGTTCGTATGGTTGGTGTGGCAAATGGTGGTCTTTTCGGAACTACAACAGGTGCAAACCCACTTGTCGATCTAGACCCGACGAATCAGGTAACGAATGGATTCATCGCCCGAACGGTTGTTGACCCGAACAACGCCAACACGGCCTACGTGACGGTTGCGAATTTTGGTGTTGCGAACGTATTCAAGACCACTAATCTCAGTGCCAATCCGCCTACTTGGACGAACATCTCGGGCACGATCCCGCAGGTTCCAGTAAGCGCATTCGTAGTTCATCCAACCAATTCGAACATCCTCTACGCCGGCACTGACATCGGTGTATACGTTTCGATAAACGCGGGAGCGACGTGGGCACCGTTTGGAACAGGCTTGCCGCGAACGGCTGTTTTCGATATGGCAGTAACGAACGGTAGCCCTCGGAAATTGCGGATCGCGACCCACGGCAAGGGAATGTACGAGATCGCCGCTGAGCCTCTGACGACACCGGCAGCATTCGTCGATTTTGATGGTGACGCTAAAACGGATATTTCTGTTTTCCGTCCCGCACCGGGCGAATGGTGGTATCAGCGCAGCAGCAACGGTAGCACCGGTGCACTCACGTTCGGAAATTCTACGGATATCTTAACGCCCGGTGATTTTACAGGTGATGGAAAGACAGACGTAGCTCTTTTCAGGCCTTCGAATGGAAATTGGTTCGTACTTCGAAGCGAGGACTTTTCGTTCTTTGCCTTCCCGTTCGGAACGAACGGAGATGTTCCTGCTCCGGGAGACTTCGATGGCGACGGAAAGACCGATGCTACGGTGTTCCGTCCGTCAAGCAGCACGTGGTTCTCATCGTTGTCGGGAGGCGGCTCCTTGATCCAAACATTTGGAACAACTGGTGACCTCCCCGTAACCGCAGACTACGATGGTGACGGACGTTCGGATATCGCGATTTACCGACCGAGCCTCGGTCAGTGGTGGCTCAACCGAAGTACTGCTGGACTTCTTGCCTACACCTTCGGTAACCCAACCGACAAGACCGTGCAAGGTGACTTCACGGGCGATGGCAAAGCCGATTCAGCGATCTGGCGGCCGTCAACTGGCGAGTGGTTCGTGCTTCGAAGCGAGAACCTGAGCTTCTACTCATTCCCATTCGGCACAACCGGCGACGTGCCGGTTCAGGGCGACTATGATGGTGATGGACGCTCGGACGCCGGTGTATTCAGGCCATCGTCGAACACATGGTTCGTCCAGCGTTCAACTGCCGGGACACTGATCCAGAACTTCGGGATAGCGGGAGACCGGCCTGTACCGAACGCATTTGTCCGAAACTGATCCAAGATTGAAGTGACGCCTCATACGGCGTCACTTCATATTTTTATCTAGGAAGTCGGCTACAAGTGGAAAAAGCTCGAGCCGATTTTTCAGTTTCGAGATACCGTGGCCTTCGTCGTTGTAGAGTTTGTATTCAACAACGCCACCTCGATCACGAATGGCCTTTACTAGCTGTTCAGCCTCGGTATAAGGAACACGTGGATCGTTCTTGCCGTGGATAACGAACAGTGGAGCCTTTATCTTGTCAACCTTAGTAAGTGGCGAGATCGAACGCAGGAAATCCAGGTCCTTATCCAACCTTCCATACTCAACTTCTCGCTGGCGGCGGCGATAGCTACTTGTATTTCTCAAGAATGTTTCCCAGTTTACGATACCAACTGTGTTGACAGCGGCAGCGAAGAGATCGGGATACAATGTGATCGCTGCCATCGTCATATAGCCACCATAACTGCCGCCCATCACGGCGATCCGGTTCTTGTCAGCACCACCGTTGACCTGTAGCCACATTACACTTGCTGCAAGATCTTTTACCGAATCTTCGCGCTTCTCGACATCGTCGAGATGTGAGAAAGTCTTACCGTAACCGGTCGAACCGCGTACATTTGGAGCCAATATCGCGTAGCCTCGAGACAAGTAATACTGGTAGAGCGGATTAAATCCTGGACGCTCCTGTGCCTCCGGCCCGCCGTGGACCGAAATGATGACCGGAAGCAGCGGTGCGGCGGCACCCATCCCGGTTCCGTCATACGTTCCAGCGAGGGGCGGACGCGACTTATCCTTTCGCAGCATTCCCTGATCCGCATCGCCGGGCGTGTTGATGTCAACCGCCTTTGAGGCCTTTCCCGATAGTGTCGCGTCTGCTTTTGGGGTTGGGCGATAGTACCATGCCGGTATCTGCTTGCCGTCAAACGAATTGAAATAGACCAACTGCGGAGCGACAAATGACTGTCGCTGAATCCCGGAGAGATCGCTCTTGGTGATCTGAGTCGCATTCTGAGACCTTAGGTCGTAGACCCAAATATCAGAGTTCTTTGTCGCCGATACAAAGGCAAACGCGATCTTCGAGCCGTCTGCACTAAATGTGAGTCCACTTACAATGCCCTCGATCGGCAACTTGATCTCAACCGGTTCCGGTTTGAAGAAAGTAACAAGTGGTTTTCCATTAGTCTCGATCCCCTGCAGGAACATTCGCGAATATCCATTGTCGTTATGTGTGTATGCGAAAGACGTTCCATTTGGCGAGAGTTCGATATCGTTTACGTCCCAATTAGTTTCATCAAGAATTCGCATTTCGCGATTGCCATCGCTCCAATCGGACGAATTCGCGGCGTTCTTGAGACGCATATTCGTTAGCGATAGAAACTCTCTACCATCATTCTGCGCCAATAATAGAGACTTGCCATCGGGCAAGAATGTAACGTTATTGTATTGAGCAGATCCGATATGAGGCGTCAACAGAACTTCGTCTCCGTTCTTCTTTAGCAAGTAAAGATTGTTGTCGAGGCTTAATTCAGTGCCGTCGCGCGAAATGATGAACATCGTAGCATCGGCGTTCGCAGCAACAATGCTCTGATTCCCGTCGAACTGAGCGACCAACGTCTCCTTCCCGCTAGCGATGTCCAGCGTGTAGATATCGAAAAACTGCCGATTTCGCTTGTTCGAAGCGTACGCGATCCATTTGCCGTTGGTCGCCACCAATCCTAGATTGTGCCGAACCGTTGGGTCGTTGGTCAGTTGTCTAACGCCTGTACCATCGGGCTTCATCCAGAAGAACTGTGTGTTCTCGTCACCGCCACGAGCCTTCCCAAAGATGATCCCCGAACCGTCGGACAACCAGCGAACAAAACTCACATTGTCCTCATAGTTGGTCAACTGCCGTTTCTGCCTATTAGCTACGGTCGTCACATAGACCTGTGTGGTACCTGTCTCGTTACTTAGATGGGCAAGAAATCGTCCGTCCGGCGAAAACGACGGTCCTCCTGCGGCCTTGATCGTCAAATACTGTTCGATCGAATAAGGACCAGGACCGGCGAGCGTCGGCGGCGGCTTTTTGGTTGTTCCTTGAGCAAAGGCACCGATTGCAAAAACGAAGAAAGTGAAGACAAGATTAAAACTACGCAAAAACTTCATTAAATACGCCCCTCAGATATATTGACTATGATGCGCATTATACACGAATCAGTTTATGTATTTCTTCAGAAAAGCCCTGACGTCATCTCGCATCTCAAGAGTGACCGTGTGTTCGACGCCCTTATAAGCACGAAACTCGGCATTCAATCCAGCCTGCTTATAGAGCTTTTCGGCTATCGGCCAGCGATCTATTGGCTTCTTTCCTAAGAGCGGCATTATAAGTTCGCGGTCGACGTCATCATACGAATCGCCAAATGGCACAGAATCATTTTCATCTTTGTCTCCGATAAATATGAAAAGCGGCACTTTCTTGAGTGCTTTCATATCTATCTGCCGTCCGACGACTGCTTTCAGATCGCCGATGCCGATCGGATAACGAAGCAGCTTGTCTTCATGCTTCTCGACCGGAGCGATCGGCCAACCTCCGGGCGAACCGATCGCCGCTGCCTTTACTCTATTCGGATGCAAGAACGTGAATCGATTGGTAAACATTCCCGATGCCGAAAAGCCATTAAGCAGGACCTTTTTATCAAACCTAACGCCGTCTTTTTTTGCAGTCGAGATCGCGTCATCTATCATCGCGACCAACTGCAGGTCTAGTCGTCGATATTCTTTCTTTTCCGTCATCATCGAATCCCGATCTAATGCATGAGTGTAGATCTGCCAATCCGCTTTCGGTCTTGGGAATACCGGCATGAGAACCGCAACATTCAACGCCGCCGCGACGGCCCAGCTGGTTTTCATTCGTCTGACAACATCGTCCTCGTGGACCGCGAGATCGTCGTCGACTTTGCCCGTATTATTCGGAGCCACGAAGATAGTGAATGGCTCTTTCCGGGTCTTGTTGTCCTTGATCGAAGCAGGAATATAAAGGTAATAGGCATATCCAAAGCCTCGATCAGGCTTTGCTGCGACCCGAACGTAGTCCTTTTCGGTCAGCTGTGCGACTGACTGAGCGGAGACCGAAGCTACGAAAAATAATGTCAAAAGTGCGATGATAGCTATCCTAGTCATAGGAAAAGCAATACGCCCCTTCGGCCGAAATGTTGCAAGAGATCTATGATGAATGGTCTGAAACGATCAGCCATTTCCCTGCGACCTTTCGCCATAGGAGCGTAAATTTACCTCGCGGATCATCTTTCTCACGTTTCAAATGCCAACTGCCTACGACGTATGCGGCATCCTTCGATAGCACAGTGATCTCTAGTTCGGAAAACGTGAGAATGCCCATCTGTCCTTTGCCGCCGTAGGTCTTCTTGTAATTATCGAGCGTCTGCTGCCAGCCATAAGTGATCTTGTCGCCGGAGACGAACTTGAGCTTTTCCGACTTCCAATAGCCGGCCATAAAAGTTTCAAGGTCGCCTTTGTTCCAGGCAGCGACCTGATCGTCCATCACTTTTCGGATCGCGGCCGAATCCTTCGAAGACTGAGCATGGATCGTAGCTGCTAATAGAGTCGCTAAAAGTATTGAGTAAATTATTTTCATATGAGCGTCATCCGCGTTCATCCGCGGCCAAACTTTCTTATGCCGCAATTAGCTTTGGGCTCGACGGCCTAAAGTACAAGTTCGTCCAGATGAACGAATAAAGCGAAACAATTATCGCAACAAACAACATCGGCGACGGCTCATAAAGAGCGTTGAATGCAATGACTAGGTACAGCGTCGCGGCGATACGCAGATTTTCCGATAGCCACAGCCACGGTTTTGCTTCGAGAATGCCGCTCCAGTTGATAACGTGCCACCACAAAAGTGCAGCTCCGATCCAACGCTGAGTCGTCGTCCACGCCATCAGGTTCGAGATAACGCCAAGCATCAGATAGACGCCGACGACGAGTTGCACGATCAGGTAAATATGCGAACGCTCGAACATTGGTGTCCGGAATTTCACCTGATTCTCAGTAGTGATCTCGACCATTTCCTTTTGCTCTACGCCGCGAGGCCGCCAGCCGGCGGGCATGAACCAGATCCGTATCTTATCCCACCAAAACGGCGTCGCGACTGCAAACTTCCACAGCACGATGAAGAAATGAAAGTTGATGCGAACAGGATTCCAGCTCTTCGGATGATCGTAAATGCCGTAAACGACCTTTTCTTTCTCTTCGGCAAATGAGCCGAACATCTTGTCCCAAATGATAAGAAACTCGCCGAAATTCTTGTCGAGATATCGAAAATTCACACCGTGATGCACGCGATGATGCGATGGTGTCGTGAACCATTTCTCAAACCATCCAAGCTTTCCGATAAACTCCGTATGATGCAGAAACGCGATGAACAGATGAATTCCCGCCATCATATAGATATGCAAAGGCTGAAATCCGATCAAAGCGAGCGGCCAAAAGAACAAGAATGAACAGAATCGCTGCGTCACGCTCGCACGCAAAGCGACCATAAAGTTCATTTCTTCTGCACTATGATGCGGCGAATGTGCCGCCCACATAATGTTGATCGCGTGTCCCCAACGATGCACCCAATAGAAGATAAAATCGATACCGAGTAGCAACAGAATGAACGTCCACCAGTTCAGTTCGATCGTGAAAACGCGATAGTTTTCCCACAGATATCCGTAAACGACATATACGCCGGCAGCCACGAGCACGTTTACGGTCTGATTGGCCAGCGCCGTTCCAAAGTTAGCGACGGCCTCCGGAAACGACATAAAATCCCGTTTGTAGATCAACACCAACGCAACCTCGATCAGCACAAACACTAGCGCAATAGGCGTCAAATAGGTGTAGATATTTGTGTCCTGCATTCGGCGTAAAATATAACTCGATTTGTTCAAAAACGGAAGAGACCGGTGCCCGACCGGAACGGCCCCACTTCTCGAATTACCATAAACCTAAATATAGCAATAACTTACGCTGATCATTGAGCCGTGTGCGTTCCGGAGCGTTTCAGCATCGTTCCAAACGTTCGTGGAACGCGTAAATCACTGTCCTCATTGAACTTATCGCGACACAGATACGATTTTTTGCTAGTTTTCAAAAAAATGTAAGATTATGTCTTACACGTAGCCGCTCAGTTGCGAGCTTGCTTGACTATATCACAGATGCAACATTTTTGCAACAATTTTCTCAGATTCTTTTCGAAGATCGAAAAAGCCGCCTGACCAATGGCCAGGCGGCTTTTGTTGACTAATTCGAGCCTTGTTTAGTTGGACTTAGCCTTTGCCGCGTCATATGCGGCTTGTGCTTTGACCTGTTCTTTTTGCTTATCGGTCAACGCAATGCCCATTTTCTCAAGCGTCGCCGCGTTGAGCGTCTTTGTGACTTTCAGCGTATTCGCTTCCTGATATTTGCCCAAGCCGTCGCGAGTAGCGTCATCGAGCTTGCCGTCCTCGCCGCCGGTCAACATCTTGCCGTCGCGAAGTATCTTTTGTGCGGCCTTGATCTGTTCGGCATCGGCACGAAATGGTGCAGGGCGTTTCGGACCATCGACCTTAGTCGTCTTCGATTCCGACTGTCCGGACGCAACGTCTCGTGGCGACTTTATCGCCGCCGTGGTAGGAATTCCTTTCTGCGAATCGGTCAACGCGATGCCCATTTTCTCTACAGTCGCACGATTGAAATTGCCTGTTACTTCGAGTCCGTTGTCCTTTTGGTATGTACGGATCGCGGCACGTGTATCGTCGTTATACTTTCCGTCGGCTGCACCGTTATACAGCTTTAGGTCTTTCAGCTTTGTTTGTCCTTCCGTTATCTGAGTCTTGGTCGGCCTAAATGTCGCGGTCTTTACCTTCTCTGGCGACGGTGACGGTGCAGCTCCTGTTCCCTGGGCAAATGCCGCGCAGGCGACAAACAAGACAAGTGCAACGAGCGATAGTGATCTCTTGAACATACTTAATTTCCCCTTTTCGCCAACTTCTACGCAGACAAATGAAGACAATAAGGCTCTACGGAGAGGTTAGGCGTTTGATTTTTTGGTAACGAGAAAAGTTTAGCCGATTCCGCAATTTTGTCAAGGATTTATTCCCTACTCGCTTGCTGAATGAATGTTCATTCAGTTATAATTCTGCCAAGATTTCGACAGAATTATTGATATCATGAACATTACAAAAGCAGCAGTTTTAGGTGCAGGAACTATGGGTGCGGGCATTGCGGCACATCTCGCGAACGCAGGTATTCCGACATTATTATTGGACATTGCTCCGCAGGACGAGACGGTTACTGATAAGAACCAGATCGTCAATTCCCTGTTCGCGGCAGCCAAAAAGCTAAAGCCGGCGCCGTTCATGCTGGCAGACAACGCCAAGCTGATCACGACCGGGAACTTTACGGATGACCTCGCGAAGATCAAGGATTGCGACTTTGTGATCGAGGCCGTCGTTGAGAATCTCGAGATCAAGCACAAGCTCTACGCCGAGGTCGATAAGCACCGCAAGCCCGGAGCCGTGATCGCATCGAACACGAGCGGCATCCCGATCGATTCGATCGCGGAGCCGTTTTCGGACGATTTCAAAGCCCATTTCGTCGGCATTCACTTCTTTAATCCGCC
>JAEUQI010000112.1 GCA_016789145.1 Blastocatellia bacterium | reverse complement strand
AGCTTCACACGAAGCGGTTTCGGTCGGGCGGCGGTTGGTGATGTTTTGCAAAATATCGTGTCCACATTTCAACGCTAACACCGAAATTATCGATCTCTAGGGACGTTCCCTTGAAATCCTTGATTATCCCGATTCCGCGAAGGAAAATGGCGAAAACTTCAACCGCCGCATTTTTATGCGAACCAATCTTCCGTCATATCGCACCAGATAGCGAGGCCTTGCCATGCGCCGAATTTGGCGTAGTGGCGTTCGATCTTTTTGTCGGGGCATTTTTTGCCGCGATTGTGCTTTTTGTAAAATCCGGCGCGAAGCCAGCTGTCGAGAGCGAGTCCGTCGTAGCGGCCGACGAGTTTTAGCAGATTGTCGGCGGCGTAATCACCTACGCCCTTGACGCGTTTCATCTCTTTTTTGAGTTCAACCGTCGGCAGGTCGGACGTGAGCCAACTTTCTGGATCAAGCCGCCCTTCGGCAACCGAGACGGCGATCTCGACCAAGTATTCACTGCGATAGCCCGCACGTATAGTCTCTCGATAAAAATCCGCAGGCATCCCAGCCATAGTCTCGGCCGTCGGAAATGCTCGGCGGCCGCAAGCAGTTTCGTCGCCGAGTTGCTCGACGAGCTTCGTCGTCATTCCGCGAGTCACCGACCAAGTGCAATTGGTCGTACAGACGGTCTTTATCAGGTCTTCGTACACCGTCGCCGACCGTAGCAGCCTGCCTGCGAAACAATCGGCTGCCCAAGTGACCTTCCCAATCTTGCTCGCCGCCTCGTAAAACTCGCCGATATTGTCATCCAACCGCAGCAAATGCCGCACCGACGCCTTGAGCCTGGCTGCGTCAACGACCGCAGCATCTGTTTTGATCTCGACCGTATCGCCTCGCTCTCGGATCGTCGCATAAATGGGCTGCTCATTACCGGAAAGCCTGAAAACACAGCCTAAAACGCCGTTATCAGCATCAAATTCGAACGGCCGCAGATCGTACCAACCATGGCTATTCACGGTGTGGCGGAACGAAAAATCGGCAGGTTTCGGGATCGAAAATTTTGGCATCTTTTCTGGCGATGGTCAGCGACCGTTAGAGTTTGAACGAAAGTCGAATTATACTGTCGTTTACCTTAGTTAGAAAATTAGCAAGCGAGGTGTCTCCCGACGATGAGAGAATGGTGTAGCTTTTTTACCGCTTTGATCTCTGTTCTATTGCTCTTGTGGATATTTGCCAGCCGCCCTGCAATTGCCCGCGACAACACAGTGCTTTTCGATTTTGACGGCGACGGTAAGACCGATATTGCCCTATACCGTCCGGGCATTTGGACTCAGACCGTTCGCGGCACGTCTCACTTCTATGTTCGCAATAGCTCGACCGGCGAGACGATGGTGATACCGTTCGGTGCCGGCGGCGATAGGCCCGCCGTTGCTGACTACGACCTTGATGGAAAGGCTGACGTCGCAATTTTCCGCTCGTGGGAAGACACCCTCAAGGTACCTTGGGAAGCTAGCGACTATTGGATCAGATATAGCTCGACCGGCCAGACCGAGGTGATCTATCATTTTGGGTACGGAACGGTCATCAACCGCAATTTCGTCGAAGACGGTCGGCCGGAGCTCGGCGTTTTCACACATCGCGTTCTCGGCGATCCTACGGATCCATGCTACATCGACGGATTTCTTCTTGCCTCGGGGATCAACCTGTTTCAGAAGGACATAACTGAAGAATGCAGCGGAGGCTGGAACCGTCGTATGCCGGCACTAGGCGATTACAATAACGACGGCTATTCGGATGCGGCAATATTTGTTCGGAATTTTGTAGTACGAGGCTCATCATACTATGAGATCTGGCCGTCACCGTTTGTCGCTGGCTACACCGAGCCGCCGATCGTTAGGCCTTTCGACGTTGAACTTATCGCTCCCGGCGATTATGACGCCGACGGCAAAACCGACCTCGCCGGTGCGAATATCGTGCAGGGCCGTTATCGATGGAAGATCGAGTTTAGCTCGACCGGCGAATTGTGGCAGTTGCCTTGGGGTATTGCCGGCGACAAGATCGTTCCGGGCGATTATGACGGCGACGGAAAGACCGATCCGGCGGTGTTTCGACCAAGCGATGGCACTTGGTATATATTCCGAAGTTCGGATTGGGGTTGGGAAGAACATCAGTGGGGATTGGGCACGGATATTCCAATTCCGGAGCCGAATTCTTTTTGATAAATTTATTCGGCTAAATCGCGTTTACCGCCGTCTTAACTGTGCTGAACGGCATTTGAACGCGGAAAACTTTTGGCTTGTAGTTTTGAGCTGGTTAGTGTATCGTCTTAAGTTGTAAAACATTTTTGTACGGTCAAATATCCCGCAGACCACGAGTTCTCGTTTAGCAAGCAATCGTTATTTCTTTTGGAGGGAAAGCTATGAACAGCAGGACATCTCGCATTTTGATGCGGATACCATCTGCCACTTTATTGCTCGCACTTGTCGTTGCGACAGCATTTGCACAGGAAGACACGGATCCGAATTCGCCGACACCGATCTTGTTGAGCGAAAGTTCGTCCACGCGAGCCTTGGCATCGCCGGAGAGCGGCAACGGTAAATACTACGTCAAGCGCATTTCGTCGCAAGCGTTTGAGCCGAACACGCGAATCGCGTTGTACCTGACCAACGTCAAACTGATGAAGGGCGAGGGTGCCAGCGCATTTCGTGTTTACGCGATCGACAAACGCGGCAAATACTATCGCTTTCCTACCATTGACTTACAGCAGGTTGCCGACACTAAGAGTGTTTGGGCGTTGACGACTTTGCTTACGGACGAACTCAGGTTCTGGGACGCTCCGGCTGCCGATGGCGATCTTGCGATATTTATAACTTGGCGCGGGCTTGCCAGCAACACGCTTAAGCTCGGCCTTGGCCAGATGGGCGGCGGCGTTGGTGAAATTCCGAATGGCGTTCCGACGCCGATCGGCACCACGATCGCGAAAGAATCTGTTCCGACCGAGAACCTCGTAGGCTATCGTTGGTCAAGCGATAGACGACGATTGTTGCAACAGGCAACATTTGGTCCGACACCGGCTCTCGATGACCGCGTTCGCCGAATCGGGCTACGTGTTTGGCTAAATGAGCAGCTCGAATCGCCGTATCCTACTTTCAATCCGTATCCGAAGGATCCGATGAAGCCGCAGAATATCGGCACGGACCCACTGTGCGACGGCGGTGCAGACGACGTACCAGCCCAGTGCGGACGCAATACTTACACGATGTACCGTCCGCAGACGTGGTTCATGCAGGAGGCCTATTATGGCGAAGCTCAACTTAGACATCGAACTGCGTGGGCTTTGTCGCAGATAATCGTTACATCGGGCGTTGATGTTCAGCAAGGCCGCCATATGATGGAATTCTTCCAGATATTGGGCGACAACGCATTTGGAAACTATAAAGACATACTGAAAAAGGTCACGCTCAACCCTGCGATGGGTAACTATCTCGACATGGCTATCTCAACTCGGACCAATCCGAATGAGAACTATGCTCGCGAGATCATGCAGCTATTCGCGGTCGGCCTGTTCAAGATGAATACGGACGGAACTCTGCAGCTTGACGCTCAGAACAATCCAATTCCGACCTATGACCAAGCGGTAGTTAACGACCTGACCAAGGTACTTACAGGTTGGTCATTCTGTAACGTAGCCACAAACCCGGCATGCAGCAATCTTGCGGCTGGTGCTGTTAATTATGTCGACCCGATGATCTTGAATGCCGGCCTCACCAATGTGAATAACAACCGTCACGATCTCACGGCAAAATCGCTACTTGTATATCCCGGCTCAACGTCGACGCAGACGATCCCGGCCTGTACGAATTGCACCACGTTGGCAAACATTCAGGTCTATGCAGATAACTCGCTGAACACTGCCATCGACAACATTTACAACCATCCGAATGTTGGACCGTTCATAAGCAAGATCCTTATTCAGCATCTGGTCACGAGCGATCCGACACCGGCGTATGTTGGTCGTGTTGCAACTGTTTTCAACGCGAATCGAACGAATCCAAAACAACTCCGCGAGGTGGTCAAGGCGATCCTTCTCGACCCCGAAGCTCGTGGCGATGTAAAGACCGACCCTCTCTTTGGCAAGCTGCGTGAGCCTCTTCAATTAACGACATCGGTACTTCGCGAATTCGGCGTGCGCGGAGCCGCAGTTGGCACCCTGAGCGACGGTTCGTTCGGAGTCATTGGCGTTGGCCGAACAAACGGACAGATCGCCGAATTTATCGGTATGTCGCAGGTACCGTTTCTATCCCCGACTGTGTTCAATTTCTATCCACCGGATTATGTTGTGCCGGGAACTTCGTTCTTAGGGCCCGAGTTCGCATTGATGAATACTGGCACGGCAATTCAACGTTCGAATTTCATGAATCGAATGATAATGAATGCAACGCCAATAAATGCGGCCATGCCTGATTATCCAACCGGCACTGCCATTACGATCGACGACATGGTGGCACTAGCAACTGCGGACCCAACAGGAAATGCATTGCTCGACGAACTAAATCGCCGAATGATGCACGGTCAAATGTCCGCTGCTATGAAGAGCACGATCTTGCCTGCGATAACCTCGATCGCGTCGAATAACCCGACGCTGCGAGCTCGAACGGCTATTTATTTGGTTGCGACATCGTCGCAGTATCAGGTGCAGAGGTAACGAAAATGAAAGAAACAAGACGCGAATTTCTGAAAAAGACCGGAGGCTGTGCCCTCGGAATGGTGTCTCTGGCGACGCAGATGCAGCACCTTGGCACCATCAGTGCCCTTGCTCAGCACGCTCACGACACCGGCGAATCGAACCTTGGCACGACGTACAAGGCTCTCGTCCTGCTCTATTGGTCCGGCGGCAATGACGGCAACAACATGATCATCCCGATGCACACGGATTCGTCCGTCAGCAATTACAATGATTACGTTGCCGCACGAGGCTCCCAAGGTTTGGCTCTTGGTCAAGGAGGAAACCCCGCCGCTCTTCCGATCAATGTTCCGCGAATGGGCAACCTTCAATACGGTTTACACCCGAATTTTGGTCCGATCGCAGGTGGTATCAATAACGGTATTCACGAGCTATGGGGCCAAGGTAAGCTTGCCGCTGTCGTCAATGTCGGCAACCTTGTTCGGCCGATGACAAAGACGCAGTACCAAAATGGCTCTGTGCCTAAGCCGTATCAAATGTTCTCGCATTCGGATCAGGTTGCCCAGTCACAAGCCGGATTTTCGGGAACACAAGCATTTACAGGTATGGGCGGACGTATTTCCGACCGAATGACCGCCGCAGGACCGCTGATCCCAATGATCACGTCGATCGCCGGTGCTCAGTTATTCACCGCGGGACAGACAACGCTGCCCTTAGCAATTGCTGATTCGAATACCACGTTGGCTAATGTTCTGCATCCGGCCGGCTACGGCAATCCGGTAACCGGAACTAATCTGACGCGGTTCACCGCATTCAACCAGTTGCGTCAGCAAGATCTATTGACGTCAAATCACTTGAGAGCCGCGAGCCAGGTTACCGATCAGGCAATTGCTGCCGATACGGCATTCCAGACTTCACAAGACACAACGGTCCCATTTCCAAATACGGGTATCGGTCGTCAATTGCGTCAAGTTGCACGCTTGATCAAAAATCGAACGGCGTTGAATACGACGCGCCAGATCTTCTACGTTCAGATCGGCGGTTTCGATACGCACTCCAACCAGTTGGCCGGCCACAACAATCTGTTTGGTCAAGTAAGCCAGGCACTTCGATCGTTCTGGGACGAAATGGCCGCTCAAACGACGGGCGGAGGCGATAATATGCAGGAGGCGGTGACCGTCTTCACGCTTTCTGATTTCAACCGCACATTCAATCCCGCAGGATCGGGTGCGACGGTAGGCTCAGATCACGCGTGGGGCAATCACATGCTTGTCATGGGTGGTTCTGTCATTGGCGGTGACTTTTACGGAAGCAAGCGTCCTGACGGCAGCGGAAGCTACTTCCCGACGTTTACCTTTGCCGGACCGGACGACGTTGATTCCGGTTCGGGCGCTCGCGGCCGGTGGCTGCCGACTACGTCAGTCGATCAATACGCAGCCACTCTAGCAAAGTGGTACGGCTTGCCGCAGGATGCAACAACACTCAACGCAGTGTTCCCAAATCTGCAGTTTTTCCCGGGAACGCACTCGGCGCTCAACTTTATGATGCCTTAGTATTCTAGGCATCGTGTCTAACTCGGGCGGACTCTTTGTTCGCCCGTTTTTTATTTTGCACGCTTTCCAATTATCATTAATTGACCGTGAACCTGCCGAATTACATCACCATTGGACGTATCGTCTTCGTGCCGCTGCTCGTTGTCGTTCTGCTGACACCGGAGGCAGGAAAATGGTTCGGCCTCAGCAGCTACGCCCTCGGCATTGTGATATTCCTCATCGCGGCATTGTCCGACATTGTTGATGGCCAACTCGCTCGCCGCCGAAAGCAGGTTTCTACCCTAGGGAAATTTCTCGATCCGATAGCCGATAAGCTGCTGATCTCGGCAGCCTTGATCGTCCTAGTCGAAAAACATCTCGCTCCGTCATGGGCAGTTTGCGTGATAATCGGCCGCGAGTTCATTATCACCGGCCTGAGAAGCGTCGCGGCCAGCGAAGGTGTGATCATTCAAGCCCAAGGCATGGGCAAGCTGAAGATGTGGGCGCAATGTGTTGCTATCGTTGCTTTGCTCGTTGCCGCGGCAAACGGGATCGTGCCTGTCTCGAACTTTGGCCTCGATTATCCGGCATTGTTCTGGCAGGTCGCTGAGGTCCAAACGGCGTTTACGCACCTTGCGTCCCTAGACCTGACGTCAAATGATTGGAAGGTATTCGGCTATCTGGTCGGCCGGGGTGCTCTATGGCTATCCGTCGTCCTCGCTCTATGGTCTATGTGGGGCTATTTCTCTTTCTTCCTGAGGGAACGCAAACGGCTCGAAGCCTCCTCGGCTCCTGATACTTCAACTGAAAAAGCGTGAATGCGATCGATCGCATTCACGCCGTCATATGTTCTATCGAACTAACTTACTGGATCTCGACCCAATCTCCGGTATGGATCTCCTGAGCTGTTCGGGTGATCACGATGGTTGCCGTGTGTTCCTTTACGTTTAGCACAACCGCTTCGCCGACGACCTTCCTTATCGACGGACGCCCAAGCTTAGCATCATAGGTTGTCACGACAGCACCGTGCGCTTTGTCACCGCTTTTTCGAGCAGCTTGATTTGAGATCTTCCCGCCTCGATACACATCGCTTTGGAATCCCTCTTCTCGGGCACTAACCGATTCCTTTTGCGGTATCTTAGTTACGTTTCCACGGCCTAGTGGTCTGAAGATGGTCAACCGATCGCCAACACGCACACTATCATCGGCCCCGAGGTCAACGTACGCAATGAAATCTCGCGAGAGCATTTCAACACCGTCACGAGCCATTAATATTCGGCCCATGGCTTTCCCAGAAGAGTCGCCAAAAACGTCTAATGCAGGCCGAGGCTCGATCAATGGACTGGTTCTCGATTCGGTCAGTTGGAGTACATCGCCGAGATAGAAACTGTCGCACGAGACCTTTACGCGGACGACTGAATAGTCGGGCTTCACGCGAACGACTTCGACCGCACCGACTTCCTGTACATAAAAGCCTACGTCCTGTTTACTGGTCCAACGACTCTCTACCTGTCCACGCGGCCGAACAACGGCGAATACGTCGCCGACATTTGCACCTTTGCTCGAACCGACATTGATGTAAAGATAGTCGTTCTGATCGAAATTGTAACCGTCGGCTTCGTTACTCGCTCCGATTATCGTATTTGCGGTACTGATCGCATTCTTCTGTATATAGCCTGCACAATAGAGG
Organism: Blastocatellia bacterium; assembly: GCA_016789145.1. Classification (GTDB taxonomy): domain Bacteria; phylum Acidobacteriota; class Blastocatellia; order Pyrinomonadales; family Pyrinomonadaceae; genus OLB17. Next base: position 2,604 of record JAEUQI010000112.1, on the reverse strand, counting down.
TTGTTCCCCGAAGCGACGGTCATCGGCCCACGAGCATTTCCGTAGACCACTGTCGATGATGGCTTCGCTTGTGCAAAGACACCAACCGTCATGAGTACAAGGCAACACGATAAAAGCAGAGCGCTAGTAGTTTTTTTGATTAGATTCACTGTTGTTTCCTCAATTAAGTCTGAGATCGAAATACCGCGGAATGAAAGTGGCGGATTGATACCAATGAACAGTAGTGGCAAAGTATCGAACTACTGACACCTTAATTATAACTACCGACGACAATATGGTCAACATTTTTTATCAACGTTGAACCTTTCCAACCATGATCTCCCTCGTCTCGCTTATCGAATTCATCCCCACGATTTGTCATCTCAACCTTCCCTTTGCTAATATTTCCGTTTGCGGCTCACCCCCGCATCCGTCACATAAGCCGGTGTAGCTCAGTTGGTAGAGCAGTTGATTTGTAATCATCAGGTCGTAAGTTCGAGTCTTATCACCGGCTCCACATAAACTCAATAAATACAATGAGTTAAAGAAAGTAGAAGACGAACTCATGTTCGTCTTTTTGCTTGTTGGACTAAATGTTGGACTAGACGAACTTGAGTTTCCTTCGGTAAAGCGGCCCAGATTTACTTTAGATCAGTTTCGGATGTGGTAAGCGGGAGGAGTTTGTAGCCGGGCCGAAAGTCCGCTTTCGAACATGAAGTCGCCTGATTGCTCTTCGCGGCAATGTTCAGGGCCTATTTATCATGAGCGATTCGACCTACAAAGTCCTGGCTAGAGTTCAATGGCTTCAGGCGGCTTTGACCATTTGGGGGAAAGTTCTACATACTTGTCTACAAAAAGCTTGCTCGCGGCAGATTCGTTGTACGAACTCTCGGCCTCGAGCGCGGTGTAAACGGCATTGGAAATGACTCGTTCCATCTCTTTTTGTCGCCTGTCCGTCATGTAACTCCGGGGGCTTTCCAAAGACTTAATGAATTTGTATCTTCCGATCGCCTGAACTATAACGTTTGCCATATACAACGCACGTCGTTGATTTTCTCTCATTTGTGAGCGGCGCATTGCCCCTCCATAACGCGCGAATGTGTCGCGAAACGGAATTTCCTTCTTTCCGTTAGCAGTTGCGAGAATTCGTTCGCGAATCACCTCCATTGGATGACTTTTCCTCGGCAACCGCTCAGCAACTGCTTTCAATGCGATTAGCGTCGCTGCCAAATCGTCGCTGCTCCATCGAGAAAGGAAATCGATCGACTGTTTGAGGGCGTGCAGGTCCCCAGAAAGGAATTGAATGCCAATTTCGAGCGCAAGCGCAAACGGATTTAGGCATGAATCGTTTCGATCAATCCGATCATAGGCCTTCTGTAAAAGTTCAACGTCACCACGCTCGACTTGTGGGCAAACAGCATTGAAGATCTCGGAAGGAATTTGGCGGGCCACTTCAAGCAAACTACTGGCTCCAACCTCGATCGCCCGTGCCAATTCATCTCTGGTTATACGTGATCCAGCGATATACTCGCCTTCGAACGCAAGCTCGATAAGTCCCTCTCGAACAGTTTCCACAATCTCATTAAGCGTCAGCCCGATTTCGGTAGCTGCGATCGCCAGTGGTACTTCATAATATTCTTCGGGATAATCCAAAATTGCGAGTTCGCTTGAGAGTTCGCTGAGTTTTCGAGCCTGCCGTTGTTGCCAAGTTAAAAATGCCTCATCAGTCTTATAGTTGCGTCGAGATTTCTTCCTACTTTCTTCGTGAATTTTCGAGATTTCTCTCTCAATTTGTCGGCGACGCACTGTTACGGGGTTTTTGATCATGTGCAGTATCATAGACCAAAACAATAGCTTTTTTGTGCGAATTGCCCGTGGATTAGGGTTCCGGAATTTTTATCCATTACTGGCCTATAAGTATCTTGGTAGTTAAAACGCCAGCGATCCTGCGAGGTGACTCTTCGTTATCGAAAGGTCATCGGTTCGACTCCGATGGGCGGCTCATAAACGAGCATCGATTTGAAATTCCCGGCGCATCACTCAACGTTTACTCAAAATTCAAAACAAAATTTGTAATGAAGCTCGCACACACTCTGAAAGCAACCAGTGTGCAACTTATCAGGCTGCCTCCCGTCTCAATCTTGCAGCCAAGAACCCTATTCGTGACTCTAGATCTTAGTTAGATAACGGCTTTATTTGGTTTTGGTGATCAGATCGCCTCAATGAGTAGAAAGATAGACTGCATTCGAGAAAAACCCTCAATCGGATACGGGCAAACCAAAACATGATCAGTTTGCACCGTAGGTATTCAGAAAACCGACCACGTGTAACTAAGTTATCGGATGCGAATGTTTAAAAACTGACACTCTGTTGCGAACGAGGTGTATTCTAATTTGATTGTCAGGAGATTTGTGCGGATTTCGCCCCTACGGCGATACCAACCGCAGCGAAAATTTTTAACTTTAGGAGTATTAGATAACCATGACAAAGCGATTTCATTCAACTTCGATAATAACCCTCATATGCTTATGGGCTTTGATAATAATAAGCGGTTGTAGCTCAGCAAGTAACACTGGCAAACCAGTCGACAAGAAGGTCGCATTTGCCGACAAAGTCATTCACGTT
>JAEUQI010000111.1 GCA_016789145.1 Blastocatellia bacterium | reverse complement strand
GAATCGATCAGAAAGACCGTAGCGGATTTCAAAGGCGTCGAACATCGTATCGAATTCGTCGCAGAGCTAGACGGCGTTAAATATTACAACGATTCGAAAGCGACTTCCGTTGACGCAACCATCAAGGCTCTCGAAGCTTTGTCAGAAGAGCCCGGCGAGACGGTGCTAATTTTGGGCGGCAAGGGCAAGAATGCACCTTACGCGCCGCTGATCCCGCTCATCGAGCAAGGCGTTCGGGCCATCGTGGTCATCGGCGAAGACGGCGACAACATTGCGGAACAGTTGGAAGGCACGACCGAGATATTGCGGGCTAAATCGCTCGACGAAGCGGTCCAATTAAGTCGCAGCGCAGCAAGTCATGGAGATTCCGTGCTTCTCGCTCCGGCATGCGCGAGCTTTGACATGTTTAATAGTTTCGAGGAACGTGGAACGGTTTTTAAGGCGGCGGTGAATGGCCTAGTTTAGATGGCTCAGAAGAAGAGTATAGATTGGTTTTTATTCGTCTTGGCCGCTGTGCTGGCGTTGTTTGGTGCGCTGATGGTCTATTCGGCGTCGGCGATGATGGCGATGAAGGAATCGGGCGATTCGAGCCAATTCACGTACTTTTTGAAACAGCTTACGTTCGTCGGTTTGGGTATATTGGGAATGTTTGTAGTGAGCAGGTTTGATTACAAACTGCTCAATGATCGTTGGGTCGTTTACGCGATTTTGTTCGTGACGGTTGTAGCTTTGCTAGCTGTGTTCGCGTTTAATCCGATCAACGGAGCCCAACGTTGGATACGTGTCGGCGGATTCTCGTTCCAGCCTTCGGAATTGGCTAAGGTCGCTCTGCCGATATTTCTCGCGTGGTTTTTGACAAAGAACGAAAGCTCCGTCGGCGAACTTCGACCCACGGTACTGCCTGTCGTAGCCGGTTTTGCGATGCTCGCTGGGCTTGTATTGCTTGAGAAAGATCTTGGAACGACGATCGTGCTCTGTGCAATATTTTCGGTCGTCTTTTTTACGGCCGGTGCGAGGATGCTGCACATTTCCGCAGTCGCTGCGGTGCTAGTGGTGATCGGGATCGGAGCTATTTTGTTCGCTCCTTGGCGTGTTGCCCGCGTGATGGCGTTCCTCGATCCTTATAAATATTCGGACGACGAAGCGTATCAAGTCGTGCAATCTCTATACGCCATAGGCTCGGGCGGCGTTTTTGGCGAGGGCTTTGCGAAAGGGCAGCAGAAGCTGTTCTATTTGCCGTATCCTTACTCCGATTTTATTTTCTCGGTCGTCGGCGAAGAATTAGGACTCGTAGGCACTCTCGCGGTCGTCGTCGCGTTCGGATTGCTGCTCTGGAGAGGCGTGAAGATCGTTTTGAATGCTCAAGATCGCTTCGGATCATTGCTGGCGATCGGTTTGATAACGGGAATTATCGCACAGGCTCTGTTTAATATAAGCGTGGTAATTTCGATCGTTCCGGCAAAAGGAATTCCGTTGCCGTTCATTTCGTACGGCGGTTCTTCGGTATTAATTTCGCTGCTCGCGATCGGAATTTTGCTCAGTATTTCTAGGTATTCGTCGGAGAAACAGTAATGAAAGTTCTCATCGCTGCCGGCGGAACCGGCGGACATATTTATCCCGGAATTGCCATCGCAAACGAGATCATGGCTCGGGACTCTGCGTCCGAAGTTCTATTTGTCGGCACTGCTCGCGGGCTGGAGAAGAAGATCGTCCCGGACAACGGCTATCAGCTTTCGCTTATTAATAGTGCCGGTTTGAAAGGTGTTGGAGTTGCCGCGAAGATCAAGGGACTCGCAGTTTTGCCAAAAAGCTTCGTCGAAGCGCGCCGCATTATTCGCCAATTTCGTCCGCACGTCGTCGTCGGTGCGGGAGGTTATGTTTCGGGGCCCGTCTTGCTCATGGCAAAGATCATGGGCGTGCCGACGCTCGTGATGGATTCGAATGCGTTGCCGGGGTTTACCAACAGGCAACTAGCGCGTTTCGTTGACAAAGCGGCCCTGACCTTCGACGAGGCGATGCCGTTCTTTGGGAAGAAAGGCGTAGTTACGGGAAATCCTGTTAGGCGTGAGTTTTTTGAAATTCCGCCTAAGTCGCGAGGATCTGCCGCTCACATTTTGATATTTGGAGGCTCGCAGGGAGCCAGGGCGATCAATAATGCGATGTGTGAGGCTCTCGAGAGCCTCGCGCCGCTCGAGAATAGGCTGACGATCACGCATCAAACCGGCGAATCTGATTTCGAAAGCGTGAGGACGGCCTATATCGGCTCGAAGTTCAGTGAATCTGACGTGAGGCCTTTTATTTCGGATATTTTTACGGAGTTCGCGAAGGCCGATCTGATCATTTGCCGCGCAGGAGCGACGACTTGTGCGGAAATTTCGGCCGCGGGTAAGGCTGCGTTGATGGTTCCGTTGCCGACGGCGGCTGATGATCATCAGCGAAAGAACGCCGAGGCACTTGAGCGAGCCGGAGCCGTCAGAATGTTACTTCAAAGTGAGTTGGATGGTGCTCGCTTGGCTGCGGAGATAACGGAGTTGATCGATTCGCCGGACAAGATCACGGCGATGGAAGCCGCCGCAAAACGTCTCGGACGCGTCGATGCGGCGGAAATGACCGTCGATCTGATCGAAGAGCTAAAAAGAAACGTCTAGAGCGGTGTATTCAGAAAATAGAGGCCAAATTGAAGAAAATGACGGGCGTCATCAAATAAATGAAGGCCGTCATCAAAAAATCGAAGGGCAACATGAAACAATCGAAGGCCTTCATCAAAAAATCGAAGGGCAACATGAAATAATCGAAGGCCTTCATCAAAGAATCGAAGGGCAACATAAAAATTAATATGGCCAACATAAAAATTAATATGGCCAACATAAAAATTAATATGGCCAACATAAAAATTATTTTGACCAACATAGATTGTGCGAAGACCAACTTGAGACCGTCGAAGGTCAACTTAAGAATTAGTTCGGCCGTAATTTAGTTGAAATGACCAAAAAGTATGTTTAGGAACGTTAAGAGAATTCATTTTATAGGCATCGGCGGTATCGGGATGAGCGGTATTGCTGAGGTTTTGTGCAATCTCGGCTTTGTTGTGTCCGGGTCTGATGCAAAACGTTCCAAAAATACTGACAGGCTCGAGACATTATTTAATGTAAAGATCAGCGAGGGCCACGCGGCGGAGAATATTGGTGACGCGCAGGTCGTTGTTTATTCGTCTGCCGTGAAAGCTGACAATCCTGAAGTCGTTGCCGCGAAGGAAAAGAGCATTCCCGTGATCCCGCGTGCAGAAATGCTGGCAGAGTTGATGGTGCTAAAACCATACGCTGTCGCTGTTTCGGGAACGCACGGGAAAACTTCGACAACCTCGATGGTCGCAACGGTCTTGGGACACGCTGGATTTGATCCGACGACGGTTGTCGGCGGTGTTGTTGATACTTTGGGTTCGAACGCGAGGCTTGGGCAAAGCGAATGGTTCGTGACAGAAGCCGATGAGAGCGACCGTAGTTTCCTTATGCTTTATCCGACGATCGCCGTCGTCACAAACATCGACAAAGAGCACATGGAATCGTACAAAGGCATGGACGACGTCGTTCAGTGCTTTACCGATTTCGTGAACAAAGTCCCGTTCTTTGGTGCGGCCATTATTTGTCTCGATGATCCGAATGTTCAGCTTTTGATCCCGAACATCAAGCGTCGCAGAGTCACGTACGGCCTTACGGCTCAGGCGGATGTTTCGGCGCACGACATAACCTATAACGGCGGCTTTGGCTCGACATTTACGGTGTGGAAAGGCGATCAGGTTCTCGGCGAACTGAACTTGCCTGTTCCGGGCAAACATAATGTTTACAATGCCTTGGCGGCGATAGCCGTGGCGTTTGAGTTGGAGATCCCGTTCGAAAAGATCGTAGAAGCGTTCAAAACATTCAAGAATGCGAACCGAAGATTCCAGCTCAAGGGCGAAGTCAACAACATCATGGTGGTCGATGATTACGGCCATCATCCGACGGAAATTCTCGCAACATTATCCGCAGCAAAGAATGGCGGCGGTTCGCGACGGACGGTCGTCATCTTCCAGCCGCATCGTTATTCGAGAACGCAGGAATTGATGGAAGAATTTGCGTTGTCGTTCAACAACGCCGATGTTCTATTCGTAACCGACATCTACGCCGCCAGCGAACAGCCGATCGAGGGAATCACGGCCGAGATATTGACCGAAAACATCCGCAAATACGGCCACAAGAACGCGAACTACGTCGGCGACATCGACGGGGCACTAGATATTGTGATGCCGCAGCTGCAAGAAAATGATCTCGTGATCACGCTTGGAGCCGGAACTATTACGCGATTATCGGACGAAATTGTTGAGAGATTGAGGGCGAACTCATAGCGAGATATGGCAAAGCGAAAGTCCAGCACAGTTACCAAACGCAAGACGACGAAGCGTAAGAGTTCGCCGCGACGAAGTAGAGGCTCGTCCGTTGACCACGGCAAGTTCTTATTTCCACTGGTCATCGGTGCGGCGGTGTTGTTCGGGATCGGTTTTCTCGGATTGAAAGGATACCGAGCGGCGATCGCGTCGGACTTCTTTAATGTAAAGCACGTCGATGTCGTCGGAGCTCAGCGAACAAAGGCTGATGATGTTCGCAGTATCGTAAATGCCGGAACGGAGACAACCGGCGTGTGGCGTTCGAATCTCGAGGAGATCAGGGCAAAGGTCGAAAAGCTCGCATTCGTCAAACAAGCGTCTGTTTCGATGGTCTTGCCATCGGGAATTAGGGTCAACATCGTCGAAAAGGTCCCTGTCGCGATCGTAAAGGTGGCTGCCGGCGAAGTTCTTGTCGATGGTGACGGTAATATGATCGACCTCGCCACCGCTGACGATAAGACCAAATTCACGATAATGCGTGGTTGGGACGAGACCAAAAGTGACGCGGCGATAGCTGCCAATAAAGAACGTCTAAAGGTTTACAAGAAGATGCAAGACGAGTGGAGATCGCTCGGCATCGCCGAACGCGTAAAAGATGTCGATCTCAAGGATCCGCGAGACCCGCACGCGACGATCGAAGATTCCGGCAAGGCCATCGCTGTGATGCTATCGAAAGACAATCTCGGCAAGAGCTTAAAAGCCGCGATCGAAGCCGTCGCGGGCAAGGGCGACAAGGTCAAAGCCGTGAATTCCGGTGGCGTTTTTCCAGTGTTGGAATATTTAGGGAACTAGTTGAAATGAGTAACGAAATTACGGCAGTTGGGCTAGATATCGGCACGAGCAAAGTTCGCTGTGTTATCGGCGAGCCTTCGCCCGACGGCAAATTGAATATTCTCGGTAGCGGCGAAGCAGATTCAAAAGGCCTGCGTCGCGGCGTCGTGACTGCGGCCGAGGCTGTCGCCGAATCTATTAGAAAGGCAGTGACCGAGGCAGAGCGTGTCAGCGGCGTCGAGATCGACACGGCGACGGTTAATCTTTCCGGCGAACATTTTCGCGGCGAGAATAAGGTCGGTGTGGTTGCCGTGGCGGGCGTAGACAAAGAGATAACGCAGGATGATGTCGATCGAGCGACCGATTCCGCCAGTGCTTTGCCGCTGCAGCCGGGCTGGGAGATCGTTGACCGTTTGCCGCAGGAGTATATAGTTGACGGACAGGATGGAATCATCGAGCCGATCGGCATGACAGGTTCTCGGCTTGAGGCAAGGGTTCACGTCGTGATCAGTCCAAGCGCTGGACGACAGAACTTGGTCAAGGCTATCTCGCGAGCCGATCTCGATGTCGAGCAAACAATTCTCGAACCGCTCGCCGCCGCGGAAAGTACGCTCACCGACGATGATCGCGAATATGGTTGCGTTGTTTTAAACATCGGAGCAGAGATCACCGGACTTACGGTCTTCAGTCGCGGTGCTGTGAAACACATGGCGGTGTTTCCGTTTGGCAGCACGCACTTTACGACCGATCTCGCTGCCGGATTGCGTGTATCTATACCGCAAGCGAACAAGATCAAGCACGATTACGGCTGCGTTGCGTCGTTTCTCTTGAGCGACGACGAGCGAATGGAAACGATCGAGATCATGCCGGTCGGTCGAACGGAATCAAGAGGCCTGTCGAAAGAATTGTTGTGCGACATCATGCAGCCACGGGCTGTCGAATTGCTTCAGCACATCGCCCGCGAGGTTCGCTCAACAGAGGCACGCATTCCGAGCGGCGTTATTATGACCGGCGGCGGGGCACTGACTCGAGGCATTTGCGAGATCGCCGAACAGATCTTTGACGCTCCAACGCGGATCGGATTTTTGGAGAACGAATACTTTACGGGACTGATGGACGGCGTTCAATCTCCTGATTGGGCGGTCGCGGCCGGGCTCGCTCAATACTCGATGAGATCGCAGATCCGCGGGCATAAATACGGCGGGACTTCGCCGGTGCGAGCGGTTACCGATTGGATGAGAGGTATTCGCGATAAGTTTAGATAAATGTAATATCGCGACTAGATTTTTTCCGCAAAGAGTTGTATTCTCTTAGCCCGTGGACACAATATCTAGTTGTCGGTAAGATATCTCCAGTAAGTGCTTTTTTGACGCAAAGCGAAGCTTAGCGAGGGCTAGTTTTTTAGAAATGGAACAACTACAGATCACCAATTCCCCAATAAAAATGTTCATCGACGAGCCGCCGATCACAGGTGCGCGGATCAAGGTCATCGGCGTCGGCGGCGGCGGAAGTAATGCCGTCAATCGCATGATCGAGGCCGGCATCAAGGGCGTCGAATTTATCGTTGCGAACACGGACGTTCAAGCTCTCGAGAATTCGAAAGCTCCGATGAAGATCCAACTCGGCAGCAAGTCGACTCGCGGCCTAGGTGCGGGTTCGAATCCTGAGGTTGGGCGTAACGCAGCGCTCGAAGATCACGAGAAACTGCTCGACGTGCTCGAAGGCTCGGACATGGTCTTCGTCACCGCAGGAATGGGCGGCGGTACGGGCACTGGTGCGGCACCTGTGGTGGCGTCGCTCGCGACCGAATTGGGAGCGTTGACGGTAGCTGTTGTCACAAAACCGTTTCCGGTAGAAGGTAAGAAGCGTATGTCGCAGGCCGAAGATGGCCTTGCCGATCTTCGCGGCGTCGTTGATACACTGATCACTATCCCAAACGCAAAGCTTCGCGAGGTCGAAGACCGGATCACGATCCTCGATGCGTTCCGTCGGGCGGACGACGTGTTGCTTCAGGCGGTTCGTGGCATCACCGATCTGATCATGACGCCGGGCCTCATAAACCTTGATTTTGCTGATGTTACGGCTGTGATGCGTGGCAAAGGCGTCGCGCTGATGGGCGTTGGTTCGGGCGAAGGCGAGGATGCGGCGTCCAAAGCGATGCGGTCGGCACTCGATTACAAACTTCTTGAAGAGAAGTCGATCAAGGGTGCAAAAGCCGCTCTTGTCAACGTCACCGGTGGCCCGAATATGATCCTCAGCGAGCTTGAGGATGCTATCGGTATGATCGAAGCCGAGGCTGACGACAATGCCGACATTATTTGGGGCAGCGTGATCAAGGACGACATGGGCGACCAGATCAAGATCACCGTCATCGCGACAGGATTTGATTCGGCGCTTGCCGATGTCAAGCCGATCCCGGTGGTTGAGGAACCGCAGGTTTCGCAGGCTTCGACTCTTGCAGCACAAGCTCACGCTCAAGCAATGGGACGCGTGCCGACAAAGTTGCCACCGATCGACGACCTTGACAGCAGCGACCTCGACCGGCCGACGTTCCTCAGAATGCAGGCTGATTAGTTCGCGATGGATGGCTTGCCCACGATCGGTATTACGATGGGCGATGCTGCGGGCATCGGTCCCGAAGTGATCGTGAAAGCTGTCGCAAGCGGCGAGGTAAACTCAATCTGTAGAACAGTTATCATTGGCGACCGGGCTCATCTCGAGCAGGTCGCCATTTCTATTGGAGTCGAGGCAAATAAGCTCGGCGAGGTCATTGACCTAGGAAATTTACCTGAAATTGTAATTCCCGGCGAAGATTCAGCCGTAGCTGGAAAAGCCTCGGCAGAGTACATCATCAAAGCTGTCGAGCTATGCCGATCCGGCGAGATCGATGCGATCTCTACCGCGCCGATCAGCAAGCGGTCGCTGCATCTTGGCGGCTATGATTTTCAGGGGCATACCGAATTCCTTGCGCACCTTACCGACACGAAACGGTTCAAAATGAGCTTTTTCGGCGGGAATCTGCGTGTCGTTCTCCTTTCGACACACCTTCCGCTAACGGCGGCGATCGAACGCGTGAAGAAAGATCCTTTGATCGATCTAATTGAATTTTCGAACGACAAGATCTCGAAATTACTTGTCCGCGACATCAAGATCGCCGTCGCCGGCCTAAATCCGCACGCATCCGAAGGCGGAATGTTTGGTCATGAGGAAGCTGACGAGATAATTCCCGCGATCGAGCATTGCCGTGCTCTCGGTATTGACGTGAGCGGGCCATACTCGCCGGACACGATCTTTTTGCGGTGTTTTAACGGCGAATTCGATGCGGTCGCTGCCCTTTATCACGACCAGGCGACGATACCCGTAAAGGCACTTTCGTTCAACAAAGCCGTCAATGTCACGCTCGGATTGCCGATAATTCGTACCTCGGTAGATCACGGCACAGCGTACGATATTGCAGGAAAAGGCATCGCTGAACACGGCAGCATGCTTGCAGCCGTCAAACTCGCCGCCGAACTCGCCTCTCGCAAATGAAACCTCGCGATTCATTTGCTAAACTACTCTTTTGCCCAAGAAATGGATTCACTCGATTCAAACAAACAGCCACGAATATTACTTGCCGACGATTCCGTCACGATCCGCAAGGTGATCGAACTCACGTTCAAAGACGAAGGTATCCACGTAACCTCTGTCGCTGACGGCGACGAGGCGATGCGTTCGTTTGTCGAGAACCAGCCCGATCTGGTCATCGCTGACGTAAATATGCCGGGCATCAGCGGCTACACGCTGTGCGAGATGATCAAGCTCGACGAAACGACGCGCGACGTGCCGGTTGTGCTGCTCACGGGATCGTTTGAGCCGTTCGACGCGGGCGAGGCGTCGCGTGTCGGCGCGAATTACTATTTCACGAAACCTTTCGCGTCCGTCCGTGATGTCGTCGAGAAAGTTCTTGATCTGCTGGACACTCGAGCGTTTGACCACGCGATCGTCAGCGACACGACCGATATCGACAGTCTTTACGTCGAGAGTATTTACACAGAGGACGACGCTCCGGTGGAACTGGCAGAGGTGGGAGCTACGTCCGAAGATTCTGATCTTGAAACTATCGATGATCTGCAAGAAACTTCGATGCTTACAGATCCGTTTGACGACACCGAAGATTTCCCTGAACTAGACGCGATCGAATCGACACCGCCTGCTCCGGTGGTTGAGGTTTTGCATGATGACACGGCGGAATTTGAGCGCGTTGTCGACGATGAGCCGTTCGTTGGACAAATTGACGAGCCCGAGATCGAAACGGTCAAGATCGATGCCGATATTGAATACCTTACCAGGGCCGCCGACCTTGCTGATGCAGGGAATGCTTCAGCTAGCTTCGAGCGGATCTACGACGATATCGATCTGGACGACGAACTGATCGAGGAATTTCATCCGAACGCTCCTCAGGAAGATACGCGTCCGGTCGTTATCACACCGGCCGCAAACTCGATCGATCCGTTCGCTGAGCCGGCGGCAGAGAGTCCGGCCGCTGCAAGTCGGGCTGATTCAACGCTGATCAAATTTGAGATCGATGAGGTTGAACAACCCAAGCCGGAAGCAGCGTATTCGCCCGAACTCGTTGATGCGATCGTCGATCGTTTGATGGAACGTCTTTCCGACAAAGCCGTTCGCGAAGCCGCTCAGGAAGCCGTGCCTCGCATAGCCGAGAAACTCATTCGCGAAGCTCTCGACACCGAAACCAACTCGTAAATTCATATGGAACTCGCCAAGGCATACGACCCGAAGTCTGCGGAAGAAAGTCATTACAAACGCTGGGAAGAGAGCGGTTGCTTTACGCCTGAGATCAACAAAGATCCGAACGCGACGCCGTACTCTATCGTCATTCCGCCGCCTAATGTGACGGGAAGCTTACACATGGGCCACGCCCTTCAGCACACGATCATGGACGTGCTGACGCGTTGGAAGCGGATGCAGGGCTACAAAACTCTGTGGCTGCCGGGCACCGATCACGCGGGGATTTCGGTTCAGAGAAAGGTCGTCGAGCAGTTAAAGAAAGACGAGCATCTGAAGCCGATGGACATCGGTCGCGAAGAGTTTCTTCGCCGCTGCTGGGCATGGAAAGAACAGTACGGCAACACCATCACCGAACAAATGCGCCGCGAAGGTGCGTCCGTCGATTGGTCGCGTCACCGATTCACCATGGACGAAGGCCTCTCGTCGGCCGTCCGCAGCGTTTTCGTCACGCTTTACGAGGAAGGGAACATCTACCGCGGCCTCCGCATCGTAAACTGGTGTCCGAAAGACAAGACCGTGCTGTCCGACCTCGAGGTTAAGGAAGAAACGAAGAAAGACGGCAAGCTGTATTACCTGAGATATCCGGTAAGGAGCGCCGACACTCCTGTCGGCTCTTCGTCCCAAGAAGCCGACAAGAGTGTCGGCACTCCGTTCATTGTCGTCGCCACGACGCGCCCTGAGACGATGCTTGGCGATACTGCCGTTGCGGTGAATGGCAGCGACGAGCGTTACAAAGATCTGGTCGGCAAAACT
>JAEUQI010000110.1 GCA_016789145.1 Blastocatellia bacterium | reverse complement strand
TCTGTGGACACGCCGTGGACAGCCGGTGGACACGCCGTGGACGCTTGTGGACAAAACGAGAAAAGGCCGCCCTTTCAGACGGCCTTTGACAAGAACGAAGAGCGTCTCTTAGTTCTGTGGCGTTGCGCTAGGTTGAGGTGTCGGTGCCTCATCACGTTTCTTGAGTTTTGGAGGAGCATCCGAAGTGCTCGAGCCGCTGTCTTGGTCGCCGTCGGTATCGGTCGGTGTCCGTTTCTTGAGCGTTGGACGCGTATCCGCCGGATCGTCAAAGTCACCGGCTATTGCAGCTTTCGAATTCGTCAATCTAGCGAGATGACGCTTAACGCGCTGAAATTCCGATGTCGTGATCACATACTCTTCTCGTTCAGGAAATCGTGCTACGATCCGCAAACTTTCGTCACGGCGTTCGAGTGAGGGCGGATGTGTTGAAAAGAGCTTTTGGATCGAACCCGGCTTTTTCTTGTTTTGCGATGCAAGTTTCTCAAACATCGTTGACATTGCGGTCGGGTCGTAGCCTGCGGCATAGAGATATTGAGCACCGAGATTATCGGCCTCCATCTCTGCTCCGCGAGAAAACTTGAGCCCGGCGAGTCCTGCCAGAATTCCGCCTCCGTTCTGCAGAACAGTACTGACTATCGGTCCGCCAAAGATTATACCGATAAGAGCACCATAGTTGATCGCCGTGCTCTTTCCTTGGTTCTCCATAGCATGTCGAGCGGTAACGTGGGCGATCTCGTGGGCCATAACGCCGGCAAGTTCGGCTTCGTTGTCAGCCGCTAGAATGAGGCCGCGGTTTACATAGAAATAGCCGCCCGGCAATGCGAAGGCATTGACCTCGTCGCTGTCAATAACTTTGATCGTGAACGGTATTTTCGCATCTGAATGAAGGACAATGTTCTGGCCGACACGATTCACGTACTCAGTGACTATCGGGTCTTCGAGCATCTTCGATTCTTTTTCAACCTGCAACGACAGTTGACGGCCGATCGCCATCTCTTTTTCTTTGGAGCCGCCGAGCCAGCCAAAGAATTTGTCGGAGCCATTGTTGATCTTTCGTTTTCCGATCATCGCGGGGTCGTCCTTTGGCGAGAGTGGTCCCGGAGTCGGCGATGGTTTGGAGGGGGTTGACTTATTTTCAGTTGACTTTTTCTTATCGTCCTTAGATTGTCCCGAAGCGGTGTACGGCGTGACGAGCACCGAACCTACGGACATGGTCGCGATCATGGAAAATGCGAGCAATTTTCGGCTTTTCCGAGCAAACATAACTTACCTCCAAATTGGCTAGACAAACACAAAGAAAGTGTAAGATCACTTTCTCAAATAAGCAACAGTCTTTCGATGCTCGAGAAACGAAAAGAGTTGTGAAATCGGTAGAAATTGTATTCTAAGACGAATAAAAAACTGTTTCCATTATATGCACAAACTTGTTAAAATAGGGATAGCCGAATGGATCCTCCATCGGACCGCCGAAAACGCGCTCGCCCTAAACATTTGAATGAATCGAATCGAAGAAAAGGTAAAGGACATTGTCGAAGTTCGCCCTTACGGCAGCGTTGTGGATTTCCGAGCTGACCTTATCCAGACGGTTACCTCGTATCACTTTACGGATATTACTGCCGATCTAATGTCCAAATGGCTGTTGCGCGCCGGTGCGACAGGCGAGGGAAAGGGAAGTGCCAGTGCCCTTGCCGGCTTTCGCGGCGTAGGTAAGAGCCATTTTCTGGCGACATTAGGTGTTCTTCTTGGTGTAAGCGATCTGCGGGTTAGGATCCAAGATCCTATCGTTGACGCGGCAACGCGTTCGCTGCAGCGAAGGCAGTTTGCAGTTGCGTATGTCCGTCGCGGAACCGGAACCACCTTGCTTGAAGAGATCAAAGAGGGTTTGGCACCGGTCATCGGGCAGGACGTAACTGATCTTTCGAACACATTGTCCGAGTTGCTAATGCTGGCGACAATGAACACGGCGGGCGAACAAGTCGCCATCATTATTGACACGGCGCTCGAACGAACGACACGGGTTTCCAGAGACGATGGTTTGGTGTTGGCAGAGGTCGCCGACATCGCAAAGCAGCTTGGTATTTTCGTTGCGATTGCTCTCGACGATGACATTGCCGGTGCTGATGGAGCCAATTCAGGGATCGCCGCGAAATATTCGATAGACTATCTCGACCAGGAGCATCTATACAAGATCGTTGATACGCGTGTTTTTCCGAAATCACCGCGAATGCTGCCGGTCTTGCACGATATTTTTCACCACTATCGCAAGGTAATTCCCGGATTCAGATGGAGCGAGCAGAGGTTTACTTCGCTATATCCATTGCATCCCTCGATAATGGAGATCGCACCGTTCGTGCGTCTCTATTTGCAGGAATTCGCCTTGCTTGGATTTGCGTCTGAAGCAGGAGCTCGCATTTTGGGGCGTCCCGCGAATTCGCTGATCGCTCCCGACGAAGTATTTGACAATGTTGAACTTGGCCTGCGTTCGATCGAGGAACTGAGCGATGTTTTCGCAGCGTTCGACAAGCTAAACACTAACGTGGTCGCGAAGACGCCTGTAATGAAACGTTTGCAGGCTAAGCTCGTTCTTAAGGGACTACTGCTTTTCTCGCTCAACGAAGGTGGAGCATCGGCTTCGGAGATCAGCGCGTCGATGTTGATCTTTGACGAGAATAACCCAGACCAAGCAGTTTCTGAAGTTGAAGCGACATTGCTTGCTTTCGCAAATGCCTTACCGGACAGTATCGAATACTCCGTTGATAATGCCGGCGTCGCACGATTCTCATTCCGTCTTGCCGGCAAGGATGACCTTCGATCGGCTTTATCGCAAGCGGCACCTGCGATCGGCGATCCTGAGATCCGTGAAGTTTTGCGCCGTGTAATGGGCGAAAGATATTCGGATTGTGAATTTAATGTTGATCAAGGCAGAGACGGAGTTTCAACCGAGAGTTTCGTCGTTTGGCGCGGTGCAAATCGGCCCGGTCTCATACATTGGGGAGTTTCCGGTTCGGACGGAAACGCTAAGAAGCCGGATTGGGAGATCACTATCAATACCGGCGCTCTACTCGGAGGTGGGAATTCCGGGCAAGCTGTACCGATCGAGTGGCGTCCTGCGCCGCTAACATCTGAGGAGAAGCTGATCCTACAAAGACTTGCGGTACTTACGTTGGACGCTGAGATCCGCAATGAATTCAAGGAGCACATTGCAGCGGCGATACAGGCTCATACTGTCAGTGCTGAGAAGGTTTTCGTACGTAGCTTTCTGATTGACGGCGTCCTTGCAATAGACGGGCTTGAGTACAACTTCAGTGAAGAGGCTCGAACCTCGCAGTCGTTGTCACAGATATCGACGGTGATGCTCGAATCGCTATTCGAAGGCAGATTCCCGATGCATCCCTACTTTCCGCAAGTGCTTCGGATGCGAGAGGTTTCGTCGCTTGTATCTGACTTCTTTAGTGGGGCACAGACAGGACTCGATGAAAGCCAGTGGCTCGCTTCGACGTTTGCAGTTCAACTGGACCTTGCAGCTAAGATCGGTGATAAATACGCGCCTGTCGAGGCTGAGACTTTACAATCAAATCCGCTTGTCCAACAAGTGATGGAGCTCGTACCAACTGACGGTGCGAAGTGCGAACTGCCGAGCATCTTTGAACTGCTTGCACGTCCGCCGTATGGTTTGGTCAACGAAGCGAGCTACTTGTTACTTGCGGGTATGGCAAGTGCGAGGCTGATAGAGTTCGTCACGAACACAGGCGACAGGATCAGCCGACGTTCGTTCGACCTTAATATCATTTGGGACGACATCGTCGGTGTCTCACGGCCGGTTGCCACTGCGTATTCCAACGCCCGATTGATGTGGTGGGCAGGCCAGATCTGCGGAACAAAATTCCCCGGGAACATCGAGGATCCGGACGTTAGAAGATCTATCGCGGATGGGCTGGCCCAGTGGCTAAAAGAATGGGAAGCGACAGATCTCGACGGCCAGTTTGCAGCGGTCAACGACTCTCAGATAAACGCCAAGCTCTGGCGACTATCGAGCATTTCATTGCGATCTTTCTCGGTCGTTGCGGATTCTATAAGAGCACAGATAGCGACAGGCGGTTCTCTGGAAACTTGTCTCGAACGAGTTGCTGACATCTTTTCGGATTCGGAGACTGAGATCATTGTTCGTCGAAATGAGATCGAATTGGTCAAGAATTATCTTTCTTCAGTTGAAGCCCGCGAATCCGCGAAATTCTACCTTGCCCTTTGCGAATTTACCGGCGACGCTGGCATAGATTCGCTTCGAAACGAACTGATCGACCTCCTTGACCGGTCGGCGTCAGGCGATCTTGCTATATCGGCGGATGAAATTTCGATCAAGCTCGACATATTCAGGCGCAGCTATTGTGATCACTACTCAGAACAGCACGATGCAGCGGTTCGATCACGAGACGTGAAGGACAAGATAAGCGAGATCCGCGATACAGGCATTTGGCGCGAGTTTGAAAGCGTGTCGGATACTACCTTCTTCGATCCGAGCTATCAACGTTCGGTTCGTGAGATCTTACAGCGCATCAGTTACTTGGACTGCCAGTTTGACGCGGGTGCAATGGCAGCCGAGAGCGGTTCGTGCGGTTGCCGATTTTCGCTCTGCGACGCAAACTCGGTCGAGTTGTTGCCAAACGAACTATGGGCTTCGGTGAATCGCGGCCTTTCTGATTTTAGGAACTCACTTTTGGCGGCAAAGAATCAAATTATCGACACGATCGCGGACGGCATCGAGATGGACGATCCGGAACTTGTAGAAGGAGCAAAGAGCGTCAGGAAGACTCTGATAAACGGTGATCGATTTGGCGGCTTAAGAGAAAGCGAGATCAGAGTACTGCACCTTGCAAGCGATAGAATCGTTCAACGAAAGAAGGTCGGTTCACTTGAAGCAAACGCCAAGGCGGTTGTAAGTCCAACCCCAGAATGGGCCGATACGGTAACTGAGATCGGCGAGATGCTTGATTCGTTTGAGTAATCTAAAGATAGCTAGCCTGAGGTGTCGGAATCGGCTATATTCTTAGGCAGATGCCAACTGTATCTATAATAGGAATGGGACGTGCCGGCAGTGCTCTGGCACGAGCTCTAACAAGCCCTTATTCCGTTGTCGGGCGTTATGGCCGCAGCACCGAGGACCAGCGGTCGATCGTCAACCTTGAAGATGCGGAGGCTTTGCATTCGGATATTGTGGCCATTTGCACAAACGATGACTCAATTCCCGAAGTCGTCCGTTCGCTTCTAAGTAAGACTTTAGATCATCCGATCGTCCTACATATGAGCGGCTCCTTGTCATCGGACGTTTTGAGCGAATTAAGAGAGAAAGGTTGTAAAGTCGCGTCAATGCACCCGCTGGTGGCCATAACCGGATTGTGCGATGCTAGCGTATTTAATGGAGCCTACTTTTGTATTGAAGGCGACGATCTAGCTGTGACACATGCGTCGAGCTTAGCAATTAACTTGGGCGGGATGCCATCAACCATCCGAACGGAAAAAAAGCCGCTCTACCATGCCGCTGCCGTTATGGCCGCCGGGCATCTCGTTGCACTGATAGACATGGCTAAAGAGCTGATGCATGGTTCCGGTATTGACGAAAGATCGTCGCTGAATATGTTGCGTCCCTTGATCAACAGTGTGATCGACAGTGTTTTCGAGCAAGGCACCGAGCGATCGCTGACAGGAACATATGCACGTGGAGATCTTCAAACGGCGAAAGGTCATCTCGCGGCGCTCGATCTTCTTGAGGATAAGGTCACTCGAGAAGTATTCATTGATCTTGCCCTGCGATCACTCAAGTTGGGGAAGCTTTCGGGACTCGACCACGCCAAAGCCGCAGAACTTGAAGGTCTTTTGACTGTGGCTAAAAATAGTGACGAATTGTAGAATTAGGCTAATGGCAGCACGTTCTGACAAATTTGAGAAAGAGAAATCGATATTTTCCGACCATATTCAGTCATTGGGACTCCGGCGCACTAATCAGCGTGATCTGATACTTGAGATATTTCTTAGCACTGAAGAACATCTTACGATCGACGATCTTCATTGGCTGGTCCATAAGAAGGATCCATCGGTCGGGCACACAACGGTTTATCGAACGCTCAAGCTTTTGACTGAAGCAGGGCTTGCACGCGAAGTTCGGTTTGGCGATAACAAGACATACTACGAACATCATTTCGAACACGAGCATCATGATCATATGATCTGTACGCAATGCGGCCGCGTGATCGAGTTCTTTTCAGCCGAGATCGAGGCAATGCAGGACAAAGTAGCGGAGGATCACGGGTTCGTTCCGACACATCACAGTCTGCGGCTTTGGGGATTGTGCTCGGACTGTGCTTCGTCGTCTGAGAAGCAGCCTGCGGCACCTTCGGGAGCTCAGCCGCGCGTCCGAGTTGTTCAGAAAGGTCACGCTGCATGATTTGGCGGAACTTTCGATACGAACTTACCGTATTCCTGGATTGAGAGGTTAAACCGGAGGAACGCTATGGCCGCTGAAAATACCGCAACGAGAGAGAAATTCGAGAAAGAGTTTGCTGAACTGCCACTCGAGGAAAAGTACGCGACGCTTTTCAAGATGGAAGCGGCGGCTCTTAAGGAAACACTTAATGTGTTTATGGAGTCGTCAAAAGACTTTTTCGAGAAAGCCGGCGAGGCGATGAAGGACTTTGGTCCGAAATTTGAAGAGAACGTGACCTCTGCCTACGAATCTGTAAAGAAAGAAGCCTGTACTACCGACTCGGAAAGCCCGAAATCCGAGGCTCAAGCAAAGCCTAGATCGAAGAAAAAAGCGTCTGAGAATGAGTGATCATTCGTCGGTTTCGCCCTTTCGTTTGGTCAATCCAAAGAGCTTTCGGATCGATCGCATCATTCCTTGTTTGACTTCCGCTTGGTCCGCCATGCTTTGCTCTTGCGATGCGGTTAGACTTGCACGTCGTTCCGCAACTATGTCGGTGATCGATTGAGCCAATAGCGGATTTGCTTCGAGGATCGGTTTCAACGAACTTCGTCGTATCTGCATCACTTCGGTCTCGACCATTGCCACGACATCGGCTGTTCTTGGTTCGCCGGTTAGGAGGCTCATCTCTCCAAAGAATTCACTCTCGCCAAGCTCGTTCACTTTCACCTTTGTACCGTTGTCATTAATCTGAATGCCAACCCGGCCGCGATCGATAACGAACATCGAGCTGCCCTCGGTGCCGTACCTAACTATTAATTCACCTGCGGCATAGACGCGTTTCTTGACATTTGCGGCGAGTTTGGCCACTTCCTCTTCCGACAGCGGATCGAAAATGGGAACATTAGATAAACGAGCGGCAACCATATCGAGTTTAGTTTCCACGTCCTCTGCCTTCCGGCCGCGTTCGACATGAAGCGTTCGCGTTGGATAGGGAATCGTGATGTGCTCGCGTTGGAACGCGTACCAAATACGTTCGCGAACCAGCGCGTCGGTATCGTTGAAACGCGAGTAATCATCGAGCCAATATTTAACTTCCCATTCGATGCCGTCCATGCCAAGGTTGCGTACGCGGACAACGGGCCGGAATTTTGTCGAAACATTCTCTGCTGCCCGAATAGCCTCACGCACAACCGTTTGCGTTACTGCCGGCGAATCGTGGTAGCTCGTGCTGAAAAATACTATGCGAGCGTTTGTATCTTCCTTGCGAGCGACTTCGATTATTTCTTTGCCAAGTACGGCGTTGCTGATGACGAGTAGTTTGTTTTGGAAAGTCCGAATCTTCACGCCTCTCCACGAGACATCTTCTACTAAACCGGCGCCGCGGGTGGACAGGGTGACTACATCTCCGATCTGAAAGGGCTGATCTGCTTGTAACGCAATTCCGGAAAACAAATTCCCAAGCGTATCTTGCAACGCTAGACCGACTACGATACCCAATATCGTAGAGCCCGTAAAAAGTGGGGCGAGCGGAATATCCGGAAATTGGGATTGGAAGATGATAAAGAACGCAACGATATAGATGATTATTGAAAAAACATTCCTTAGCAGCGAGGAGACTTCGTTCTGTGTTGATTTAAAGACTGCTTGAAAAATGAAGTAATCAAAGAACCGAACGATCGTTACGACCAATGCCATCCAAATGAGTACCTTAATGATACGAGAGATGTTCTCAACCAGCGAAACGGCCGTCAGGCCCATCATGCTATCGGTCGCTCCGAAAGCGGTGGCGGCCCAGGTTCTCAATGGATCGACGATAAATGGAAAAACGACGAGTGCGAGCGACAGTAAGCCTGCCACGACGACGAAAATGAGCCCACGCTTTCGAAATTCTTCCAGTGCCATATTACTTCGCAAAGATATCAGCGATCGTTCGTGCAATCAATCCTACCGAGAGTGTCGCGATGATTGCTGTAAGCGTCCAAGCGGCGATCTTGAACGCGGGTTTGTTCGCATGTTTGCCCATTATTTCCGCATTGCTCGATAGTTTTACGACGGCGATGAGTATTATCGGCAATAGCAGTCCGTTTACTGCCTGTGTAAATAGCAATAGTGTGATCTGCGGAATGCCCGGGATCAATGCCACGACTGCTCCGACGACAATAAGTGTCGTAAATATGCCGATAAATATCGGAGCTTCGCGAAACGAGCGTGACAATCCTTTTTCAAAGCCTAGAGCTTCGCTTAACGAATACGCCGTCGCCAGCGGCAACACACCCATTGCGAGCATGGCGGCTCCGAATAGGCCGACGGCGAACAGATATTTCGCGTACGTGCCCGCCACGGGCTCAAATGCCTCGGCTGCGGTCGCAGCGGAGTCTATCGCAAATACTCCGTTGGCGTGCAACGTCGCTCCGGCGGATATCACTATGAATGCGGCGATCGCCAATGCGAAAACACTGCCGACAATAACGTCCGCTCGCACAAGCGGCAGGTCTTCCTCGTCCATTTGCTTCTCAACAACAGACGATTGAACAAACACCTGCATAAACGGCGTGATCGTGGTGCCGATCAGAGCCATGATCATGAACAGGTAATTACTTTCGCCGCTAAGTTTCGGCCTAACAAACCCCTCGCCGACCGCACTCCAATCGGGCTGCGACAAATATGCCGAGGCGATGTATGTGAGAAACACGAGCGACATCACGAGGAACACTCTCTCAACGCGTTTGGCGTTGCCGCGAACCACTAGCCACCATATGAGTCCGGCCGTGATGGGAATCGTGACGAATCTCGGTATGCCAAAAAGCTCTGACGCCTGTGCAATTCCGACGAATTCACTGATGATAACGCCAGTATTTGCGATCAGTAGAGCGAGCATGATCAGCGCGGTCCATCTGACGCCGAACTGTTCACGAATGAGGTCCGCGAGGCCTTGTCCGGTCACGACTCCCATGCGAACGCACATCTCTTGAACGATGATCAGGGCGAATACCATCGGTATGAACGCCCACATCAGCGTGTAGCCAAACTCGGCACCGACGCTGGAATACGTGGCAATACCGCTGGCGTCGTTGCCCGCGTTCGCAGCGATCATTCCCGGCCCTAAGACGGCCAAATATGCGTAAAATCTATAATCGGAAAGGCGTTTGCGAAGGCGCGAACGGCCGCTGCGCAAGCTTTGCGCCAATTTTCTCGCCGAAAATCGTCGTCCGTTCATAAACTCTACTATCGCCTTCGGTCATATGAGGTAAATCAATGGTAACTATACCCTTTTGCCTGAGTTTTTGCCACAAACTCAGAAATATTCCATTCTTCGGCTTGCCGCGAATGCAGTGCGGTCGGGCTTGCCCGACCGTTTGCACGCTCACGAAGACCGCCCTTTTTGTGGCGCAGCCACAAAAAGGGCGAGAGGGTAGCCATAGACATCGTTCGGTCGGGCAAGCCACGACCGCACTGCAATTGTGGCAGAGCCAAGAAAAGAGAAAGCCCGCATAAGCAGGCTTTCCAAATCCAATTAATATTATCGAACTTACTTCAAACCCCAAAGCGTCACGTGCGAACGTTTTCCTCGTCGGGCTGTCGACGCTTCGTAGACGATCACGACCTCGTCGATGAAGCGATCGTTGCCTTTTAGGTCGAGAACACGCGTTTGGCCGCCGGCGTTAATGAGGTTGCGGACCTGAAACATCTCTGTGCGGCCGTTCTCGTACTTAACTTCGACGCTGTAAAACCTGACCTGACGCTCGCGGACCGAGAGTTTGATCGCTCTAAACTCGCCCTTGTCCTTACCGACCTGCCACGAATCCTTATCCGCACGATCGAGCACCTCACGAGTACCGAGATCGACCCAACTCTGTGCAGAAACAGCAACAGTACCGCCAACCAAAACCATCGCGACGAACGCGAACATTGTGAACTTTCTTAACATTTACTATCTCCTTAGGTAATTAAAATGGTTACTGCTTGAAGAACACTGCGAAAAAATCACAAAGTAAACAAAATGACGACCACAACGCAGCATCGAGGTTTTAGACGCCCTCCAATAGCCAAAAGTCGGACGAACTGAGCGGGAAGTTCTTTTTCTGTTTCGGCTTGGTTAACGAGCTAACCGACCGTTGCCTGCGAGATCAGGTGTTTTTGTGCTATACGTAGTCCAAATGGAAACAACTAAGCTCAAGCGTCCGCCGTCGGTTTGGATGACACAGATCGTATTGATCTTGATCTCGCTATTCTTGGTCGCCGTAGTCTTATATTACGTGGTCGATCTATTGCGGTATTCAGGAACACAACATAAATGGTCAGAGCTACGGCCGCTTTTCCTCTCGTTTGTTGCCGCTGTCGTCGTTGTTGTTCCATCAATGCTCGCCTTTGTCGGTCTAATGCTTCGTAAACCGTTCGGTCGCTGGCTCGGAGGCATCGTTCTGTTCTTTGTTGCCGCCATTTGTTGGCTAGTGATGCTTGGGCACATTCTCAATAGCCTA
>JAEUQI010000010.1 GCA_016789145.1 Blastocatellia bacterium | reverse complement strand
GAGTTTGGTGATCGTGCGGCTGCGAAGCTCGGCTTCCATCGATGCAAGCTGGCGGCGATCATTTATACCTTCGATCTCGCGTTCGTCAGTGTGCAAAAACAAAGCGATCTTGTCGCCTTTGTTTTTCAGAATGGTGGGAACATCCGTCAGGTAGTACTCGCCTTGTGCATTGGTGTTCCCGACTTTTGCGAGAGCCTGAAAAAGTTTCTTAGTGTCGAAACAGTAAATGCCCGAATTGATCTCGCGACACTGTTTTTCTTCATCACTCGCGTCCTTTTGCTCAACAATTCGTGAAAATTCGCCGCCTTCGCGGATGACGCGGCCATAGCCGGTCGGATTCGCGAGTTCGACGGTCAGTATCGTACAGGTAGCCTTTGATCGGCGATGTTTCGCGAGCAGAGACTTCAACGTCGCACTCGATATCATCGGAACGTCGCCTGAAAGCACAAGCGTCACTGAATCGCGATCTTTCAGTAGCTTTTTTGCCGAATTCACAGCATCGCCGGTCCCAAGCTGTTGTTTTTGAACCGGAAACGCGAACTTGTCGTCACCAAACTCACTCGTAACAGCCAACTTAACGTCATCAGCCTGATGCCCGACGATTACGTTGATGCTGTTCGGCTTTAATGTCAGCGACGTTTCGCAGACATGATTTATCAACGGACGACCGTCGAGACGATGCAAAACCTTTGCGAGATTCGATTTCATCCGCGTGCCAAGGCCGGCGGCCATTATTAATATGTCGAGATCAGTTTTCACAGTAAGATTAGACCGTCCATAGATGACCACAGATAAACACTGATAAGAACTAAAAACATCCGTATCTATCTGTGTCCATTTGTGGACAAAATTCCTTATGCTCCCACGACTGCTTTCTCTCGCGGTTGCAACGCACACAATAGCAGCACTTGCGCTAGTTTTTCAGGATGATGGCGAACCTTCTCGCCCTCGTCCAACAGATTACCATAGACGATCTCGGCGTTCTCGACGGTCTCGGGGGAAACTGATCCGTGTACGCCGATCTGCTCGGCCCCTTCGTCCAGGTATTTCTGCATTTGCTCGTCGCTGATCTTGTGGTCATTGACGATCACGTAATCCAGATCGACGCCCGGAGCGTATTTGTTGAACGCCTCAATATGCTGCTTCGCCGTCAAACCATCGGTCTCGCCGGGCTGCGTCATCAGATTGCAAACAAAGACCTTAACGGCATTGCTGCGACGAATGGCATCTGCAACACCATCGACCAGTAGCGGCGGAACGATACTCGTAAACAATGAACCAGGCCCGATCGTGATGGCGTCAGCCTGTTCAATCGCCTTGATTGCCTCCGGCAAAGGCTTGCAATCCACCGGATCGAGAAACAGCCGCTCGATCACAGGCCCGACGGTGCTGATCTTTGTCTCGCCATGAATAACGCGGCCATCGGACAATTCGGCACCAAGCCGAACGTCAGCCACGGTCGCTGGATAAATATGACCTTTACTCGCCAATATCTCGCTCGATAGCTTTACGGCCTCAGCAAAATCGCCGGTTATCTCAGACAACGCCGCAAGGAACAGATTCCCAAAAACATGCCCGCCGAGGTCACCGTCGCCACGAAATCGGTGCTTGAACAATTTCGATAATGTCGCCGAATCTTCGCTCAATGCGACCAAACAATTGCGAATATCGCCCGGCGGCAACATCTGCAATTCATCGCGAAGACGCCCGGAACTACCGCCATCGTCCGTAACAGCAACGATCGCCGACAGATCATCCATCCAGATCGGCTCAGTCTCACCCGCACGCACAAAGCGTTTTAGCCCGGACAACAGCGTGGAAAGACCGTTTCCGCCGCCGATGGCAACGAAACGCAATCCGTCCGTGTTATTTGAAAAAAGATGATGCTTCATCCAAATGGCCGCAAATGTCGGTCAATTAGGCAGGGCGTTGCAGTATAAATTCGCGTGAAAAGCCGCTCGGCGAGCGCCGCCGAACAACCAAAGTTTATCATTTTTCGATTGCTTGCATCAATCAAATTTATACCCTGAACAATCTACGCTTTTCATCACGCATGCCAAAAAAGTTCTTGTCGAGCCGCTTAAACATATGTTACCTTTAGATTTGCGGCGACATCTCACGTCGCCCGGCCGCAATTTGTACTCTAATCATTTTCGATCAACTCGATCGGTCGCTGATCGACCGGCTATCTAAATGGCAAATTCGCCCTTCATAATACAAGAACACCAGTTTGCACGGATCAAGGTTATCCTAGCTCGTCTGTGCGTCGAATGTGCCGCGCGTGCCGTATTCCTGATCGACCGTGATGGCCAACCGATAGCGTTTCACGGAGAAATCGGCGAGATCGACACGACCAGCTTTGCGTCATTGGCAGCCGGCAACGTAGCGGCGACCAGCAGCATGGCGAAGCTCATCGGCGAAGACACATTCCCCGCGGTCGTCCACGAAGGCGAACGCGACAGCATATACATCAGTGTCATCGGCCGCAGCTTGCTTGTGGTAGTATTTGATGAGCGTTCGACGCTCGGACTCGTTAAAATTAGAACCAAACGCGCCAGCCACGAAGTCGCGGCAATGCTCGAAGAAGCAACTCGCGATTCGGCCGCTATTAGCGCAAGCCAGAACTCGTTCTTCTCGGAGATCACCGACGAAGACATTGATAGTTTGTTTAGTTAATAAGTGAACAGTAAATAGGCGAGTGCCATCATCTATTTACCTTTTACCATTTACCGTTTACCGAACCATGACTTTTATCAACTACGCATCGCGTGAGATCAATTGCAAGATCGTTTACTACGGCCCCGGACTTTGTGGTAAAACGACAAATCTGCAGTACATCTACGATTCGACCGCTCCGCAGGCCAAGGGCAAGCTGATATCGCTTGCGACCGAAACCGATCGCACACTATTCTTCGACTTCATGCCGCTTGAGCTGGGAACGGTGCGTGGCTTTAAGACACGTTTTCATCTGTATACAGTTCCCGGTCAGGTCTATTACGACGCGTCGAGAAAGCTGATCCTCAAAGGCGTGGACGGCGTCGTCTTCGTCGCCGACAGCCAAGAAGAGCGTATGGACGCGAATATCGAGTCGCTCTATAATCTCGAAGAAAATCTCGAGTCCCAAGGCTACGACCTCGCGAAGATCCCATACGTCTTGCAGTTCAACAAGCGTGACCTCCCCAACGTCTCGCCCATGGAAGAACTCCAAGCCGAACTAGTCCGCCGCGACGAACCAATTTTCGAAGCCGTAGCCACCAACGGCACCGGCGTCTTCGACACCCTGAAAGCCGTAGCAAAACAGGTCCTAACCGAACTCCGGAAAGGCTAGCATCAACATCGTCACCAACATAAGAAGGCCGTTGAGAATCAATATTCTCGACGGCGTTTCTATTTGCTTGAAAACAAACGACGTTTCTTCGCGAACAAGCGACACTTGCTAGCAAACAAATTTCGTTGGTTTGCTAACAAAACACGTCTGCTTGCGAACATAATGCATATCTTGGCTCACGATCAAGCCGTTCGGATCTCAAGCAGAACCATCCAGAAGGTCTTTATAGTTCGCAACGTTCGTCTCCCATCAGAGTTCCTAAAGCTCCCTGCAATCGAGGTTCGCGGCGGCGAGTGCCTCGCACTTTTCAAACTCGGCAGTTAGCTACAGAGCATTCGAAAAGTAGAGTTATGAGTCACGGGCAGAGGGCTGCGACATAAGAAAGCCAGCGAGTCTTGGGGACTCGCTGGCTTTTGTTCGGGCGTGTCGCTCGCGCTAGTTCACCAGAAATCGCCGACGGTTATGCCGGTTTTGGTTTTGCCGGCGGTGACTTTGATTGTGATCGGGCGTTTGGATGTGCATTCGACGCTCATGCCGCACCTTACGAACTCGTTATGATATGCCTTTACGCCGGGCATGTCGGCGGTCGCGGCGTAGATAAGGTACGAACCGGCCGGCACCGCCACGCTGTATGACGCGGCTCGGCGGTTTATTGTAAATGCCACTTTTGCCTCGCGCAGACGCTTTCCCGACTCGTTCGAACAAAAGGTCGGCTCGGCATAAAGCGAGGTCACCGTAACGCACACAACCAGATCGGACGGAATGCCTTCGCCGGGATAGGTCAGTTTTCCGCTGATCTTTCCTGTCTGAGCCTGAGTGGAGAACGCCGTTCCGATGAATATTACGGCCAAAAATAGTACCTTCTTCATATTGCCTCCTTGGTTTATATACCTTTGATGATGACCATGCCCTTGCCGCCGCTGACCGAATTCTGCGACCAGGTTGCCGGTTCAGAATCGTATAGCGTGTAGGTTCCGGGTGGCAGTTCGATCAGCCGACGCACGTCCCAATAGTAGTTGTTTCTGACCGATACCTTCCACGGACCGTAGACCTTACCGTTTTGATCGCGAATCGAAAGCGTACCTCCAGCCGGTGCACCCTTTCCGTTATTCCAGTGGTATGACGTGATCTCAGTGATAGTAGTTGGTTTAGAGAACACAAAAGTGGGCGGCGTCCCGCCGTTGCTAACGGCGTAGTCATTTCCCGATCTGAACACCTCGGTCGCCTTAGCCGGGTCGATCGGCGTCGGACCCTCGGTCAGATCTGTCGCGGCCGAACCCGTGCCGGTGCCTGGGGCCAACGAGAGCCGTCCGGATACGTAATAGGTAAAATATTCGGGATTACCGCCTGTGATCGAGGCCTTTAGCTCCAGATCTCCGGCGTCTGAGCCGGGTGAATAGCTTAGGTTGTAGGAAACGCTGCCGCCGCTTCGTGGGATCGATTTTTTCTCATTGCGAATCATCTTGCCGTCTGGAGCCCGGATCGAAAGGTTCACCGTATAGTCCTCATACGAGACGTCCGCTTTGCCGATCACTTCGATATTGATCTTGATCGGGCCTGCAGCTTTTCCCTTGAACACTGTGCCGTTATTTCTCCAGCCGGGACTATCGGTCGAGGTCAGATCCACGGCCCCGCTAAAGGTAATGATGACCTGTCCCCAATCGCCGGGCTTACCTTTCGCGACCGTAGTTCCGCCGGTCGTGGCGGGCGTTTTCGTTGCGTTCGTCTTCGAAGGGTCGAATGGAAAATAGGTCATCGCGTATTCGATACGGTCCATTTCGCGTCCCGTCTTTACGTCCTTGATCCTATCGGACGACCATCTAAGGTCACCATATCGCCAGTAGAATTTCTGGTCCCATTTCGATAGCATTTCGGCCTGACGAACCCGAAGTGCGTCGAGTCTGGATTTCAATGCACGGCCCTCGGCGGCGGCCTCGCTATCGGCCCCGAATATGCCGTAAACCCCGACGATCGCCATTGTCGCGTCATTAAATTTTGACTTTACAGCGGCTTCGAGCTGAGCCTCGCTTCGTTTCGACGCGAGGTATTCCCGATAGATGCCCCAAGCCTCAGCCTCATTCGCATCGCGCGGCGCGACGGTCTGGCCTGCCGCTGCGATACCGAACAGCATGACCGCCAATAAAATTGATGTTGGTCGTGATCTCATAGTGCCTCCTTATCAACGCAAACCTGTCGTGATCAGCAGTTGCGATCCGTCGAAAATGACGCGCGGATAGCGATTAAGCTCTCCGGCGACGCCGTTCCATATCTTCGTTGTGATGACCTGGCCGTTACGTCCGGCGGTGAATTTCACACGGCCATTGGAGTCCATCATTACGCGCACTTCGCGTTTTTCGCCGGCACCGATCTTATTGCTCGGCCCAAACGTGTCGCCTTGAGCGAAGATATGGGTCGGCATATTCGAACGGTTCTCAATGACCGCCATCACCGCTTGATTGCCTGTGTTGCCGGCCGGTGGGCTCGTGGTCGGCTGACTCGGCGCCGTTCCGCCGGTAAGGTAGCCTTTGACGACGGCGAATCCCCGGTTGCCGCTTTGCGAGTTGTACGACCAAGTCTCCGGCGAAGAAACGACTATCGTGTACCTGCCGGCTGGCAGCACAACATTCGGACGAACTTCCCAATAGGCGTTTGGGACGCCGCCCTGGCCCGGAAGCCCGGTTGCTTGCCATCCACCGAACCGCTGGCCGGCATCGTTGTAAACACCGATCGAACCGGGCCGTGCACCGCGAGCACTATTCCAGTGGTAGGTCTGAATATAGGTGAGCATGAAAGGACCGCTGACGGTAAAGGTCGTCGGCGATGTCGGCCCATTGCTGACGCCGCCGATGTTTCCGATATTCAAGACCGCCGATTCCTTACCTGCGGGCACCTTGCCCGGTGTCTGTTTCGGAACAGGTGTCGGCGTCGGTTTGGCACCCGGCAGCTTGATAGTACCGACGCCCGGGATCTTGATCTCGGTCGGTATCTCAAAAGGCTTCTTCGGCTTCTTCTGCGGCGTCGGAGTTGGCTTTGGGGTCGGTTTGGGCTTTGTTGGCACCGGCGTCTGCTTTGGTGTCGGCACGGGCTTTGGCGTCGGCACCGGCACTGCTTTTGGCGTCGGTGTCGGCACGGGCTTCGTCTTCAGACGATCACGATTTGCGGCTGCCCGAGAATTTGCCGCATCAAGTTGGACAGCCTTTTCATAGTCCTTGAGGGCATTTTTGGTGTCACCGCCCTGTTCGCGACACTCGCCGCGGCCGTTGTAGGCAGGGCTGTTGCGTGCATCTAACGCGATCGCCTTTTCAAAGTCCTTGATAGCGGCCGGACAATTGCCATTAGCCTGAAATGCCATGCCGCGAGCGAGGTATACCGTCGCATCATTGGGCCGAATGGCGATGATCTTGGTGTAAACGTCGATCAGACCAGTAGGATTGTTCGTCTTGACATAGATCGCCGCCAAGGCCGTAAGGGCGTCGATATTTCGTGGTTCGATCTGTGTCACCGCCTGATAGTCAGTTGCGGCTCCGTTCAGATCTCCCAAGGACTCGCGAGCACCCGCTCGCTTCATATGCCATGCGGCAACGCCGGGCTTGAGTTCGATGCCTTTGTCGAAGTCCTTAAGTGCTCCCTTAGTGTCGCCGACCGCCAGCTTCGAGATGCCTCGTTTGATGTAGAGCTCGGCATTGTTCGGATCAGCCTTGATCGCCGTATCATACGCCTTGATCGCGGTCTTGTGGTCGCCATTTGCCGCGGCAGCGTCAGCCTTGGCGATCGCTTCGTCGGCCTTTGCTCCTTTTTCGCCGCGAGCGAGTTTGTCAGCGATGATCGCCTTATACCTTGCCGCTTCAGCGTGGCCGGGCACAGCACGAAGAACCTCATCGGCGTTGGCGATGCCTTGCTGCAGTTGTTTCTTGTCGAATTTCACGGCTTCAGCCGCCGCCTTTACCTGTGTCATTAGGCTCGCGATGCGGTCACGACGTCTTACAGCTTCGTTCTTTAAGTTCTCGGCGGCCTTTGGTTCCGGATCGATCGTGTAGCTCCAGTACACGTCGAAGTTTTTCCACATCTCGTCGATGTCTCGAAGCACACCATCGTAATCGCCTTGGGTGAGCTTGGCTTCGGCTTGCTTGAGGATGCCTCGGCGGCGTTCTTTTTCCGATTCATGTTCACGCGCCCAATCTTCGTAACGTTTCAGTTCAGCGTCGTTAGAAGATGTAAGCTTGTACGTAGATCGGACCTGTGGGGCAAGCACTAGTGCCTTTTTGAAATCCTTTGCTTCGTTCGCCAGACGTACCGCACCGATCGCCTCTTTGAGAGCACCGTCATGTTTGCCCCATTTATGGTTGATCTCTCTGTCGAGATCGGTCACCGGTTTGTAGAGTGGATGTAGTGCCTTAGCCGGATTTAACGCCGCAGATGCCTCAGTGAATTTGTTTTGATCGAGGAATGCCCTTGCCTTTCCGATAGTCGCCTGCACGCTTGTCCGTTCGCGTTTCCATTTCGCTGAAAGCGCTTTTGCCTCGGCGTTTTTGGGGTTTCCACTCAAGACCTCGTCAGTGATGCTGATCCCTTCATCGAGTTGGCCCTTTGCAACCAGTTGCTTCGCCTGACTCAGTTTCTCGGCCCCTCCGGCCTTGTTCTTTGCGCCATCGAGGTCTGCCTGCGAGATCGAAACACTGAAGGAACCGGTGCCGCGACCGAGCTCAAGGCCATTCTTGTCGCGTACGATCACATTCACCTCGGCACCGCCGACCTGGCTTCGATTTACGCGAGTTTGCTGCGAGATACTGCTTCCGACAAAGTGAGTATCCTCATTAACACTCCACTCATATCGCAGATCTGTTGCGGCAGGGCTCACCTCGGCACGAAGCCCGACTGTCTGATGAACCGCAATTCCCTTTTCGACCGTCACGAGGCCGACGCCCTCTTTCCAGACTTGCGGCCGCGGGCCCTCAGGACCTAATACACGCACCTGAACATCGTATTTGTTCGCCGTAAACACCGCCGTCGCTTCGCCTAGATCGTCGCCCTTGACCGGCACGCGTGCACGAACCGTAAAGTTTATCGGCTCAGCATTCTGCGGGACGAAGGTCACCTCTCGAGCGTCCGGCGATTGCCGTGTCTGTCGCCCATTGGCGGACACCTCCCAACGAAAGTCGATCTCAGTCAGCTCTGCGGGAGTTACGTCAACACGAGCCTTCACTTCGTTGCCAATATTGGCTGCTGGAGGGTCGAACGTTATTTTCAGCTCGGGCAAAACGATCTCTATCTCGATCTGGTCGGACTCCGCTACCGTTGAAAGCACCTCGCCCTTTTTCTCGAGCACCTGAACCCAGACCTTTGTAATGCCGGGCCGCGTGAATGTTGCGGTAGTCGTATTCTTTTCACCCTCATACGGATCGAAGGTGACTTCAGGATGCGGCTGCCATCGGTAGATGTACTTGGGAGGCGGCTGTGCGGACGAAGCCGGTGCCTTTGCCGAGAATGTCACCGGCGTACCGACGGCTACTTTTTTCGTGGTTGGTCTTAGCTGGCGGATCTCAGCTTTTGCATTGCCTACTTCGTATTCGAGCGTTGCCTTTCCAATGCCCGCTTTTGGGCCGGAAACGTTAACGGACACTTTGAATTTGCCGATCTTATCGGTTTTTACCGTGACCTTTGCCGTGCTTTTGAGGTCCGCTGCCTTGCCGGTGAGATTTCCCGTCCATTCAAAAGTAAACGGCCTTTCTTCCGGCTTGGCTCCCTCTACGACTGCTTCGACTGTGAGTACGTCGCCCACCTTCGCCATGCCCGTCGCAGATGGCGATAGCTTCACGCGGGTTGTGCCGGCTACGGTATTGCATTTGAGCGAGCCGTCGGCTTCGTAGACTATTGATGGGGTCTCGCCATCGGCCTGGCGTTTCCAAATGCACGAGGTCAGGATCGTGTTTGTTCCGCCGGTGGCTATTCCGGCTTCGCCGGCATGAAATGCCAGTTCACCACTAGCGGGTATCGTCGCTTTGATGCCTCCCGGCATGCCCGGTTCGAAATGCGAATCAAGTACGTCGAACATCGTCTTAGGCTCGTTGCTCGCCGACCAAAGATTGATAACTCGCTTAGATCTGTTTACGACCGGGACCGAAAGTGAGATCGGTGTCGCAGCAGGTTTTGGCGTGGCTCCGGGCGTCGGGCTCGGTGTCGGTGTTGGCGTTTGGATAGGTGACGTTCCGGGCGTCGGGCTCGGTGTTGGCGACGCCTGCGTCGAAGGTTTGCCGGAGACGTCGAACTTCAGCTCTTTGCGAAGCAGCACTGTAGACTTTCCATCGGAGCCTTCGACGAGCAGCTCACACGCCACGGTCGATGCTCCTGTCTTCGGAGCAGTGACCGCAGTTCGCGAACGGTCAAAATTGTCGATCTTGCAGTTCGTACAGCTCCACTTGTAGTGAAATCGCGGCTTACCGCCAAAGAACCTCTCCGGAATATTCGCAATAACGCCCACGAGAGCCGACGGCTTAGGTTGAGCAGGAGCGAGTTCGAGAGTCAGGAAATCATCAGGAACGATGACGTTCATCGTAAGGTTTATCGATGCCTTTGCTTTGTCGACGCCGCCGCGTGTGAGCACGACAGTTAACTTGACCGGCTCCGGGCTGAATGGCGTGTAGTTTGTCGAAAGGTCGCGGTCATTCGGCGTATATTTTCCGTTTCCGGTCGTGAACCAACGGACGGTCAATTTGCCGTCGGTCATCAGTTTTGTAAGCGCATCATCACTGAACTCCAGTTCGAATGATGTCGAACGATCGAGCGTCAGCGTTTCACTGCCCTTGACCAATTTTGCACCTTTGTCGACCTGTGCCTGAAATTCGGCACTGACGGCGTAGAGCTTTTTGACCTTTTCAACGGCGGCTCCGTAATCTGCAAAATACGCAGAACCTGGCTCGGGAACATCCTTATCCGCTTGGTCGAGTGCGGCACGCCAAGGAAAGACCACGTCGCCGAGAATACCGTAAGCTTCCTTATCGATCGGATCAGTGACAAGAGCTTCGCCGCCCTTGATCGCCATAATTTCCTTTCGAATGCGCGCTATCGCTGAAGCAAATCCCGACCTGGATTGTTCTGACTTTCGCTCATCTTCAACGTGGTCGCCGGTCCACACGAACTGCATAACCTCGGCTCGTTCCCAGCCGGTCTTTGCAGAAACATTTGCCTTCACATTCTTCTGCCAGTTGTAGATGCGAAGATATGCGTCGTATGCCGCTGACCATACTTCGCCTCGCTTCATATCACGCTGTTCTTGTGTGTCTGACCGATCGGACTTTCCTGCTTCGTCAGCTTTCTTCTTTACAACCTCGGACAGTTTCACCTCAAGCGGTTTTCCGCGAACTTCCTCAAGTTTTTGTTGCAAGGCGTCAAGCTTCGCCTCGGTGTCGTTCGCGGCGGCAAGTGTTGCGCGTTTTGCCTCGGCCATTTCAATCAGCTGTGGCACCATGACCTTTTCTTTGACGATGTCGCGGCGCTCGACGATCTTTTTCTTCAAGAGACTGAAGACCTTGCACCAACGCTCTTGGCTCTTTTCACAAACGGTCTCGAATCCGAACAGCCAGCGGCCATAGCCTACCGAAGAGCTAAAGATATCACCGGCGGCAAGTGCTTCGGCACGATTGATCGCAGCGAGCTGTTGCTCGGCCGCGGTTCTTAACTGTTGCGTCACCGGATCTTCGGGAATGAACGACTTATCCAACAGATCCGTGCTGACAGCCGACAGGTCATTCATGAGATATTCGCGGCCCGTGTGTCGGTACCGTAACGATTTTGCCTCAAACAAAAACTTAGCCAGAGCCTCTCGTTCGACTATCGGCCCGGCCGGCAGACTAAGCCGCATGAACTTCGGTCTGTCGCCCGTTGTGTCAAATTCGCCGTTATAGACGAGAAGATCGACCAAGCCCTGCTGCTGCATTTGGATCTTGTAAGCAGCACCGAGATCGATCGAAAGAACGAGAACATCGCCGACCAGAGCTATCGGCCATGCCGGTGTCAGATATAGTGCATCTTTGATGAACAGCAGCAGCACGGTCTTGTCCATGCCCTCGGTGAACAGGAGCTTTACCTCAGATCCACCGGGAACAAAATCCATCAGCCCGAATGCCGCAGAACTCAGGTCTTCTTGAAACTTGCCCTTCATCCAGGACTGGTACATTGCGTTCAAACAGGCTCCGCCGCCGGTAGCGACCATGGTCGCAAGCACAACCTTTTTCGCGGCTGGGTTCTTTGCCATCTTCAAAAAGAAGCTGTCGCCAAGGTCCGTGCCTAAGATCTCCTCAATAGCCGACAAGGTCTTCGCCTCGACGGTGTTTGCCTTCTTTGCACGTCGGGCTATCACCTGTTGCAATCGGGCGAGTCTGCTTTCGGCCTTGACCAGCATATCGATGAATGCCTCGCGAGTGCCTCCCGAAGCGATCCATTGATCGAGTGCCTCGACAAGGTCTTTGCTCTGCTGAAAGCTCGTGTAAAGAACGCTGTACAATTCCTTGTTCTCACCAGCCATCGATTTGAGTTTGGCCAGCATTTCCGCCTCAGGAATGTCGATGACGCGGTCGCGCATTAGGGCAAAGCCGGTCGTGAGTTCATTCATCACACGGCGAACTTGGGGGCTCGATGCAAGCGAGATCCCATTCTTTTCCGCTGCGCTAATGATCGGCGTGAGCTTTACAGGGATCTCCTTGAAGGCGAGATCGACGTTCTGCGCCCGCAGAGTGCTGATCCACGAGAGTTCCTCGGAAGTAAGATTTGGGCGGACCTTGAGCTCGGCCCGCAGTTTGTTCAGCCTAGCGATCTCGCCGGCCGTTACTGACTGTGCCTGGCCGGCGACGTCTTTCATCGCACCTGATTCGCTCAGTGCGAATCGCTCGCGAAGGACGTACTTAACCTTCTCCGAATCAGGCAGATTGTCCCAGCCCGAGTGCGTCTGCACGATCTGGCGCTCGCAACTGCCGACGACGGTCAGGGCACCAAATTTCTGCACGGTCGCTCGAACCGCACTGTCGTCCATCAGGTCTGCGAGCATGCGGCTCTTTTTTGCTTCGACGAACTGCCGCAGAGGCTTTGCCGTCATTTCGATCGATTCGCCCATTCGTTCGGCAACGACCGCGCCTTTGTCCAGCATCTCGCCCTTTATACTCGCGATGCCTGATTCTCCGAGAAATTTGTCAGGGTCCAGCAGTTGGATAGCCGTCAGGTCGATACCGCGGATATTCTTGAGTGAGCCGAGGTCCATTCCCTTTACCTTGAGCTTTGCAAGTCCGCGATTTTCGAGAATTCCGTTCAGCGTTCGAGCGGCCTCCTCTGCTTTTGCGCCGACGAACGATATGTCGTCGTCAGAGAAGAACGTCCGATAGCCCGTACCGCCGTCACCTGAGCCGCGAAGCTGCAGATACCGCTTTCCCGACGAGCCCGTTCGTATTACTGCCTCGAGTTCACTGCCGTACGACGCTAGGACCTCTTGAATAGCCTCATCGACCATGGCATACCGTCTTCGATCGAGCGTCTCTCGCACTGCCGATTCAAATGCCGCCGGACCGCCTGAATAGCTCTTTCCTATCGTTCTGAGTTTTGCGATCAGATCGTCTTCCGCTTTCTTCGACGTTATGTTTAGCTCGCTCATCAGGCGGTCAACAACGACCGGATCGCCGCTACCGGACCTTGCCCACTGCTCAAGCAATCGATCGGTTTCGTCGGGCAGAAAATGTTCGATAACAAAATAACTCGCCGACCGTTCCGATGAACTCACAACCTTAGGGCCGAAGTAAAATTCTTGCCGAACCGATAAAGGCTCGATCAACGACTGCGAACTTACGGGATCAGCTATTAGGAAGGTAACGGTAGCAACTATAGCGAACAGAATTAAGCGCCTGGTCATAACGACTCCTTTGCACCCAACCGTTCATTTGCCTCTCGCTCGGGTGCCGCCATCTTGCGTTTGAACGATCCGCCCAAACACCCAATACAAGTAATTGCAAACGATGTGCCGAAACTGAATAGCCATTCATTTTGGAATTGGCCAATAAATATCGACAGATCTGCAGTTCTGTCGATACCTGGCAGATGAGTCGGATAGGGATTTCTCGCATATGGCTCCCGAAAAATTCGCAGGTGTGTTTGCAGTCGCCCACCACGGCATGAGAGAACCGGAACAATAGCTAAGCGGCACTTTTTTGACTCTCGCTCGTTGTCAGATCTAGCATTTGCAGGCGGAAAGCAGTGAATGTTATTTTGGCAATGCCATTAGTTCAATTTAGGAGATGAATAAATGAAATTTAGAGACCGTTTTCTCACCGAACGCCGACCGTCCGTTGCTGCGTACATGCTATTGATCGCTGCAGTTTCACTCATGGGTCTTGGATGTGGCAATGCTGAGGTCGCTCCGTCAAACGCAAAAGCGACTCCGCCAAATACTACCTCCGCGGCCAAATCACCGGAACCCGAAGTAAAACCTACCGAGGCCCGTGCCGTGGGCAAGGAGATCAAACCTGCTGACGGCCCTGCCCTTAAGTCAGTAATTCCGCCCGATGGTGCGGTTCTCGGCGGCGTATTGAATGAGATCGCGACAAAGCTGCCCACGCCCGAATTTCCGAGTGATGCGAAAGATACAGGAATTGTCACTGTCGAGGTATTGGTAAATGAAAAAGGCGAGGTCGGAGCCGCGAGCGCGGTGAGTGGCCCGCAGCCTCTGAGGGCAGCTGCCGTGAAAGCCGCTCGCGATACAAAGTTCGATCCGCCGCTTAAGGACGGCAAACCTGTAAAGGTCGCAGGGATCTTGACCTTCGAAAGAAAGAACTGATCTGTTCGAGTCAGAACAAAACGGAGAAAGGCCGCCAACTAGATGGCGGCCTTTCTTAGATCATAATGGCGGAGCCGACGGGGCTCGAACCCGCGACCTCCAACGTGACAGGCTGGCGTTCTAACCAACTGAACTACGACTCCGCAAGAGTGGTGGGCACGGAGGGACTCGAACCCCCAACTTCCTCCTTGTAAGGGAGGCTGTCTACCAATTGACGTACATGCCCGAAATCTTGATGCGAGAGATGTTAATGCATGCGTACCCGACAAATTTTCAAAAAAACGTCGCTCAATCACCTGAAATTGAGCGAACTGAAAGATTACGATATAGACATCTACTAGTCAAGTAACAACTGACAGTTACTAGCTTCGAGGCACGATCGTCGGGCGTTCTTCGCCCTGCGGATTTTCGCCGAGGCCGTTGGACAATATCGTACCGCCAAAGCCGATCGCCCAGCCGCGGCCGTTGCGGAAGTAGATCCGTTCCAGGCGGTGTTTTGTGTGCGAATTTTCTTCGACCCAATTCTTGCCGCCGTCGGTTGTTCGCAGGATCGTTCCTTGGTCGCCGACTGCCCAGCCTCTACGTTCGTCGAGGAAAAAAACGTCGTTCAGGTTAGCGTCAGTTCCTGACTCCAACGGTTTCCACAGGCGTCCTCCGCCTGTTGTCGCGACTATTGCTCCGCCGGAGCCAACTGCCCAGCCGAGCTTGTCGCCGACCATATACACCGAATTGAATCGAGCGTCCGTATTGCCTAACAGGGTCGCACGGTCCCATAGCAGGCCATTGTCCTCTGAGAACATTATCGTGCCGCCGGCTCCCGCGATAGCACCTGTGTCGCCGCCTCCGAACGAAGCTGACAGGAGCAGGAATTTCACGGCAGTCTTGCTCTGTTTCCAGGTCTTACCGTCTTCCTGCAGCTTGTAAAAAAGGCCGCGTTCGCCGAATGCCGTGCCCCATCCGTATTTGTTGAAAACCAGCTTGGTCACGCGCTCGCGTCCGGCGTCTTCGAACTCGATACGTTCCCAATTGCGGCCGCCATCGACCGTCTTGCGAAGATACGAGGTCGCATTCTGACCGCGAGAAAATGCATTTCGTTCGCATAGCAACCAACCGGTATTAGGGTCGGTAAACTTGATCTGCAAGATGCTGTCGGTCGTGAATTTCGGCAACTGTTTCCAGTTAGCACCACCGTCCTCGGTCATTAGCATCACGCCGTCGGTGCCTACGATGAAGCCCTTAGATTCGCTCACAAATGCGATATCGCGCAGCCAAGTGAATGTCGTCGTTTTTTGCTTGACCCAAGTCGCGCTCGCCGACTGGACACAGACGAACAGCACTAGGATCGGAATGATATTGTAAATTTTACGCATCGCGATTCCTCAAATTGCTGTTTACAACGGACTTCCGAACAACATACGCGCCGCACTTGCTCGGCCTAGATAGTCGAAAACCTTTTCAATGCTAAATCCTTTGCCGGGAACGAAAACTTGGTCTCCGGGATTCAGATAGACCATCTCTGCTTTGCCGGCTTCGACCTGCCTCATATCGATCACGCGACGAGTGAGTTTGCCGTCTTTTGAGTAGCTGACAACTACCGTCTTCGATTTGTCGCCATCTTTTGCGACGCCGCCGGCGTCGATGATGGCCTCGTAAACGCTGATCTTACGATCAAGGACGCGAACGCCCGGCGTATTGACCTTGCCCATCACGCTATAGCGGATCGACATCGCCTTGTCGAGATTGACCGAAACTTTCGGGTCGATGATGTATTCGTCGAGCTTCTTCGTGATCTCTGCGGCAACCTCTTGCACGGTCTTGCCAGCAACAAGTACACCTTCGCGGATCAATGGATACGATATCCGAGCGGTCGGTGGTATCGTGATGTTCTGCTTGCAATAATCAGGGCATTGACCAAAGACCTCGATCGAGATCACATCGTTAGGGCCGAGTCGATATTCGGTCAGATAGTTGTTGTAGTAGGCATAAACCTCTTTCGCCTCAGGCGTCTCCTCGCCGGTAGCGGCCGGTGGTGTCGCTTCGGGATTTGGCTTTGCAACGACCACAGGATCGCTCTGTTTGGTATCGTCTTTGACCTGAGCCGAAATGGCTGTCGGCAGGAGCGTGGCAACTGCAGCTAGTAAGCCAACAAATGCGATATCTCTCAATTCAACAACTTTCATAACTATCTCTCCGATAAAATGTCGGTGCCTAAGTAAACTCATATTGCGGCATAAAATCCAGATTTTTACCGCATAAATACTATCTTCCACCACGGCCGAAAAGTACTGTTTTGACCGTCTCAAACACGATCACAAGATCGAGCGTCAGGCTCTGATTCTTGATGTAATAGAGATCGTATTGCAGCTTTTGTATCGCATCCGAAACCGACGCTCCATACGGATACTTGATCTGCGCCCAACCGGTCAGTCCCGGAGCAACGAGATGCCGATGCTCATAATACGAGATCTCGGTTGCGAGCTGCTTCACAAAATGCGGCCGCTCCGGACGCGGTCCGACAAAGCTCATATCGCCCTTGATAATGTTCCAAAATTGCGGGATCTCGTCGATGCGGATCTTGCGAATTATCTTGCCGACAAAGGTCACACGATCATCATTATCGGCCGCCCACACGGGCTTTCCATCAGCCTCAGCGTCGGTTCGCATCGAGCGAAACTTAATGACATTGAACGTCTTGCCATTCTTGCCAACACGCTCTTGTTTATAAAAAATAGGGCCGCGAGATTCGAGTTTGATCAGGATCGCCGTCACAAGCGCTATCGGCAGGGACACCAGCAGGCCGATCAGTGCCAGCCCGCGATGTACGAGATCACGGAACACGCCCTTTAGCCGACCCTCGCGGCCGCGGCCGGCAAAGATCAACCATGATGGCCGCAGCATATCCACATGAACCTTGCCCGTAATGCGTTCAAAGAACGAAGTACATTCCTCGATCGAAACATCGCCGGCAAGACTCATTCTCAGCAATGCTTCCGTTGGAAAGGCACCGCGACGTTCGCGGACAGCGATCACGACACGGTCAACCTTTTCGCTTCGAATGACATTCTCAAGGTCAGGTGCCATTCCGAGTATCTCGCTTCGCCCGATCTTATCCTTGGGCTTGGCACCATTCTCTGAGATAAAGCCAACAATTCGATAACCTGCATCACGCCGTTCCCAGACCGCTTCGGCTGTATCGAGAGCCGTCTTGCCGGTTCCGACAACCAAGATCTTTTCGCCGATATCAGGATGCCCTGTAAGCGAGTGAATGGTGACCCTCCAACCAAGCAAGAGAAGCAAAACGAGCGGGACCGAGATCACCGACACGCCGCGGCCGATCATCAACGGCGGCGCCGAATAGAACACAAGCGCGAGAAACGCCCACGCGATGCCTAGTGCTTGCACAAGCCGCAAGAGCAGCTCGCGGCGATTTGTCATCACGACGTAGTCGTAGAGGTCGTAGAAATAGAGCGTGAGCAGGCAAACAAATGTAGCCAGGGCGATCTTCGTCCAACCGTTGCGAACGTTCAATTCATATACGGCACCGTCGAGCCCCAAACGAAGATAGAGCGCCAAAATGACGCCGCCATATATGATGGCGGCGTCGGCTAAGATCAGCCAGAATTTTCTGAGACTGAAGCTAGAGGCGCTCATTCGACCTAAACCGCGACGCCTTCGGGATGACGGCGATAATTGTAGTAACCGTAGTTGTAATGTGATTCGTCCATTACATCGTCGCTCTGATTAAGAACAACACCGAGCATACGATCCTTGGGAAGAGGTTCTAAGATACGGTCGAGAACTCCGTATTTCGTACGGTTCGCACGAACGACGAGCAGTGCCCCATCGGCGTGGTTGATCAGTACAGTCGCATCGGTAAAGATGCCGAGCGGTGGCGCATCGATGATGACATAGTCGAACATATCGCGAGCTTCCGCGAGGATGTCCGCGAACCTGCTGCCTGAGATCAACTCAGCCACATCCTGACGAGCTTCGCCGCCGGGCAATATGTGCAGGCCCGAAGGCTCAAGGCGAACGATCGACTCCTTAAGTGTTGCCGTGCCTGCCAAAACATCCGAAAGTCCGCGATCTGTCTCGATTCCCATATAGTCGGTCAGGCTCGGCATACGAAGATCGCTATCGATGATCAATGCACGAACGCCATCGGTCTGGGCCAACATCCACGACAGATTGATCGCGGTTACCGATTTGCCCTCACTTGGG
This sequence comes from Blastocatellia bacterium, assembly GCA_016789145.1. Taxonomy (GTDB): domain Bacteria; phylum Acidobacteriota; class Blastocatellia; order Pyrinomonadales; family Pyrinomonadaceae; genus OLB17. Next base: position 33,164 of record JAEUQI010000010.1, on the reverse strand, counting down.
TTGACGCTGGCAACGACTATGGATTTGAGTTCTTGACGCTGGCTCTTGTGGAGAATATGCGTTCGCAATGAGCGATATTCTTCACAATAGCTCGAGTTTGGGCTGGTAATAGCCACGAGTCTAGGCTCAACGCGTTCAGCATCGACCTGCCAACTGACAAAGTCAGGCAGCTCGGTCTTTGCTGAACGCGTTGGGCTGTCGGCATTCAATTTTGCCCCGGCAGTTTTGTCCGTATCCAAATCAGGGAGTGCCGTCCCGAAAGTAGATCCCGGCTGCCCATCGAATGCCGATCCTGTATCGCCTATCTTGAAGCTTTCACTGACAAGGTCAGCAGGCACATAGGCACGGCCTTTTGCTTCGTCAAACGGCACAACAACTGGTGTCTTTGCCGCCTCTGGCGATTCGTTTCTTTTTCTTTCTAATGCTCTTAAGATGCTCATGGCAATTTGAGTTCCTTGTCGTTTATCCAAATAAAATGCGAATTGTCGGCACACATCGCTTACGGCTTAGTAGAAGCCGCCATATTCATCAAGTTCCAGATCGATATCATCAATGTCGTCTATCTTGAAACCGTTGCTCTTCGCTTGGCCGTTAGTGTAGCCGCCGTTCTGTGCGATGTTCGCCACCGACGGTCGATTGACGTTGCTCCAGATCTCATCACGCGTTCCCGGGCTCATGACCGAGCCTGAACCAATAAATGAATCATCAAGCATCGGCATTTCCGGCGTCTTTCTCGAAGTCTGCGGAAGCATATCGAGATTGTCGGCGACCTCTTCGACCGTCTTGCGGTCGATCGTTCGCGAACCGGCACCGTATGCCGTCAGCATCGCGTTGTCGCAGATGTTGTTGATGTTTCGCGGAATTCCCTCGCTGCACTGATAGATCAGCTCAACAGCGTCCGGCGAAAAGATCTTCGGCTGTTTCGAGCCTGCGATCACGAGGCGCTCGGTTATGTATCGATCGACTTCCTCAACATTCGGGAAAGCATGCATCGTGCATCGCAGAGCGACACGCTGCTTGAGCTGGCGAAGATTAGCCTGATTGAGCTTGTCTTTGAGTTCCTGCTGTCCCGTAAGCACGATCTGCAGGTGCTTAGCATTGTCGGACTCAAAATTGAGCAGCAGACGAATTTCTTCGAGCACGTAATCTGACAACTCATGAGCTTCGTCAATAATGATGACGGTTCGCAGGCCGCGGCGATGGCGTTCTTCGAGAACCTTGCCCATAATGGCAAGCAGCTCAGCCTTGTTGTTCCAATCCTTGATGCCAAGCATCTGCGTGACATGGTGGTAGAACTCATCGATCGACAATCGCGGATTGAAAACGTACGCGGCCAGCACGCTAGCGTCGAGACGTCGCAGTATCCAGCGAAGCGCTGTTGTCTTACCGGTGCCGACCTCGCCGGTCATCACGATCAGGCCCTTAGCATTCTCGAGGCCGTAATAAAGGCTCGCGAGCACTTCGTTATAGCTGGGCGTGAACACGATGAATCGCGGATCAGGCGTCAGTGTGAATGGAATGTCGTCTAGTTCAAAGAATTCTTTGTACATATCTACCTCGTAACTTAAGCAACAAATCGGTCGAGCAGCCTTGTCGTCTGCAATATGAAAATGATGAGCGGAATTACTCCAAGCGAAGCCGCAACTCCGGCACCCAGCCTGAGCCAGTACGAACGCTTGATCCACGATTTCTCAGCCGGCGAAAGCAGCGGCGGAACCGACGCGAGGACCGGCAGGCCCGTGTAGTGCCTGGCGTCCTCGATATTCTGGATCCTGAAGAATCTCGGGATCTCAAATATCGCCGCAAGCAGCAAGCCTAGGAACAAACCAAGTGCCGAGCCCATCAGCGTCCAAACTACTCGCTTCGGAGCGACCGGCGATTGCGGAACGTTTGCAGGATCCTGAACGCGGATCGTCTCGCCCTGTGCGTTGGTCTCAACACCAACGACCGTTTCAGCTTCGTTCTTTTTCTTTAAGATCTCGTCGTACGTTTGCTTGGCAAATTGGAACTGGCCATTGATACCTTCGAGGGCGACCTTGACGCCCGGAATGGCATTGATACGAGCCTCGAGAGCCGCAACTTCGGCTGCGTTCTGGCGAAGCTCGACATCCTTATTTCCAAGCTGCGATTCGATCTGGCCGATCTGTGACTGAATGCGTTGATTCTCTAGCTGTAGCAACTGCTTCTGCTGTTCCGCCCTTCGGTTGCTCGACTGCGTTGCGTTTGCAACCCGCTTGTCGGCGTTCTTTCTCAGATTCTCAAACTCTTCATTTACGCGAAGCAATTCGCTTTGCTTTGCCACCACCAGCGGATGCTTATCCTTGTAGGTTTTCAGCAAATTATCGAGCTGAGCGTTGATGTCCGCACGCTTTTTTATCAGTTCGGCATAGGCCGTCGAATTTTCCGGGTCGGCGATATTTCGAACGGTGTCCTGCGTTTCCTTCTGTCCAAAATCCTCGATCAACGCCATCTGACGGTTGTTCGAACCGATCGAATCGCTTAGGCGGCCGCGTTCGTTCATGAGAGCTTCTTTCTCTTTCATGATGTTCGCCTCGCGGTCGCGAAGACCGCTGAGCTGTGCCACCAGGCCTTGTTCCGATTCGGGCAATGTCGCAACATTCGCCGTCATGATGTCGAGACGTTGACGTTCTAGCTCGTCCATCGCAGCTTTCTTTTCAGCAAGCTGCTTCTCAAACAGATCTTTGGTCGATTCAGCAATTTCGGTCTGCGTCTGAACCTGAGCGTTCACATATTTGCTTGCAAGTTCTGCCGTCACGTTACGCGTAGCCTGCGGATCGCGGTCTCGATAGCGAATTCGGAACGCGGCGACTTTCTCCGTTCCGGCGTCTTCGATATCGACCTTGATCGCCTTGTACATCTTCTCGATGATCAATTCCATCGGCATTCCCGATGCACGCTCGTTCTTGTAAAGGTCGTATTTCGTGACCATCGGTTCGAGCGATGATCGGCTCAGAACTTCCTGATTGATCGTCTGAAGACGCTGCGATAGGTCTTCGTTGGTCAGCGATTGAACAAGATTCTGCGAGATCGTCGGCGGCTTGACCGTCAGCAATGATGTCGATTCATAGATGCTCGGCAAATGATAAACAACGTATCCGATGGCCACCGTAAAGGTCAGCACGGGCAGCAGTATCATCCATTTTTGCCGCTTGATCATGCCGATCAGTTCACCGGCAGTGCGTTGTCTAAATTCTCGATTCATAACCGTTACCTATCTCGCTTCGTTCTCAACCGTCGTCTCGACGACGTCAAACTTTGACAATATCCATCTCAGAACACCTGCAATTGCGATCAGCCCAACACTCAAAAGTAGCAAGCCAATCGCCTCGGGCAAGGCCGTTAACACGTTGCTGAAGCTCTGTATTTCAAGTGACTGAAAAAGTGCGATCATTGTTACTTACCTGCCGCTTACTAGAGCGATGCCTTGTCTCCTGATGCCGCCAAGATCATGCCAAGTCGCTCGCGATATGCCGGATCGACGGCCTTACCTGACGATTCGGCCAGTTCGATCGCCTTGCGGACCTGCTTTGCAGCGTTCGAATACAAACCTTTCTTGAAATAGACCCAGCCAAGCGTGTCGTAATACCCTGCGACCATCGGCCCTTTGGCAACCGACGCTGTCGCGAGCTGCAAAGCCTCGTCCAAATTCCCTTGATTTTCAGTGATCAACCACGCCAGATTGTTAGCAGCGATCGGCGAATTCTGATCCAGGCTCAACGCCTTGCGATAATGCTCCTCTGCCGCAGCAACGTTCGAGCGAGATTCTTCGAGAATCCCAAGCATCGTGTAAACCGCCGCCGAAGGCTTTTTGGAGACCACGGTCTTGAACTGCGAAACTGCCTGCTCGATCTCGTTGCGGCCTGCAAATATCGACGCCAGAGCGGCATAAGCCGGCAGGTAATTCTCATCAAGAGCGATCGCCTGCAATAGCTCGTTCTCTTGCTGAGGTAGCTTCTTCTCTGATGCGTAAATATCGGCGTTCAGGTAATGCAGCGACGCGAGCATATCGGCACGGCCGGCATTCCGCTCGATCATCGAGGCGACCTTGGCATGAGCCTTTGCGGTCTCTCCATTGCGGACCATGATGTTCACGAGGCCAGCGATCGCATCGAAACTCTGTGCATCGACCGACATCGCTTGCTCATAAAGCTCGCTGGCTTTCGGTAATTCGTTCTTTGCCGTGTGGAGCCGTGCAAGGTTGACCATCGAGACGGACGAATCAGGTGCGTATCGCAATGCGAGTTCGAGGTCAGCTTGGGCTTCCGGATATTTCTTTAGTTCGAGATTCGCCAGGCCGCGAGCGGTCAGGCCCTTGATCTGAAGTTCGTTCAGTGCAACCACGCCCGTCTCTGCGTTCGGTGTTGCGGTGCGAACCTTTTCCAGCAATTCGTTTGCTGCCTTTAGCGAACCTTCGGTCTTACCTTCGACGATCTCGGCTTGTATCTTTAATAGACCAACGCGAAGGAAGTTCGGATGAAACCGTTCGATGTCCGCGATGAACGCACGAGCATGATCGACCTGGCCGACTGCTAAGCGAGCCTGCGCAACGTGATAGAGAGCATCGCGCTGGCTCGGGAATTTCTTGAGAACCGCGTTCAGATCTTCGATCGCTTCGTCGGGCTTGCTCTCCTGCAAACGAAGCCGAGCCCGCAGCATCAACGCCTCAGTGTCGTTATCGTTGATGGCAAATAATGCCGTCAGCTGATCGTTAACTTTCGCCGGATCTTTCTGTACGAGATAGATCTGACCGAGCTTGTATCGGGCACGCACATACTCCGGCGTCGTCTCGATGATCTCGTTCAGAACGTTTATCGCGTCCGCAGGTCGCTGAATCTGCTCGAAATAATTCGCGAGTTCCAAACGGCTCTCAGGGCTGTTCTCTTGGATCTCGATCAGGCGGCGATACTGCGCCTCTGCCTTGTCGTATTTCTTGGCGATGGTGTAATGCTGTGCAAACGCTTCGTTCGCTTCGATCGAAAGCGGTTCGAGCTCAACTGCCTTAGTAAATTGCGCTTCGGCCTCAGCCGTGCGATTTGCGTAATTCAGAAAGCGGCCGTATTCGATAATGCCAAGAGCACGCATCGGGCTCGCCTCGATGCCGCGTTTCAAAGCAGCTTCGGCGTCTGCGTATTTTTCTTTGGTGACGTAATACCGGGAAAGGCTGACATACGTCTCTGCTCGCGTCGGGTCGATCGCGATAGCTTCGTTGACCTTCGCTACGACCTCAGATTCCGGCTTGTTCTGTACGGCCAGGATCGAAGCCTGCAAGATATGGCCCTCGATAAAATTCGGGTCTTTCGCAATGATCTGCCGTTGGAATGATTCCGCCTCGCTGATGAGCGGCGGCTTTACCAATAAGAAGTAGTTGCCAAGTTTGGCCTTAGCATGGAGATTGTTCTCATCCAGCTCGACCGTTTTGCGGAGCTCATCAAGTGCATCATTGAAATGCCCCAGATTCTCTAACGCCCGAGCCATGCCCCAATGTGCCGCTGCCGAACTCTCATCGGATTCTGCAGCCGCACGAAACTGCATCAGAGCATCGTGAAACTTTCGTTTTGCGAGGTGCTCTTCGCCCTTGGCAACAAGCCTGGACGTCGAAAACCCGCACGCACTAAGCAGGACGCTCGCAAATACCAATATTGTCGCGGTAAATGAAAAAAGGCGTGAATTGGGGCACTCTCGTAAACGCATATCTTTATGTATTGCTCGTCGCTGTTCCTCGTCTTATTCCGTCGTTCGCTAAGGGCAGCAGCGATCGCGTCATCTAACGCAGCGTGTCTTTCCGCTATCAAGAAAGGCAAATTCCTCGATATCTTCCAAACTTTTTATTCTCAACAAGTTAGACCAGCCAAATTACAGCCGTTCCAACCAGACTCTAAGAGAAAAGCTGAATAAAGATAGGATTTCAGTTTTTTTGATGGATTTTATCTAGTAGGAGTAACAAAACCGGGACCGCAAACGTTGCACATGTTCGGAACGCAGGCTGCCAGCCTGCTCTCTTCTCGCCGGACCGCACGCGTCACACGTGCCTGGATTACGCCTCGATTAGTACCTTCGGATTCTTTCGGGCGATGGATAAGAGTTTAAGGCTGGCGCCGTTGGGTTTGCCGTGGCCTTGTTCCCAGGACTGGACGGTTTTTGGCGAAATGTTGAGGTATCTTGCGAAAACTGCCTGCGAGACATTGAGCCGATTGCGTACTGCGGCGATCTCGTCGGCGGAAAGTTCTTTTGGCGGACTCGGAAGCGTGGTCGTGCGAAGGTCCCTACGCTCGCCCTTTGCATGTTCGATCGACGCGAGCAGTCCGGACTTCATGCTCTCAAAGAATTCGTTTTTTTCTTCACTTTTCTTCGCCATATAACCTCTTTAGTTCTTTGACCAATATTGCGAGTTCGTTTCGCTCCGCTTTCGAAAGGTTGTCCTTTTCATTCTTGCCGTAAAAATGCAATAGATATATCGTGCCCGCGATGACGATATAAACGTAAATATAACGAAAGCCGCCGCTCTTGCCTTTACCCGCCGACTTGTCGCCGATACGCCCCTTTCGAGCGCCGGCACATCCGGCCATCAGATCGCCACGCTCAGGGTCTATCACGAGTTCGTTCTGCAACGCGAACAACACGTCTATCGATGCCAGCTTGTCAATTCGATTTGTAAATCCCGGCGATTCAACAAAATGAATGAGAGAAGCGTCCATCAGCATCACTATACTATCAGATAGTATATCAGTCAATCATGATCCCATACGAACGCCGTCGTCGTGCTCCGAATTCGTCAGTCGATATTCACTATCTGTTATTCTCTCCTAGCCACGAGCTCTTGCATTTTCACGAGATATAGAAGCTGTCAGACAGATCGAGGTTCTGATTTCGTTCCTGCTCAGGTGGTCGAACTCGCAACAAGCGGCCGAGGGCGTCGTATTTGTAACTCTGTACGAGCGGATGAGTGATTCCATTGAAAGATCGCGTCTGTTTTGCAATATTGCCTGTGTTCTTTGTTGTATCGACGTTACCTTTGCCCTGCAACTCGCCATACTCATACTTAGTCTTCCAAGTCCCCGCATCACTCGCCGTAGCCCAAAGCCTAAGCCTCCTTGTTGAGTAACTTACAGTTGCTCAAGGAGTTCATTAAGTGCACTCAGGACATCTGATGAATTACGCTCAATAGTTTTGATGTCATGAGTTCTCTCGTACGATTTGAAAAACTGAATCTTGAACTTCTCCTTTTCAATCAGTCGTACCGATATCATGGCAAGCTGACGCCTCTCCGCATATGATCCACCACGCGAAATACAAAGGTCATAGTGAGAGGTAAAAGAATAGAACCGATCGGCAAGCGAGCTATTAGCGATTTTCTTAACTAGTAATAGCAGATCCTTTACATCTTGGCCGTTGAGGACCAAATCCTCATAAAACAACGCTGTGCTTTCCCATGAACTCTTCGGTGTCATAACTGGCTCGTCGGTCATACTTTTAGAAATTCGAGGAGAACGGGGTCACACCTGCGTTCCTTCGATTCTTGATTGCTGAAAGCTCTAGGCCGACTATTTCTGAATATCCTACACCACAATTCCGCAATTGCGTCGGAATATTCTAGAAGACGCAAGGCAATCTCGTATTCGTTGAAATGCCAATCGAACCGCCCGTAGTGCATACGGAAATTAGCCTGGGGCGGTAGCCCTAGGTAACTGCAGCTCAACAATTCGCTCCCTGCACGGGAGCCGCAGCGTCCGCGTCACGTGCGGCGGTTAGATCGCATGCCAAAGCTCCCCTCCTTACCAAGGAGGGGTGGCGTCAGCCGCTTTGGGCTGATGACGGGGTGGTTCTTTGTTGCGGATGTTTCAGCTTAGTCGCTTGTGTTCAGATCAACTAGAATCAACTCGAACGGAAGAACCACCCCGTCAGTCCCGACCAAAGCCTCGGGACTGCCACCCCTCCTTGGTAAGTAGGGGAGTCTTTTGGGCTTCGCCCCGATCGCAGTGCGGTCGCGGCTGTGCCCGACCGTGAGCAGACACCATCCAACCCACGGAGCCCGGCCCCGCTTCTAGCGGGGCATCGGGCGACAACGCTTTTCAAGGCGAAACACGATCAACTAGTGGTCGACCACACATCTGTCGCCCGCTTCGCGGGCTCCGTAGGTGTTGAGGGCCGCTAACGGGCAGGCGAGCCTGCCCGCACCGCGATAATGGCGAAGCCACAAACGAAGTACGACCGGCAGCCTTGCCTGTCGGTCCGCGGTAATGAGAAAGACAGGCTAGGCAGCCTGTCTTACTATTGGACACAGAGAATTTTATTGAAACTTAGTTGCATCTATGATATCCTGATTAGTGGCCGCAATTCCGTCGGCTGCTCGATCTTTGACATCTAAATGCACTCGCACGGAATAAGTACTTAACGGAAATCACTGTTTCTAACGGTGCGGACGGCCGGAACGCGGGCTTCCAGCCCGCCCGTGATGTTTCATGAAACATGCCGCGGACAGCAAGAACGCTGCGAACGGCAAGAACGCTCGGGACAGTCCGGACAGTCGGAACGCGGGCTTCCAGCCCGCACGTCATGTTTCGTGAAACACGCCGCGGACAGCAAGAACGCCGCGAACGGCAAGAACGCTCGGGACAGCGCGGACAGCCGGAACGCAGGCTTCCAGCCCGCACGTCACGTCTCGTGAAACATGCCGCGGACAGCAAGAACGCCGCGAACGGCCAGAACGCTCGGGACAGTGCGGACAGCCGGAAAGGTTTGATCGACTCTTGTCAGAACCACCTGCGGCGGTTGCCGCTTTGGGCAACACTGGCACGCTTTTTGTGCCAGAACCGGGTGGTTTGAGTAACGTCACCTCGAACGCGGGTAGAAACCAGACAACTTCGGTTACGACAAACGTGACCAATGCCAATGTTCAACCACCCGCTACCGCAGGTGGTTCTGACTTGATCCGCCATCATGATCGTTTCAGGCAGTAAATACGGTCGATCTTTGAGCTGTAATACACGTGTAATACAGTTTTGTAGAAAAATCGCGAAATTCGAGGCAAAAATGCCGCTAACTCGTTGAGTACCAACCACTTCCGTGTCCACGAGCATCTGTGGACACGCCGTGGACAGCCGGTGGACACGCGGTGGACAGTTGGTGGACGGTCGGAGTGACGGATCTGTGTAAATACGTTTTGCAGCAAATGCTCCGGCGAATTGAATCCGACCGAACTCGTCCAGCGAAAGGTTCAGGTGTAGATACAATTATTTATCTTTACCTTTTTGGTTTTTAGGCATAGAATCTTTTTGAACGTGAGGCAACCGGCCTGGGGAGGCTAACATCAAATTGCGAGACGAAGTTCTAAATCCGACAGTCGATCTTTTAGGAGTAAGTATGGACGCAAGTGCAGTTGCGGTTGAACGCGACATTGCCTTTGGTGTTGAAGATGCCCCCGAGCGCGTCGTCAATGCCACTTTTGCTGTTGCCACCGACGTCGATCCGAACGCTACCGACATCGAGCTTTGTAAGCTCGCGACCGAGGGAAGTTTGGCGGCGTTCGAGATACTTTACCAGCGTTATCATCGCCGCACGTACAGCCTCGCTCTCCGAATGACGCAGAGCCAGACCGAAGCCGAAGACCTGACACAAGAAGTTTTCATTCAGCTTTTCCGCAAGATCGGCAGCTTCCGCGGCGATAGCGCATTCTCGACTTGGTTGCACCGAATGACTGTCAATCAGGTGCTGATGCATTTCCGGAAACGCAGCGTCAAGAACGAAAAGACCAGCGAAGACGGAGAGATGCCCGAGCAAGCAGTTGCGGGCTCTGTCAATCCCGGAAAGATGCAGGTGATCGACAAGATCGCGCTGAAGAATGCCATCGCCGAACTGCCCAAGGGCTATCGAAATGTCTTTGTGTTGCACGACATTGAGGGTTTTGAGCACGAAGAGGTTGCCCGAATGATGGGCATCTCAGTCGGAACTTCGAAATCGCAATTGCATAAAGCGAGGTTGAAACTTCGCGGATTGATAACGAAGCAATCGACCTAATTGAAAATAAGATCTAGGTGGCACGAACAAACATTGCTTTTGTTCGTGCCTTTTTATCATTTAGGCCAATAAAACTGTGCAGTTAGACAACTTTTTCGCGACTCGCGTAATCTATTGAAGTGTTGTGAATTGCCACGATTGTAAAGACCAACTAAGCCAATTTATTGACGGCGACCTCGGTGAAACGAGTGCGGCCGCGATACGCGCTCATCTTTGCGATTGCGGCGATTGTGCCGACGTTCTCGAAGACCTCACGGCAATGATCGGCGTTTGTTCGGAAACGTCCGCCGATGAGATCGCTCCGCCGAATGCCGGAGCCCTGTGGTGCCGCATAAACAACATCATCGAAAGCGAGATCGAAACCGCAAAGGCGACCGCGACCGAGCCGCCGAAACGAAGATTTTGGCATCTATCGCTGCCGCAGCTTGGCTTTGCAGTGCTTGCTATAGCGATGGTGAGTTCGGCACTGACGCTTGCGGGTTTACGTTACTATTCGACGCCGCAGACTGAGGATTTCACGCTTCGCAGTTCGGCTTCGCAAACGGTAGTTGAAAAGCTAATGGCCCGCGTCGGCCTGATCGATACACCGCAACAGGCTCGCGAGCGCCGTGTTAAGGAGCAGCAGGCTGCGATCGCGTATTGGGACGCCCGAATACAGGCTCGTCGTCCGCAGTGGGATGCCCGAACTCGCGAGGTTTTCGACCGTAACCTGCAGGTCATCGATCAATCGTTGAACAACTATATCGTCATTCTCGAAGAAGACCCTGACGATGAGCTCTCAGGCGAAATGCTTGATTCTGTGCTTAGTGATAAGATGGACCTGCTTCGCGATTTCTCAGACCTTTAGGTCTTTGCTATGTGGTTTGGTAGTAAAATAGCTACTCTGGCCATTGCGGCCGCCAAAACTACGGTTCTCTTGAGCGTAGTTTTTTTCTTTGCGCTCCAGGATGCTGCGGCTCAGAAGCGCTTCTCCAAGACCTATCCGGCAAGCCAGAACGTTCGTTTGCAATTACTCAATCGCTCCGGCTCGGTCACGGTCGAAGGCTGGACGCGGAATGAGGTTCAGATCATTGCCAACCTGGAAAAGCCGGTCGCCACGCTCGAGCCTCAGAACCTAAGCGGCACGATCGTGATCAATCTCGTGCGGGACAATCAAGGCCGCGGTGAGGTCGGTAGCGTCAACTTTTTGATCCGAATTCCCTACACCGCAATGGTCGATATCGAGACGATGATGGGAAATCTGTCGATCACCAGCATCCGCAGCGGCCTCGTCCGTGCAAAGATCACCAGCGAAGGCGATATCACGCTCACGAACATTGGTTCGAACGCCGTTTCCGCCGAAAATATCACCGGCGACATCTTTTTCGATGGTGAGATCCAGGGCGGCGGCAACTATCGATTTTCGTCCAATCGCGGCAACATAAACATTCGGATCCCGTTCGAATCGAGCTTTCGTCTTGTCGCTACGGCTCCTTCGTCGCGTAATATTTCGTTGGGCTCATTCTCGAACAGCTCGATGAACTATGTCGGCAATGGCCGTCGCGTCGTTGGCCGTTTCGGCGACGGCAGCGCTACGGTTTCGGTCACAAATCAGCAAGGCAGCATCGCGTTTTTGCGCCGGTAACTGTAACCTTCTAAATGATGAACAAGCTATTTCGATGCCTTGCCTACGTCGTCGTTATCGTCGCTTGCCAGATGCTGGCAATTGCTCAGAATCAAACGCGGACGATCGAAAAGAACTTCACGGTACCGTCGGGTGCCGGGAATACACTGACGATCTATGGTGCTCCTAAGGGCTCGATCACGGTCGCGGGCTCAGCGTCGAACGACATCGAGATCGGAGCAAGGATCACGGTCGAGGGGCCGTCACCTGAGGTTCTCGATCAGCTTGCCGCCGTCACCGGATTCATCACCGAAGAAAGCACCGGTATGCTGATCATCAAAACCTCCGGCACGCACAATCGGCTCGGTGATAAAAAGCTCTGGAAGAAAGTGCCGAAGAACATTCTGTCGCTGCCATTTCGGGTCGATTATGTTCTCAAAGTGCCTAGGTATCTCGACCTCAATGTAAACGGCGGCGATGGTTCGCTCGATATTTCAGGTGTCGAAGGCTCCATCCGCGTACTGTTCGGTGCCTGTAACGCAAAGGTAGCTCTGGTCGGCGGCCTGTTCTCGGGACAGTTCGGCGACGGAACGCTCGACCTAAGTTTCCCCGAACGCAACTGGCGAAGCGGCATGATCGATGTTCAGCTGGCCAAAGGCGAAATGAACATCTGGCTACCAACTACGCTGAGTGCAGATATCGACGCCTCGGTCGCAAGCGGCGGCCGCATCGCGATAGAAACTAAGCTTCTCAAGCCTCGCGACCGACGAATTCCGTTTACCGAAACGCTCGTAAAAGCCCGAAGCGGAAATGGCGGAGTACCGTTCAAACTGACGGCCGGAAACGGCACGATCACGCTGCACGATGCGAAGCTTCGCAGCTAATTCCAACTTCTAACGACTTCGAATATAATAGCTCCAGATTATGACAATTAAATCTGATGCTTGGCTTCGTCGAATGGCCGACGAGCAAAATATGATCTCGCCTTTTCTGCCCGAACTTGTTCGCGAGGTCGATGGCAAACGTATCATCTCCGCCGGCTGTTCCAGCTACGGCTACGATATGCGTTTGGCGGACGATGGTTTTCGCATCTTCTCGAGCGTAAATGGCGACGAGATCGATCCGAAACTGTTCGACGAAGCAAAATCCCTGATCGAGCCGCCCGTTCGTACAGCGGAAGACGGTGCACGATATTACTTGTTGCCGCCGCATCACTATGGCCTCGGCGTCACGGTCGAAACATTCAAGATGCCGCGAAACGTAACGGGCGTCGCCCTGGGAAAATCGACCTACGCACGCGCAGGTCTGCTCGTGAACACAACGCCGCTCGAAGCCGGTTGGACCGGGCGCCTCGTCGTCGAGATCGCCAATCTCGCCAATCTGCCGCTCCGCGTTTACATCAACGAAGGCATCGGCCAGATCTTGTTCTTCGAATCCGACGAAGATTGTGCCGTCAGTTACGAAGACCGCGGCGGTAAGTATCAAGGGCAAACCGGGCTCACATTCGCAAAGGTATGATGCAGCGAACCGCAGTTGCCCTCACGATCATCGCCCTGGCCGCGGGGCTTTTTGGGCAGACGTCGGGAAGCAGCATGCGGCCGCGAGCCCGCGATATCGGTATCAGGACCGGCGTCCTTCCGACCGGTGACCTGAATTCGATCACCGACGTCGCGGGCGTAAAGGTAGGCCAGACGACCATTATTCGCGGCGACAATGTCCGAACGGGCGTAACGACGATACTCCCGCACGGCGGCAATCTGTTTCAAGAGAAGGTGCCCGGAGCAATATTCGTCGGAAATGGATTTGGCAAACTCGCCGGTTCGACACAGGTCAACGAACTTGGCGAGATCGAAACTCCGATCGTCCTTACTTCGACACTTTCGGTACCGAAGACGGCTGATCTTCTAATCGACTACATGCTCGGCCTCAAGGGAAACGAGAATGTCCGCTCGATCAATCCGCTCGTCGCAGAAACAAACGACGGCGGCTTGAACGACGGTCGCGGACGGCATGTCTCGCGTGAGGACGTATTCAGTTCGATCACTAACGCAAAGAGCGGGTCGGTCGAAGAAGGCTCGGTCGGTGCGGGCACCGGAACTGTCGCATTTGGCTGGAAAGGCGGCATCGGAACTTCGTCACGCAAGCTCCCAACCTCGCTGGGCGGTTACACGTTGGGCGTTCTTGTCCAGTCGAATTTCGGCGGAGTACTGACGGTTGATGGAGCCCCCGTGGGCGTCGAACTTAAGAAGCACTACCTGCGCGAGGCAGTCAGCAGCACGCCCAATGGCAACAAAGACCTCGGTTCCGACAAAGCCGACGGTTCGATCATAATTGTCATCGCGACGGATGCTCCGCTCGACCATCGACAGTTGAACAGACTTGCGTCTAGAGCAATGTCGGGGCTTGCTCGAACAGGCTCATCGATGACGAACGGCAGCGGCGACTATGTGATCGCATTTTCGACGGCGAATCGGATCAATGCGTCGCAGAATGTTAGGGACGTCAAGATCCTCGGAAACGACGCGATGTCTCCGCTGTTTCAAGCAGTGATAGAAGCGACCGAAGAGGCGATCATCAACTCGATCTTGCGGGCAACGACAGTTACCGGAAACGGACGGACGGTCGAGGCATTGCCGATCGACAAATTGACCGAGATACTAGCGAGATACGGTAAGATCAAATAAATGCTTAAGATCGAAAACTATATCGCCGGCTCGCTCGTCGCACCGATCTCGGGCGAGTATCTCGACAATTTCGATCCGTCGATCGGCGAGGTGTATTCATACATTCCTGATTCGGACGAACGAGATGTCCAACTTGCCGTAGATGCCGCCAACGCTGCGTTTCCGGCTTGGTCCAATACTGCGACCGAAGAAAGGTTCACGATCTTGATGCGTCTCGTTGCCCTGATCGAACGCAACCTTGAGTCGCTCGCTCTCGCCGAATCGATCGACCAAGGCAAGCCCGTTTCACTGGCTCGGACCGTTGATATCCCGCGGGCTGTTTCGAATTTCCGATTCTACGCCACTGCCGCGATGCACCTCGCGAACGAGTCTCACGACAGCGTCGGACAAAGTGCGTTCAACTATACGCTGCGTCAGCCTGTAGGCGTGGTCGGCTGCATTTCGCCGTGGAATCTGCCCCTGTATCTCTTCACTTGGAAGATCGCTCCTGCCATCGCCGCGGGCTGTACGGTGGTCGCCAAGCCAAGCGAGGTCACGCCCATGACGGCATATTTGCTGTCGAAACTTTGCATCGAGGCAGGCTTGCCGGCCGGCGTTCTCAATATCGTCCACGGCACCGGCCCACGAGTCGGATCGGCAATTGTTGAACACAAAGACGTTAAGGCGATCTCGTTTACCGGCGGGACCGCGACCGGCGAGGCTATCGCGCGAACTGCGGCTCCGATGTTCAAGAAACTTTCGCTCGAACTCGGCGGCAAGAATCCGAACATCATCTTCGCCGACTGCAATTACGAGGAAATGCTCGCGACGACAGTTCGCTCGTCGTTCTCGAACCAGGGCGAGATCTGCCTTTGCGGTTCGCGTATCTTTATCGAGCGGCCGATATACGAAAAATTCAGAAGAGACTTTTTGGACCGCGTTAACGCCTTACAGGTTGGCGATCCATTGCTGCCCGAAACTAATGTCGGGGCGATCGTCTCGAAACAGCATTTTGACAAGATAATGTCATATATCGGCCTCGCTCATGACGAAGGCGGCACTATCCTAACCGGCGGCTCATCGCCGACGGTTGACGGACGCTGCGAGAATGGCTGGTTCATTTCGCCGACCATTATCGAAGGCTTGCCATACGATTGCCGAACGAATCAGGAAGAGATCTTTGGCCCCGTCGTGACGATCATGCCGTTCGATTCCGAAGACGAAGTTCTCGGCTTTGCAAACAGCGTCCGCTACGGCCTATCGGCGACTGTTTGGACCGAGAATCTATCACGAGCGCATCGTCTGGCAGCAAGGCTTGAATCCGGCATCGTCTGGATCAACTGCTGGCTGCAACGCGACCTTCGAACGCCCTTCGGCGGCGTCAAGGATTCAGGCGTCGGCCGCGAGGGCGGTTTTGAAGCATTGAAATTCTTTACCGAAGAAAAGAACGTTTGCATCAAATTCTGACGTTGCCTAGTTCTCGCCGCTTAACATCTTTCTGGCAAGTTCTGTTGGATTGTGTAGGTCGAATGCAACTAGAAAATCGATCGTCCCGAACTCGCGGTCGATCGCAGGGCCGCTGATGACCTTTGCTCCGAAGCGAAGATACGCCGTAAACAGCTTGGGCAGCTTGTATGGACGTGTAACGATCTCGTCCGTACGGCAAGCGTGGCTGCGGAGCGGAGTGACCCAATTTTCGGGATGATAGGCGTCTAACTGTTCAAGTTCGGCTGCCGCTGCGATGCCGTCGGTCATATCGGTTGACGTCAGCGAGCAGCAACCGAATAGATAACGCTTATCTTTTGACAGCGCCATCTGCCACAGGCCTTTCCAGAGCAAGAAAAGTGCTTTGGTATGACGATGTTCGATATCGATACACGCTCGCCCGATCTCCATTCCATTTTGGAGAAACTCCTGCGGAAGTGTCGAAAGATCAAATTCGTTAGCGCAATAGAAACCTCGATCTGAGCCTGCTGCCTCGATGGTCTGAGTTCGATAGGTGCCGATGACATTTCGTGAATCCGACTCGATCGCGAGAAGATGTTCGCATTTGGCATCATATTCATCTTCGTCGCGCCCAAAGATGTGATTGCTCGCCAGGCCTTCGCCAAGTTCTAGGTTGAAGATCCGATATCTGAGCTTCAGAGCTTCGTCGAGTTCCTGAAGATTCTCCGCCAAACGCACAGTGTAACGGCCTTCGGTTATCTCTAGTGGCCTCGCACGAGGATTATCTTCGCGTACCCGTTCGATCAATCGTTGCATAAATTCTCGCCTCCCGTAAGCTCAAATTTACCGACGCCAGATGGTACGCGACGCGAGATTCACGTAAACTTTTCACGAACTTAACATCTCGGCAAAATTTAACTTTCTTTTAAGTTTTTGCGTACTAATTTCAGATTTTTGGCGTCAAATAGTGAGAACCATGACTAAGATCCTTGTAACATCGTTTGCCCTAGCATTTTTCCTTTTTCAACCGCTTTCCGCGATCGCGCAGAAGGTCCAACCGACCGAATCCGCAATGTCGCGCTTTTTGCGCTACATCAAGATCGACACACAATCGGCGGAGGAGGCCGGGAAATGGCCAAGCACTGAGAAACAGCTTGTTCTGGCGAAATTGCTTGAGGGCGAGCTGAAGGCACTTGGTGTGCAGAAAGTCCGCATCAGCAAAGAAGGCATTGTTTACGGCATGGTCGCGGGCAATTTGGCCGACAACAATGCCGTTCCGACGATCGGATTTATCGCCCACATGGACACATCGCCCGCGGTGAGCGGTACGAACGTTAACGCCATTATTCACAAGAATTACCAAGGCGGCGATATTGTTCTTCCCAACGACAAGACGCAAGTGATAACCGTTGCTCAGAATCCGGCACTCAAGGAACTGATCGGTGACGACATCATCACTGCCGACGGCACAACGCTGTTAGGTTCTGACGACAAATCAGGAATCGCCGAGATAATGACGATGATCGAGATCCTGAAGCTCAATCCATCGATCAAACACGGAAACATCGCCATCGCGTTTACACCCGACGAAGAGGTCGGCGGGCCGATGGAAGTTTTCGATATCGAAGGCTGGGGAGCCAAATACGCCTACACCATCGATGGCGGCGAACTCGGCGAGATCTCGGACGAAACGTGGACCGCAAAGACGGCGACCATCACATTCCGTGGCAAATCGACGCATCCGGGATATGCGAAAGACATCTTGGTAAATTCATCGTTCGCCGCCGCTGATTTTCTTTCGCGTTTCAACGACTCGAAGGTTCCGCGTCCTGAGACGACCGAAAAGCGCGTTGGATTCGTTCATCCGTACAATTCGTCGCTCGATATTGAAACGTCTGTCGTTCGCGTACTGCTCAGGAATTTTGATATGTCCGGCGTCGACGAACAAGAGAAAATGATCCGAGCGATGCTGGACGAAACTAAGAAGAAGTTTCCACACGTCGGAGCGGAAATGGAAGTTAAACTCGGCTATCTCAACATGAAAGAAGAGCTGAAGAACCATCCGCAGCTTGTCGAATATGCCAAACAAGCCACCGAACTTGCCGGCGTCACGCCTAAGATGAAGCCGATCCGCGGCGGCACGGACGGCTCACGCCTAACCGCTCGCGGCCTGCCTACACCAAATTTGTTCACCGGCGGCCACAATTTCCACGGCAAACTCGAATGGAATTCCCGCAAAGGCCTCGAGAAATCTACAGAAATGTTGGTGAACCTAGTTCAGATCTGGGCGGAGAGGAAATAGGGGAGATGAGGAGAAAGGGAGAAGGGGAGACTGCGTGACAATCGCATCTCCCCTTCTCCTTTTCTCCCGCTCTCCCCTTCTCGAGGGCCAGCGTGCTACCCGAAGATATTCCTCACCTTATCCATAAACGACTCGTCTTCGAGGTCGTGGGTTTCGATCTCGGCTAGTTGTTCGAGCAACTTCCGCTGCTCTTTCGTCAGCGATTTTGGCGTCACTAGCGTTGCGGCAACGAAGAGGTCGCCTTTGCCGCGGCCGCCGAGGTTTGGCATTCCATGACCCTTGATGCGAAAAACCGTTCCGGATTGCGTGCCGCCGGGAATCTTGAGGTCTTCTTCGCCGTCTAGAGTCTGAACCTTAAGCTCGGCACCGAGAGCCGCTTGAGCGAACGTCACGGGAACTGCTGTATAAAGATCAGCACCTTGCCGTTCGAAACGCTCATGCTCTTTCACGTGCAGCACAACATACAGATCGCCCGAAGGCCCGCCGCCGACGCCGCTTTCGCCCTCGCCCGTGATCCGCAACCGAGAACCTGTCTCGACGCCCGCAGGTATCTTGATCTCGATCGTCTTTTCACGCTCGACGCGGCCATTTCCGCGACACGCTTTGCAAGGCGTCTTTATAATGCGTCCTGAACCCGAGCAATTCGGGCACGTTCGCATTACGCTGAAGAATCCTTGTGAATACCGAGTCTGTCCGGCACCGCCGCATGAGACGCAAGTCTCAGGCTCAGTTCCCTTTTCACTTCCTTTGCCGTCGCAGTCGTCGCAATTCTCTAATCGCGGTATGCGAAGCTTCTCGTCCTTTCCGGTCGCGGCGTCTTCGAGTGTGATCTGCAGATCGAACCGCAGGTCCGAGCCTCGCTGAACGGTCGAACGCCGCTGCCCGCGTCCGCCGAACATATCGCCGAACCCGAACATATCGAATATGTCGTCGAAATTCGAAAATCCCGGATCGAAACCACCCGCACCGGCACCGACGCCCTGATGGCCAAATCGGTCGTACGAAGCTCGCTTTTGCGCGTCCGACAAGACCGAGTACGCCTCAGCGGCTTCTTTGAACTTCTCCTCAGCGGCAGCGTCGCCCGGATTCTTGTCGGGATGATACTTGACAGCCAGCGCTCGATACGCTTTTTTGATATCAGCATCCGACGCCGATTTCGCAACACCTAAAATTTCGTAATAGTCACGCTTGCTCATCTAAATTCAAAAACGCCAGTTCAACTCATTGAACCGACGCTTCTGTTATTTTCCGATATTCGGGCATTTTTCTCAAGCCATCGTCAGCATTGCTGCCGTAATGCGGTTCGCTGCCGATTCGACTTTGCCAAGCTGGTCCTGGATCTGGGCAATGCTCTCGGATTTGAGCATTTCTTCGGCTTCGTTTAGGACGCCGTTGATAGCTTGTTGATCCTCGAGCTGCAGGGTCTTTCCTACTTCCGCCATTGCCCGACGTGCATTTCGAATGAGCGAATCGAGTTTGTTGCGTTCGAGAATGATCTCGCGTTCGTTGCGATCTTTCTCGACCGAGGTTTCTGCCTCGATGATAAGACGTTCGATCTCGTCAGGAGCCAAACCGGAGGAAGGCGTGATCTGCATCGCTTGTTCGAGGCCGGTCATCTTGTCCTTGGCTGAAACGCTGACGATACCGTTGGCATCGATCTCGAACGAAACATCGACCTGCGGCACACCGCGTGGGGCCGGCGGAATGCCGACGAGTTCGAACTTCGCGAGCGAGCGATTAGCCGACGCGATCTCTCGTTCGCCCTGAAGAATATGGATCTCCACCGACTGCTGATTATCGACAACGGTCGTGAACGTCATCGTGTTCTTGAGCGGAATGGTCGCATTTCTAGAGATCAGCTTGACGAACAAACCTCCGCGAGTCTCAAGGCCGAGCGACAGCGGCAGTACGTCGAGCAGGACGATATCCTTGACGTCGCCGGTTAGAACGCCGCCCTGGATAGCAGCACCCATCGCCACGACCTCGTCCGGGTTGATCTCGCTCGAAGGCTCTTTTCCGAATACTTCTGTCACTGTTCGCGCAATGATCGGAGAACGTGTCTGGCCGCCAACAAGGATCACTTTGTCGATATCCGACGGCTGAAGTTTTGCGTCCCAAAGGGCTTTCTGGCACGGCTCGACCGATGATTCGACCAGATCGCGAACGATCTCTTCAAATTTGTCTCGCGTCAGAACTGCATTAATATGCTTCGGCCCTGAGGGGTCGGCCGCGATGAACGGCAGGCTGATCGTGGTCTCGGCAACGCTCGACAACTCGCATTTCGCACGCTCAGCGGCCTCTTTCAATCGCTGCAACGCAAGGCGGTCGCCCCGAAGGTCGATGCCATTCTCGGTCTGAAAACCTTCGACCAGCCAGTTGATGATGCGTTCGTCAAAGTCTTCACCGCCGAGGAATGTGTTTCCTGACGTTGAGAGAACCTCGAAAACGCCGTCGTTGATCTCCATGATCGAGATATCGAACGTGCCGCCGCCGAGGTCATATACGGCGACCTTTTCGGTCTTCGATTTGCCAAAGCCATAGGCGAGAGCAGCGGCCGTCGGCTCGTTTATGATGCGTTCTACCTCGAGGCCCGCGATCTTTCCGGCGTCACGCGTTGCTTGTCGCTGCATATCGTCAAAATATGCAGGAACGGTAATGATAGCCTCGGTGATCTTGTCTCCGAGAAACTCTTCAGCCGCCAACTTTAGCCGCTGCAAAAGAATAGCCGAGATCTCCGGCGGGCTGTAGACCCGATCAAGGACCTTGATGTGAGCGTCGCCATTTGGCGATTTGGTGATATCGAACGGCACGCTCGTTCGCATCTTTTCAACCTCGGGCGAATCGAATTTACGTCCGATCAATCGCTTGACGGCGTACAGCGTATTCGCCGCATTGGTCACAGCCTGACGCTTCGCGATCTGGCCGACTAGCCTCTCGTCTTTGTCCGTAAAGCCAATGACCGACGGCGTCGTGCGTCCGCCTTCTTTATTCGAAATGATCTGAACCGTGCCGCCTTCTAATACGGCGACGCAGCAGTTCGTTGTTCCGAGATCGATTCCAATTACCTTGCCCATAATTTGAGTACCTGTTGGTTGCTGAGTGTGTTTCGTGAAGAGCGCTGTGGGACTAAGCTTCGTCGGAGGAAGCATTCAGATCGTGTATCTCAATTTCTGAGATCTCGTTCTCAGGTTTCGGTTCGACGGCCGGTCGTGGAGCCGGAGCGGGTCCCGCCGAGACCTTTACCATCGAATGTCGGATCACCTTATTGCCGATCCGATAGCCGCGTAGCAATTCCTCGAGAACCATATTCGGCGGCATATCGTCGCGTTGTTCTGCCGAGACCGCCTCGTGGAAATTCGGGTCGAAAGCCTCACCGACGCTGTTGATCGACGTAACTCCCATGCCGGCAAACACTTCGTTCATCTGCTGATTGACGAGCACGATGCCATCGACGAGCTGTTGGAAATCTTTCGTCCGGCCGGTCGAATCCGCAGGAACCGCATCCAATGCTCGATTCAGATTGTCTAGGACCGGCAGCATCTGCGAAGCAAGATTTGCCACCTGATCGATGAACGCCCCGCGACGCTCTCGGTCCATCCGATACTTAAAATTCTCAAAATCCTTCAGCCTGCGGTCGCTCTTTTCCTGTATCTCGTTCCGCTCGTTCTTGAGCTCGAATACCTTGAGCTTCAACGAGGCTACTTCGCTCTCGAGCTCAAAGTTGCGCGTCTTCGAAGCCTGCGAACTAGCTGCCGTTGCGGGCGGAACCGTTACCTCGGTCGCGACGAACTCCGGAACCGACATATCGATGTCCGAATCTGCGATCTCGATCGACAGGTCAGCCGTGATATGAAGATCCTTTTCTTTCGCTTCGAGTTCGCGAATAAAATCATCGACCGACGTTGTCGAATCGAAATCGATCTCCTCGAGCGAAGCTTCAGGTTTTGGTATTTGGTCGTTTGGGTTCATTTGGCATCCGACCGTCGGTGGTCGAGATCAGGTTCGTGAGGTGTCCGAGGACATCATCTTTTCAAGCGTTTTGGCGACGTACGATACGATCGATATCATTCGGGCATATTCGATACGCGTCGGGCCGAGTACGCTCAGGGTGCCAACTGCGGTGCTGCCTCCAATACGGTATGGTGCCGATATCAGTGTGCAGTTCTGCAGGCTCGGCGTGCGGTTTTCGGTGCCGATAACGACCTGAACGTCGCCCTTGGCTGCCGCTTTCGCATCGATGCACTCGGTCAGGATCTGCATCAGCCGCGATTTTTCGCCGATGGTGTGCAGCAGTTCGCGAAGTCGTTCAAGATCGGCAAAATCGGTCTTCGTCAGAATGTTCGAAGTGCCGTCAACAAAAACCTCGCCCGCCGTGTCTTCGTCCTCGATACTCTCGGTGCAAAGTATCACAGCGGTCTGCAGCAGCTTGTCAAACAACGCCTTTTCTTCGTGCATGAGATGCAAGATCTCATTTCGAATTTCGGCCAGGCTCTTTCCGGCGAACTCTGTGTTCAGATAATTTGCCGTTCGATCGAGTTCCTCTTTCGTAAACGCCACGTTCAGCCGAATTATCTTGTTATGGACAATATTCGGTGCCGAGACGAGAACGACCAAAATGCGATTGTCGCTCAGGTTTACGAACTCGATATGCTGTAATCTGTCGGTCGCCAAACTCGGGCTCACGACGATGCCAACATTATTTGAAAGAGCTGATAACAAATGGGACGTACGTTCCATCAATCTGTCCGGCGTGTCGAATGCGTCTTCCGAACTAAGGCCGTACTCTTCGCCGATGCGATGAAGGTCGTCGTTCGAAATGCTCAAAACGCCAAGCAAATTGTCAACGTAGTACCGGTAGCCAGTATCTGTCGGAACGCGGCCGGCCGAGGTGTGTGGCTGCTCAAGCATCCCTTTTTCCTCGAGTTCTGCCATTACGTTGCGGATCGTAGCTGAGCTAAGACCGGTCGCATTGGCAAAACGTTCGGCGAGCACCTTAGAACCCACGGGCTCTCCCGTGACAAAGTGTTCATTGATAATGGCCGTCAGGATGATCTGTCCGCGATGATCAAGAGTTGCTTTCGCACCCTCGCCGCCTGGGTATGCGTCGCTTAGGGTCGTCCTGTTTTGGGGTGTTTGAATCATACTGCCAATTGGCGGTATGCTCTTCCCATATAAAGGGATACCATTTCGTGAGCCCAAGTGTCAAGAATAATTTAACACTGCACAACACTGTTTGACTGAGCAACTACCGCAAATTAGGGAGATCTATCTCGAAGCATTTCGCTGGTTCGACGCCAAGCGAGCTGCTCCTGTCATTAATGTATCATTTTATCCGTATATTGGGATAAATCATACGATCCGCGTTCGCGATGGCGTCGTCTATGTCCGCATCGGCGAGATCTGCCGAGAGATGCCGCTGCCGTGTCACAAAGGCCTCGCGTATATCTTGGTCGGCAAACTGCTGCGAAAAAAGATACCGTCCGGAGCCCGCGAGGTTTATAACGCCTACATCAAGTCAGACTTTGTTCGCGAAAAAGCGACATCGAACAAAGCCGAGCGCGGCCGCAAGGTCGTAACCACGACCAAAGGCGAAGTCTATGATCTCGATTCGATATTCGACACCTTGAATCGCGATTATTTTAGCGGCAAGGTCCCAAAACCGACGCTAACTTGGTCCGCACGAAAGACTTTTCGAATCCTCGGCCATCACGACGGCACGCTCGATCACATTACCATCAGCCGTTCGCTCGATTCGATCGATGTGCCGCGATACGTCGTAGATCACGTCGTTTTTCACGAGATGCTACACATCGTCCATCCAGTCCGCATCATCAACGGCCGCCGCTATATCCACACGCCCGCGTTCAAACGCGACGAGGAAAAGTTTCAGTATCACGACGCCGCAAACCGATGGATCGAACAGAATGTCCGGCGGTTGAAGCGTGCCGCGAAGCGATAACGGTTCCAAATTCCGCTCTTTTTTCTCGAAAGTACAAGAAAAGATCTCGTGAGATCGAGATTATCAAGGATTTCAACGGAACGTCCCTAGAGATCCGGAATTTCGGTGTTAGCGTTGAAATGTGGACACGATATTTTGCAAAACATCATCAACCGCCGACCGACCGAAACCGCTTCGTGTGAAGCTGTTTGAAACGCCTCCTGACCGCAGACGTGCGTTCGTCGAGACCGTCTTAGACAGCATCATCGAAAGCCGCTTCGGCCCGGGATGCTTACTTTCAGAGGTCGTCAGTTTCGATGAGATCTATGAGCCGGAACGCGAAGTTCAATTCGATCTGACGGAAGTCCGCCACGCCCATTGCCCAAGCCTGAACGTTAGTTCGGGCGTAACAAGGAAGTCTGGAGTATCCGCGGCCGCCGTGAATGTGTCGAACTCATGTACTGCAAGCTCTGACGGCCGCCGTTGTCACTGCGTTGCACTTAACGCCCTTACTCCGAAGACTCCGTGCGGGCCTGTGCCTTCAAACCATTCGCCGCCATAACTTTGGGACGCAAACGGGCTATGCCCAGATCGCAGTGCGGTCGGGCTCGCCCGACCGAGCGGCTCACCCTTAAGTATCACGGAATCCGCGACAGCGGACGACTCCTTTGGGACGCAAGAATCTACGGCGGCCAAGACCTGAGGCATAGCCTCAAAGAAGTTGAAGGAGCACCCCACGGCGAAGCACAGCTTCGCCGCTCAACGAGGTGGCACAGCCACACACAGGCGAGACGCCTGCGGTCCGCTTGTCAGAACCACCTGCGGCGGTTGCCGCTTTGGGCAACACTGGCACGTCTTTTGTGCCAGAACCGGGTGGTTGAAGCTAAGAATTGTTCGACTTTTGGGACGCAAGACTTCGCACGGCACAGCCACACGCAGGCGAAACACCTGCGGTCCGGCCGGTGAATAGTTTGGGACGCGCACGGCACAAGCCCGCACGGAGTCTTCGGAGTAAGGGCGTTACTCACAACTATATGAGTACGGCAGCCGCCGATCCTCCAAACCTCCGTGTTACGCCCTTACTAACGTGCGGGCTTGTGCAATCCAGGCGAGACGCTTGCGTTCCGCTTGTCAGAACCACCTACGGTAGTGGGTGGTTGAAGCTGAGGTTGGTTCAACCTTTGGGACGCAAGAAGTCTGTCGCCCTCTCCGAGGGCTCCGGGTTTATAAAGCATAAGCTGCCGGGACAGTCCCGATAGAAAAGCATCGGGACTGCCCCGCTCAGCGAGGTGGCATAGCCACGGGTAGGCGACACGCCTGCGGTCCGGTTGGGAGAAATTTTTGGGACGCATTAATTATCTGCCAACTGAGCAATGATCTGGCCGATCAGGCCGAAGTCAGAGACCGTGCGGCGTTCCATGCCGGATTTGGTGAAGCGGGTTTCGGTGGCAAACATCGATTTGCTCCTTTCATTGGCTTCGCTGTCTGAGTCCAAAGCAGAAACTATGGCGTGGATCGTATCGCGATCTCGCCCAAGTGTTAGAACTGGTGACCTGCTACCAACGAAGCTCTTTGAAAAATACTCCGCTGTGACCGAAAGGCCATTTGAAGAGTTGGATGATTGAACAAAACGCGAAACACTCGCCGATTCGCCGAATATGGCCTGCGTCTGACTGAAACCAGCTTTTACTTCGTTATCCTCGGATACTAGAACCTTAAATCCACTCTCATCAGGAGCCGACAAGAACGGAATGACGTTGCTACTGGCCGATGTCAGTGAACTCCCACGAGGTTCCATCGGTTTTAGTCCGCTACTTGAAAGCTGGTCAAAGATAAGAAGAGCATGTTCTCCACTGTCATCGTATTTAGCTGATAAGATTCGACCTTTGACATTCGCGAAGAATGCCTGAGTGCTACGAATGCCGTAAGGTTCAAAAAGCGAATTGAATATCTCCTCAGCTATTTTCTTCGTAATCGCATCGGCCTGTTTAGTGGAAACTTGGACTATACTTTGCAATGCCAACGACGGATCTTTGAGATTGTAAACGGTGGCACTTGTGACATCAGACGGAATTCCGACAAAATCCTTTGCAACGAAATTTTCTCCGATCGGAGCCATCGTCTCACTAAACACATTCGCCACATCTTGCGGCATTCCGACTTGGTATTTGTCCTCGATGCCTTGATCGCCTTTTGTCATCGTCCACGTCACGTCGGTGACGGTGCCGCGAATTAGTTGGGGCAGGATGCCGGCTATGGCGGTTTGGATCTCGGATTCGTCGGAGGCTTCGGAGGCGAGTTTCATGCCGACTAGGGCGGCGATCTGGTTGACGCCGTCGTTTGTGATGTAGCCGCGAGCGAGTGTACCGGGTTCGATCGGTTTGATCTTGTCGTTCTTGATAATGCTGTCAGATTCGCCTCGGCGGACGGCTAGGCATTTGTCGATCGCGGTCTCGTCGTTGGCGAAATAGATGATGCTGTCGATGACGAGAGCGAACGCCTTTTTGCCGTCTTCGGCTGACCAAGCGTAGTATTTGCCGCCGCCTTTGTCGCTCTTTTCGAGCTTTGGTTCGCCGCCGTAAATGTCTGTAACAAAGGCACCTATCTTCTGTTCGGCAAAGGCATTGGCTTGATAGTTCCAGGCGTGCGTATCAACAACGGCGACGAATCTCGGCTTGACGCTGCCGACCGATTGCTCGTCGGTGAGTTTTTCTTCGGTAGCCTCAAAGCCAAGCACGGCGACTGCCATCTGCACGCCTTTGAGCACGGAAAGATCTGGCTTTTTCTTCGCGGCTTCGGTAAATGGTTTGCTGTCGACGATCGGTTGAATGGCGGCGGCGAGGTCGTTCATTTCGAGATAAACGAGCGATTCGGCCGGAACCAGCGAACGCATCTCTGAAGGCTTTGTTGCACAAGAGGTTAATAGAATTAACCACAGATTGACGCAGATAAACGCGGACAGACGCAGAAATCGCTTTGAGCTGAACCACAAAACTATCTTTTCTTTATCTGCGATCATTTGCGTTTATCTGCGGTTAAATTTCCGTGCTAACATCATCCAATTATGAACCAAGTATTCAATAAAGACATTTTACAGGGAAAGATCGCGTTTGTGACAGGCGGCGGGACGGGCATTACCGGCGGCGTCGCCAAGGCGTTCGCCGAGCATGGCGCAAAGCTTGCGATCACGAGCCGCAAAGAAGAGAATCTCGCAGCGATGAAGGCAGAGGTCGAATCGTTTGGCGGCGAGTGTTTCACGGTCGCGGCTGACGTTCGCGATTTCGAAGCTGTCGAAAATGCGATCGCCGCGACTCGCGAGCATTACGGCAAGATCGACATTGTCGTCAATGGTGCCGCCGGAAACTTTCTCTGTGCGGCAAATGAGCTGTCGCCCAATGGTTTTGGCACGGTCGTCGATATTGATACAAAGGGCACTTTCAACGTTTGCCGAGCGTCGTTCGAAGCCTTAAAAGAGTCGAAAGGTCAGATCCTGAACATCTCGGCAACGCTGCATTATCTCGCGACGCCGATGCAGATACACGTCTCGGCGGCAAAGGCCGGCGTTGACGCGATAACGCGAAATCTGTCGGTAGAATGGGGCCGCCACGGCATTCGCGTCAACGGCATCGCTCCGGGACCGATCGAAGATACCGAAGGAATGAAGCGACTGCTGATGCCGGAATTGAAGGAAAAACTGACGCGAAAGATACCGCTGCAACGCTTCGGAAAGATCGCCGACATCGAGAACGCCGCACTGTTCCTAACGTCCGACGCCGCAAGCTACGTCAACGGCGTAACGCTCGTCGTCGATGGCGGACAGTGGCTGCTGGGAACGAGCCTAGCTTGACTGGAGGGCAAGCATCCTGCTTGCCGGTGCGGAGATGGCAAGCAAGATGCTTGCCGTTCCAGTCACTTTTTCACATCGAGCAACTCGAGATCTTCTGCGTCCGGTTTTGATTCGGTCTTTTTGTCGAGCACGGCACGTAGCACCAGCATCTTGGCAAGCACACGCATTTCGGTTCTGTCAAATGTTCCTGCGAGGCCTTTGGTGCGATTGAAATCGGCGTTGGCAAGCGTACGGATCAGCGTATTGGCGGCTCCTAGTTCGCGAGTAAATCCGCGTATCATCTCGCCGCCGAACGCACCGACCTGAACTTCGCCATCGCTGACGATCTCTTCCTGAACGTCGATGAACTCGGCGACGCGGACGAACGCATCGAGAGTTCCATTCGCTTTCAGGATCGTGCTCTCAAGCAGCGGAAAGGCCTTGTCAGGATTGGCCTCAGCATAGCCGCCCGCGAGCAGCCACGTGTACATAAAATCCTGATAATTCTTGGGATTTGCCGTTACCATTCGCTCCGCGTCGAGCATTATTTCATTCGCTAGGTCTTTGTCGCCAAGCTTTGCGACGGACGTTGCGAGAATGCCGAGAGCGACGATCTTTTTGTCCTTGCCCTTTGTCTCAGCGATGATCTTGCGGGCCTGAGCGATCACCTTGTCACGCTCTTCTTTCGGAAGGTCGGACTGACCGAGCTTTTTCATATCCTCGATCATCTTTGCCTCGGCTTTGGCTTTTTCCTCGCGTTCTTTTTGCTGGCGTTCGTAAGGATCCATTAGGCCGCCATCGCCAATGCCCGAACCGGTTCCAACAGCGCTCGTAGGGCCATTTACGGCCATTGCACTGGTGCTACCCGTTACAGTTCTGACCGATGTGCGCATCGTATTTGAGTTTGCCGAAGGATCTTTAAACTTAGCTCTTAGCTGAGCACCACGACCGGGCAGATGTTTCTCGACGATCGGAATGAATTGGCGACGTTCCCACTGCTCCATGTCTTTGCTTTCGGCCATCATCCCTTGATACAGCATCTCCGCTATATCGCGGATGTCGGTTGCCGAATAGACCGGCGATTTGCCGCCTTGTTTCTTTGACGCGTCGAGGTTGCCCTCGGCAAAGATGATCAGCGATTGGTAGAAGCCGAGGCCTTCGACGCGTTTTGGGTCTGATTTTGCCGCGCTTAACAGAGCTTGGCCAAAATCGATACCTTTTGCAGCATCCTTTTTGTAGATGTTTCTCAGCAGTTCGATATGCATCGAATTTATCTGCCGTTTGATCGATTCGCGGCCGTATTCGACGCCTTTGGCAGCGTCGCTTTCGGCGATCTGGATGAGCAGACGTGATTCGAAATACTTGTCCATCTGGTCCGCTTGTTTGCGAAATCCAGGATTCGAAACCGACGCGATGCTGTCGTAAAAAAAGTTGAGCGCGAGATCAGGAGCATGCTCGGCGAGGCTCATAGCGATCTGTTGTCGTACGGCAAGGGCTATGCGAAATTTACGCTGCACCTTGTTTCCGCCGCGGCCGCCGAACAGAAAGCCGCCAGGTCCGTCATCGTCGTCCTCGGTAGCGGTCAGATTCATCTCGCCGTCAAACTGCATCATTAGCTGTTTGAAATCATTAACGACCTGGCCGTACATTCCCTTTGCCTCGCGTTCGTCATGAAACCACATCAGGCTCGCGAGTTCGGAGCTGAAACTGATGCGATTTTCCATCGAACGCAGCCGCTCGACATCGGTCGCGGTCTCGCGAAGGAAATCGATCGCAGCCTTTTGCGTCGCTTTTGCTTTGTCGTCGGCTTTTTCGGTCGCGTTATTTTGGGCAGGAACAGACGCGACAAACAGCGAGAGCAAAATTATGGTTATGGAAAGCTTTTTGAACATCGGGACGGCCTCCGTAGGTGTTTGCACTATGATAGAGTTAAACACAAGGTTCGCATAATAGGAACGTATTTCTAATGGGCGAATTGCAATACTTAGATGCTGCTGGTTGTTGATAATTACGATTCATTTACCTACAATCTCGTCCAATATCTGGGCGAGCTCGGTGCGGAAATGCGCGTCGTACGGAATGACGAAACGACCGTCGATGAGATCGAGAATGATCTGAAGCTCGATCGAATTCTCATTTCACCAGGCCCCGGAACGCCCGACACGGCGGGCATTTCACTCAGAGTTATCGAAAGATTCGCCGGCCGCGTCCCCGTACTTGGTGTGTGTCTTGGGCATCAGGCGATCGGTCAATTCTACGGCGGCAAGGTTGTTCGCGGGCCTGAGCCTGTTCACGGGAAGCCCGTTGTTATTGAGCACGACGGACGCGGAGTGTTTGAGAACGTGCCGCAGAATTTCAACGCCGGGCGTTATCATTCGCTGGTTGTCGAACGCGAATCAATGCCAGATGAGCTTGAGATCACAGCTACTTCGCCCGATGGTTTGGTCATGGGATTGCGGCATCGCTCGCTGAAAGTCGAAGGCGTACAGTTTCATCCTGAGTCTATCTTGACTGAGCACGGCAAAATTATGTTGCAAAACTTCCTCGAGTTTTGAGATAGTTAAGTTCGGGCAATTATTGCCCTTCCGCAGCTTCCACGCCTCAATTTATGTCGCATGCAAAGACCGATTGGCTGCTATCAGCACCTGTCACCCCGACAAATCCGAAGGCAAATACGCCGCTGTTTCCGTTCATCGCAAGGCTCTTGCGCGGCGAAGACCTGACGGCGCCTGAGGCCGCGAAATTCTTTCGTGCATTGACCGACGCACGCCACGGTTCGATACAGATCGCATCGGCGATCACGGCATTGACGGCAAAAGGCGAAACTTCGGCGGAGCTCGCCGGCATGGCGAGCGTCGTTCGCGAGATGGCCGTCAAGCTTAGCTCGACGCCAAAAGGAGCGGTAGATATATCCGGTACAGGCTCGTCGGCGGCGAAAATTTTCAACGTCTCAACTGCTGCCGCTATCGTCGCAGCAGGTGCCGGCCTTACCGTCGCAAAACAAAGCAATCGCGGCGTGACATCAACGATCGGCAGTGCTGACGTGCTCGGCGATCTGGGCGTAAAGGTGGCGAACGAACCAGCCGTCGCCGAGATCGCATGCAACAGCGTCGGACTCAGCTTTTTGTTTGCTCCAAAGTTTCATCCTTCGCTCAGACGCGTTGGCCAGATCAAAGGAGCTCTCGGAATTCGAACGTGCCTCAACCTGCTTGGCGTGCTTTCGAATCCTGCACGCGTTACGCGACAGGTCGTCGGCGTCTGGCACGAGTCGCTTGTTCCGGCTCTCGGAAATGCGCTCGCGATGCTCAAGACCGAGCGAGCTTGGGTCGTTTACGGCCATCGCGGTCTCGATGAGATATCGATCGACGGGCCTACTAAGGTGATGGAGATCGTGGGCAACAAGACACGCTCTTTCGAACTGACGCCGAGAGATTTTGGTTTCAAGGAATCATCAGCAAGCGGCCTGCGTGTGTCTAGTTCAAAGGAAAGTGCGAAGATCATTCGCGAAGTTCTCGAAGGCAAACGCCGCGACGAGGCTCGTTCCATCATCGCTATGAACGCCGCCGCCGCATTGGTCGTTGGCGGCATCGCGAAGGATCCGCTACATGCCGCGCGGCTGGCTGAGCAATCGATCGACAGCGGCCAGGCTCAGAACAAGCTCGAACGCCTCATCCAAGTTACATCAAAACGCTAGGTGGCAATTGCGGCAATGTTGGTCAATAATTGACCAATGCTCGACCTGTTTGCGGCATTGTTCAAAGAGGCCATTCGGCTTCGGAATGCATCGTATAATCGGCGCATCTTTGATGTGATCGATCTAGGTGCGTACACGGTCAGCGTCGGCAATATTACAACAGGTGGCACTGGAAAGACGCCGCTTGTGGCTTACATCGCCGAGATGCTTGCTTCGGATGGCGAGAAGGTTTGCATCCTAACTCGCGGATACGGCAGACGAGATCCGAAGAAGAGAGTTTTGGTAAGCGACGGTTCGACCGTTCTGGTGAATGCTGAAGCGGGCGGTGATGAGCCAGTCGAATTAGCCACGAAATTACGTGGCAAAGCGATAGTCATCGCAGATGCCGACCGAGTTTCCGCAGGCGAATGGGCTCGGCGAAAGTTTGGTGTGACGGCGTTTGTGCTAGACGATGGATTTCAGCATCGCACGGCCCGACGCGATCTCGACATTGTTTGCGTTGACGCGACACAGCCTTTGTTTGACGCAAAGTTGTTACCCGCAGGAAGGCTTCGCGAGCCGGTTGAATCGCTCGATCGAGCCGATGCGATCGTCATTACGCGGTCGGAGCAGGTGGCAGACATCGACGAGTTAAGATCGCGGATAGCGTCGGTAACGACAAAGCCAAAGGTCTTCGTATCTCATACCAAGATCAAGAGTCTTAGATCGCTCGGCGGACCTTCTGAGGCCCCGGAGAATGGGCGAGTTGTCGCTTTCTGCGCCCTTGGCAATCCCGACGCTTTCTTCGCACAGACCAAAGCTCTCGATCTCGAACTGGTCGGTCAAATGGCGTTTCGCGACCATCATAGATACGTTCAGAGCGATGTCGGCGAGATCGAAAAACTTGCACGAGAATCCAATGCAGATCTTCTTCTAACGACTGCGAAGGATGCGGTGAAATTATCAGATCTGAAATTTGAGATACCGTGTTTTGTGGCTGAGATCGAGACAATAATTAACGAAGACGCCGAATTTCGAGATCTGATCTTGAGCAGACTCGGTCGTTAACGACCCTTCTTTGGCCGCCCTTCAGGTGCCTTGTCTTTGTCGCCCCAGTAGAAAAATTTCACGACAACTACGTAAACCAGAATGCTGATGAACAGCAAAAGGAAAAAGAAACCGATCATCCAAAGTAACGAAGACATAAACTATTTAGTGGCGTGCGGCGTCGCATCATCAACATAGGCAAACAACCCACGACGG
Source organism: Blastocatellia bacterium (assembly GCA_016789145.1). Classification (GTDB taxonomy): domain Bacteria; phylum Acidobacteriota; class Blastocatellia; order Pyrinomonadales; family Pyrinomonadaceae; genus OLB17. The sequence goes on along the minus strand of JAEUQI010000010.1, from coordinate 415 downwards.
CCATGATGCTCGAGAAAATGCCGGTAGAAAACGGTTAAGATCGCAACGATCGGAATCGACAAAAAGACGCCGGGAATTCCTGCGACCTGCTCGCCCGCCAGTACTGAAAGAATTATTACGAGCGGATGCAAGTGAATTCCATCTCGCACGATACGAGGATATGTCACGTAATCGTGAACAACGCGCAGGATCACAAGAAAGATAAAGGCGTAGAGAGCCTTCCAAGGGTCTTGCGAAAATGCAGTGGTCGAAACCACAATAATGCCGATCGCGGCCGGACCCAAAAGCGGCACGAATTCGAAGCATCCGGCGAGAATACCGAGCAACAATGCATACTTTAGACCGAGAGCGTAGAACGCGATCGTGCAGATCACACCGATCAGCAGACACGAGATGAGCATCGCCCGCGTGTACG
>JAEUQI010000109.1 GCA_016789145.1 Blastocatellia bacterium | reverse complement strand
TCGCTGTTCAGGAAAGCCGAGACTCAGGTTGCTCGTCGTTGCCGAAGCCGTCGCGACTCCATTGTTGTTCGACTGAACGCCGGGCGTCAGGTCTAGCAATGCGTAAACGTTTCGCTCGACGAGAGGTAGATTCTCGATCTCAGCCGATTGGACCGTTCGGCCTAATTCAGATGATGTCGTATTTATCTCTGGCGGAGCACTCGTAATGGTCACCTCCTCACTTACAGCACCGACCTCGAGCGTCACATCGACCCGTGTGATGTCGCTGATACGCAGGACAATGCCGCCCTGAACAGCCTTCTTAAACCCAGACGCTGCCGTTACTTCGACGCCGTAATTTCCGACCGGGAGGAATTCGAATCGGTAGCTGCCGTCTTCGCCTGTGGTGGCGGTTCGTGTTAGCCCTGTGTCGCTACTGCGAGCGACAACAGTAGCACCGGGAATAGGCGCACCGCTCTGATCCGAGACCGTGCCGAGGATCGTTGCCGTGATATTTTGTGCATCAACCGAAAACGGTGTCAAAAGCACAAGGGCTAGCATCAAAGATCTTGCGATCCTTAGCAACGCTCCTTTTTCGATATAAGTTTGATCTTTCATTTCAGAATTCCTCCAGAGTTTCTGCCGGTTCTGCCGGCTCTATTTGAAAAACGTTTTGTCGTGCCTAGGCCACCTTTGGAGCAGCAAATGCCGGTGCCGTTACTAAGGCAACTGCACCTTGAAGCCGCGGATGCTCTACGGCAGGTACGATCCTGATCGGCGTATTACCGAGTTCTTTGATCAATGTCCTTTCTTTGATTGCCTCGCGAACCTGCGATTCGATCAGATCCCACGCCTCAGTTATTTCGCCGCCGATGTAGATGAACGACGGATCGATCGCATTGATCACCGACGCCAACCCGAGCCCCAAATAACGGGCCGTCGATTGCAACGCGATCAAAGCCTTGCTGTCGCCGCTGCGGGCTCGTGATATGAGATCCTCGATCGTAAATTCGACGACCTCGATAGATTCGGGCTGTTTGCGAGACAGATTTCGTCCAAAATAGCGAGACAGCGTGGCGAGGTTCGAAACATAGGCTTCCCAACAACCATTTGCACCGCAAGAACACTGCGGCCCGTCGATGCTGAGCGGAACGTGCCCGAATTCGCCGGCCGTATTGTGTTTTCCGCGGATCAGCTCGCCATTGATAACAACGCCGACGCCAACGCCATCAGAAACGCTGACAAAAACACTGTCGTTTTGGCCGTGAACATCTTCGCGAGTCGACCATATCTGCGACAGCGCGCATGCGCGGCCCGAATTCTCGAGATGAACTTCGGTTCCCGGGAGTTCTTTCTCAAAGATCTCGATCAGGTTGACGTATTTCCAACCGAGTTTTGGTGCATTAATGACGGTGCCGGTTTTGCGGTCCACCATTCCGGGGATCACGATGCCGATCCCTTCGCACGATGCGATGCCGCCGTTATCATGAAGAGCCTTTCTGATCTGCCAACTAATTGACGCCACGAACTCTGTCGGGTCGTATTTCGTTGGAAAACTGATGATGTCGCCGATCTGCTTGCCGATCGAATCGGTGACCATCATGAAGGTTCGTGTCGCTCGGACATCGAGCGCGATCGCCACGCCTTTGGCTGAGTTGATATAAAGAAACGTCGGTTTGCGGCCGCGGACGCGAAGATTGCCTTGGGCGCCTTCGCGAACGAGCCCTTCTTCGAGCAGTTCGTTAATAAGCAGCGTGATGTTCGCTCGATTTGTTTCCATTAGCCGAGCGAGGTCGGCTCTCGATAATGGTTGGTGTGTGCGGATCAGTGTAAGAACGATCTGGCGATTGATCTCGCGCGAGGTGCCGCGAGTCGCTTTTGAAAAATTTTTTGGGTCGATTCTGCGCATGTTCAAGAGATAAAAAATGTACTTAGTTTGTAACGGTCTGACCTTCGGCAATTCAGCTGATCTTATGTTGTAAATTTAAACAAATTAGCCGTGCATGGTGCTGTGCAGAATGTTCGCGAGCCATGTGCCCGCACAAGCCATTGTAAATGCACGGAAAACTACGTCGTCTCAGTAATGGATCTTGTATTTTGTTAAGACTGTTAACATATTACACAAATCTAAAATAGCGTCAAGCATTTTTTCGACTTTTTTATAAAAAGATGTAATTCGTGCAAATTGGTCCGACCAATACAAAATTGACTTTACTCGCTATCTATTTGATCGACCAACGTTGACTGTTCGATCTGATGAGGCGAAGCTAAATGTTTGCGGGCCAATGAAACAGACTGCTCACGGAAAAATTTTTTACGGTTGGACGATAGTTGCCGTCTCAACTCTGGCGTTGCTCGTCAGCAACGGCCTTTCGATCGTTGGCATTCCTGTCTTTTACAAGTTCATACAGGCTGACCTCATCGCGTCCGGTGCCGTTGCTACTGAAAACATACAATCGGTCTACGGAATTGCGCCAGCATTTACGACGCTGCTCGCCGGGTTTTTCGCTCCTGTTGCCGGTTATCTGCTATCGCGACTCGATTCGCGGCGGATGATGATCATTGGCTGCTTTATACTCGGCGGCGGCCTTGCACTCTATTCTCAGTCAACTTCTGCAGCGATGGTCTTTGCGTCGCACGCTTTACTCGGCATATCTCTCGGCTTTGTCGGTGTACTCGTAAACACGGTGCTGATCTCAAGATGGTTCATACGTCATCGCGGAACGGCGCTTGGCATCGTCTTGACCGGAACCAGCTTTGGCGGAGCCGTGATACCGCAAATATCTACACCGCTGATCGAACGCTACGGTTGGCGATCGGCAATGCTGCTTGTGAGCTTGGTGATCTGGCTTGTTCTATTGCCCGCGATCATATTCCTGGTAAAGAACCGGCCCGCGGACGTAGCTGCTTTTGAGGACGGCGATTCAACCGCAACCGAGGCCAACGAGTTGCCGACGGCTTCGAGCGCGCACGGCATGACGCTCGGCGAGGCACTAAGAACGCCGTTGTTCTGGATATTCTCCGTCTGTGCGGCACTGCTGTTTTATGCGATCTTTGCCGTTAGTCAGCAGCTCAATCTTTACTTGCAAGGACCGGCGATCGGCTTTTCGCCTTCTCAGGCTGCCGGTGTACAGTCCTTACTGTTCCTGCTCAGTATCGCCGGAAAGTTTCTGTATGGTTTTCTCGCAGACAAGTTTGCGACATCCCGCGTGATGCTCGTTTCGGCTTCGACGATGTTCTTATCGACGTTGGTTTTTCTATACTTCGATACCACAACAGTTTATCTGTTTGCGATACTGTTCGGACTCAATTACGGCGGTACGTTTGTGCTGCTTCAACTTCTTGTCGCCGATTATTTCGGTACGCGAGAATACGGCAAGATCCTCGGGGCCGTCACTGTCATCGAAACGATCGGCGGGGCACTAGGCACGATTGTCACCGGCCGCATAGCAGATGCCAGCGGCGGCGATTTCGCTACAGCGTTCGTTTGGCTGATAGCGGTGACCGGTACTTCATTGGCACTTGTTATCCTGCTAAACATAACTTTTAAGACGCGTTTAGCGAATTGAGATTCAAAAGAGGCAAAATCCGATGAGCTCATATAAGAAAAAGGCGCCTAGAAACCGTACGATCGAGCTCGAAGAAACGGAGATCGAACGGCTCCGCGCCCAAATCGCTACGATGCCACCTGACGACCTCAAAGACGCGATCATATGTGCCGATGTTTTTGAATTGCTGCCAACACTTCCCCGCGGTTCGTTCGATCTGATATTTGCGGATCCACCGTACAATCTGACAAAGAAGTTTGGGGCCGAGGCTTTTTCGCAAAAGTCGTTGAATGAGTATGCCGACTGGCTCGATTCATGGCTTTCGCTTTGCATTCCCCTGTTAAAACTGTGTGGAAGTCTATATCTATGTGGCGATTGGCGATCTTCGTCGGCGATCCAGTCGGTCGGGAGCCGCTATTTGCAGCTTCGCAACCGGATCACGTGGGAACGAGAAAAAGGCCGTGGGGCAAAAGCTAACTGGAAGAATTCCTCCGAAGACATATGGTTCTTTACGGTTTCGGATGACTATACTTTTAACGTCGATGCTGTGAAGCAGCGCCGCCGTGTGTTGGCTCCTTATCGGGAAAACGGAAAGGCAAAAGATTGGAATGAGGCGGGGAATTTTCGCGACACACATCCATCGAACCTTTGGACAGATATTTCGGTGCCATTTTGGTCGATGCCTGAAAACACGGATCATCCGACGCAAAAGCCGGAAAAGTTGCTTGCTAAACTGATTTTGGCGTCAACGAATGAGAACGATCTGATCCTTGATCCGTTCGCCGGAAGCGGCACAACAGCGGTTGTCGCAAAGAAACTCGGACGGCATTTTGTCGCGATTGAGAAAGACGAACATTACTGCCTGTTGACGGCCAAACGTCTCGAAATGTCTCAGACAGACAGATCGATCCAAGGCATTGCAGATGGAGTTTTTTGGGAAAGGAATTCAGGTCCGAAACGAGATCGATAGCGACGCTGTCTTAAGCCTCTGCGAACTCCGCGTCCTCTGTGGCATTATGTCTTTATGAAAGTAGCAACTTGGAATGTGAACTCGATACGCCTGCGGATCGAATCGGTAATAGACTGGCTCGAGAAGACCGGTACGGACGTGTTGTGCGTTCAGGAAACGAAGGTCGAGGACGGCAATTTTCCACTCGAGCCATTCACCTCGGCGGGCTACAATGTCGAGTTCTTTGGCCAGAAATCATACAACGGCGTGGCGATCATTTCGAAGCACGACATCACTGATGTTCAGAAGGGCTTTCACGACGACGATGACGAACAGCCGAAACGACTGATCGCGGCGAATGTCAACCGCGTTCGTATCGTGAATACTTATATTCCAAACGGAACTGAGCTTGGAACTGATAAGTTCACGTTCAAGCTCGATTGGCTGCAGCGTCTTCGGCATATGTTCGACTCCGATTGCAACCTGAATTCGAAAGTGCTGCTCTGCGGCGATTTTAACGTCGCGATGGACGAGAACGATGTTTGGAGCGTGCCTGCCTGGACGGGCAAGCTGCACTTCACGTTGACCGAGCGTGCGGCGATGCACTACGTGAAACAATGGGGCTTTGCGGACGTATATAGACAGCAGAACGGTGACAAAAAGGAATTTTCGTGGTGGAACTACCGCGAAGGCTCTTGGCAGAAAGACCAAGGCCTGCGTATCGACCACATCTGGGTTTCGCCGAGCTTAGCTGAAAAATGTTCAGCATGCTGGATCGATCGCGACCCGCGAGGCGGCGATAAGCCGTCGGATCATACGCCGGTCGTCGCGGAGTTCGCTATCTAACCATTGCGACGTTTACGCACGAGTGCTATATCTAAGGTACCGTTCCAATTACCATTTTCAGGAGAATCAAATGAAAGGCTTTGCCACCAAACTGATGTTGGTGTCCGTATTGTTGGGCACTATGTTGACGCCTGCAATGATGCAGGACACGCCGCCTCCAACGGCTCCGGCCGGAATGCCGCGACCGGGCGGGACCCCGCCAAGCGACGAACCGCAGGCTTATGACAAGGTCATCACAAAAGACGCTAAGTCGAAAGACGGCGTGTTTAAGGTGCATCGCGTCAAGGACAAGTATTATTACGAGATCCCGAAATCAGAACTTGGCAAGGAGTTCCTTTGGGTGTCGCAGATCGCTAAAACGACGCTTGGCGTTGGCTATGGCGGACAGGCACTCGGGCGACGTGTCGTTCGTTGGGAACAGAATGAGAACAAGATCCTGCTCCGAAACATCAACTACAGCGTAGTTGCAAACCCAAATCTGCCGATCGCTGAGGCTGTTCAAAATGCTAATCACGAAGCCATCCTGATGTCATTCAACGTAGCCGCTTGGGGGCCGAACAACGACACGGCCGTGATCGAAGTTAGTCGTTTGTTTACGACCGACGTATTTGAGTTCAACGCTAAACAGCGTTTGAATGCGACCACGATGGACACATCACGTTCGTTCATCGACCGTATCTCTCCTTTCCCGACCAACATCGAAGCGGAAGCAACGCAAACATATACTCGAACGCCGCCACCGCCCGGTGCTCCTGCGGCTCCGGCGAATCCGTTCGGTGCCGCCGGTATGAATCCCGGAAGTGCGACAGTTGTGTTGCACCACAGTATGGTCAAACTGCCTGAGAATCCGATGATGCCGCGCTTGTTTGACGATCGAGTCGGATATTTTTCGGTCGCAAATATGGATTATGGCCGTCCTGAGCACCGAGCACAGGAACGTCGTTTCATTACCCGTTGGCGTCTAGAAAAGAAGGATCCGAACGCCGAATTGAGCGAGCCCGTAAAACCGATCGTTTATTATATCGACCGTGCTACGCCTGCATGGCTAGTGCCATTCACAAAGAAAGGCATCGAGAAGTGGCAGAAAGCCTTCGAGGCAGCAGGCTTTAAGAACGCCATCATCGCCAAGATGCAGCCTTCGAAAAAAGAGGATCCTGATTTCGATCCGGAAGATGCTCGGTATTCCGTCGTCCGCTGGTTGCCATCGACAATCGAGAATGCTTCGGGACCGCACATCAACGATCCGCGAACCGGCGAGATCCTCGAATCAGACATTCAGATGTATCACAACATTATGAATCTGCAGCGCTCGTGGTATTTCTTACAAGCCGGAGCCGTCGATAAACGCGTCCATAAACTGCCGATGCCGGACAGTCTTATGGGTACGCTCGTCGAATATGTTGTTGCTCACGAAGTCGGACATACGCTCGGTTTTCAGCACAACATGAAAGCCAGCTCGACCTATCCGCAGGAAAAGGTCCGTGACCGCGAATGGGTCAAAAAGATGGGCCATACGCCGACACTGATGGACTATTCGCGTTTCAATTATGTCGCTCAGCCTGAGGACAATATCGATGTCGAAGATCTCGTTCCGGGCATCGGGCCTTACGACGAATGGGCGACGATGTGGGGCTATAAGCCAATTGCATCGGCAAAATCTTCAGATGCCGAACTGCCGACTCTTAACTCATGGGCACTCGAACAAGATAAGACACCGTGGCTCAGATTCTCGACCGATGGCTCCGCAGGAAGCGATCCGGGCGAATTGACCGAGGCGGTCGGCGATGCCGATGCCGTCAAATCATCAGGCCTCGGAATAAAGAATCTTCAGCGAATTTCGAAGATCTTGTTCTCCGCAACTACGACCGAAAAGGGCCAGCCTTACGATGATCTGAACGAACTGTATGGCCGAATGCTCGGACAGTGGACGCTCGAGATGAATCATGTTTCGGCGATCGTCGGCGGATTTAACTCGCAGCAGAAGCACATTGGCCAAAACGGCGTTCGTTTTGAACTAATGCCAAAAGCACGCCAAACCGAAGCCGTTAAGTTCCTAAACGACAACGCCTTCGCGACGCCGATGTGGGCCGTTGACAAGGAAATTCTGCGTCGTATCGAACCGATCGGTGCCCTGAATCGTGTTCGAAATGCTCAGAACAGCATCTTGAACAACCTACTTTCGAGTGCCCGTTTCGCTCGCCTTATCGAACAGCAGGCTCTCGACGGAAATGCTGCTTACAGTGCAACGGATTTCCTTGCGGATGTTCGCAGCGGTGTGTGGGGCGAACTTAGTGCACCTAAAGTTACCGTCGATGCGTATCGCCGGAACTTGCAGCGTTCGTACCTCGACATCGCGAACACCAAGATAAACGGGTCGGCTCAGGCTGCTCCACAGGGATTGCCGCCCGGATTCGCTGCGTTGTTTATCACGAGCGGTGACGAGCGTGCGTTCTACCGTGCGGAACTTCGTGCGATCAGTGCAGCCGCAGCTTCGGCAGCGGCTCGTGCGACCGACAAAGCAACTCGCTATCACCTCGAAGGCATCCGCGATCACATCGGTAAGATCCTCGATCCTGACGCCGGTGCAACTCGTCCAAATGCCATCAACCAGCAGGCGATGGAGCTACTCGAGCTTTACCTAAATCCGACCTCATGCTGGCCGGATTATGTAGTTAAGCCGTAACTTTCGTTTGATACTTGTATCTTGGAGCCATTCGCGTGGCTCCATTTTTTGTTTTGGATATAGAATGATGTTAGAAAAAGTGTTCGCATGAAAGCTGTATCAGGACAACTACTTCCGATCGCACAGGACGCCTTTCGCCTTTTGACGTTTCGGTTGACACCGGAACAGTTTGAGCGATTTGGGACCGGACACCTCATCTTCGGGCTTTTCTTCACCTGGATAGTTGGTATCGGACGATGGTGGGACGATCCAGGAGCGAATATTCTTCAACATCTGGGATTGGGATCTGTAATCTATGTGTTCGTGCTCACAACAGTGCTGGTAATTGTCGCTGCACCGCTAAATCCTGAGAATTGGAGTTACAAACAGGCCTTAACGCTGGTGTCATTGACTTCACCGCCAGCGTTGCTCTATGCGATCCCGGTCGAACGATTTACAGACGTTTCCACGGCCGCTTCGCTAAATGTGTGGTTTTTGGCAGTCGTCGCAACATGGCGATTCGCTTTACTGATCTACTTCTACGTTCGAATCGCAAAGCTGTCCTTTTTGGGCGGCATTATCACAGCGGTGTTGCCAATAATGGGAATCATCGTGTTACTAACGCTATTGAATCTTGAACGAGCGGTTTTCGATGTCATGGGCGGACTGCGAAAGCCTGGGACGGCAAGTGATAGCGCTTATGCAGTAATGGTAGGTCTTTCGGTATGGTCCGTTATATTATTCCTGCCGGTTGGAGGGACCTACATCCTTTTGATCGCGTTTCGAAGCGCGCGAGACCGAAAGAGGAGTCGCGAGAAGATGATTGATAGTGATGAATAGGGGGCTTTTTATGATCTGGCTTCTTGAAACCAACTTTCAATAGCTGTTATACTTTTGGACAAGATGGACGTTCGCAAGGCATCACTTATTTTTCTAGGAACGATCTGCGTCGGGCTCGGCGTGTTGGGAATGTTCCTGCCCCTGATGCCGACGACTGTTTTTCTTTTGGCTGCGGCGTACTGCTATTCGAAAAGCTCCAAGCGATTTCATAATTGGCTGCTTTCTAACAAGCTTTGTGGAAAGTACATCTCAAACTACAAGTCGGGCCGCGGGATGACCGTCAGGAGCAAGGTTACGAGCCTGTTATCGCTCTGGCTGTCTATCGCCGTTAGCATTTGGTTGATCAATGGCAAGCTATGGCTTTCGATCCTGTTGGGAGCGATCGCTTTGGCGATCAGTGCGCATATTTTATGGATCAAAACCTACCGCGAGTGTTCCGAATCGGCTGCGGGTACCGGGATCAACATCACTACAGCACCGAACTCGAATTGATCTCCGCACCTCATTTCTTTCCTCGCAGTTCAAATATTCTACGAAATAATTGCGGCATGAGCATCGCGGTTTTGAAGAGCGAGCCCGAGGCAAACTTTGTTGCGAATCCGCGAAACGTTTCGACCGCGGTCGACGAATACGGCATCCACCAGGCATCGGGGAGCAGTGCGAGGTGGTTGACGTGAATGTGTTGCGGTTGGACGAGTTCCATTAGGCCCTCGGTGCCGTGCGTACGGCCGCGGCCGGAATTCTTAAATCCGCCCCAAGGCGTCTGACCGATGCCGTGTGTGTAGAGAACTTCGTTTACGCAAACCGAACCAGCTTCAATTTGCTCCGCAACGCGACCGCCCTTCGCATAGTCCTTCGTCCAAACACTTGCTGTAAGGCCGAATTCGCTGTCGTTCGCAAGCCTTATCGCTTCTTCCTCAGTCTTGAATGTCGCGATCGGCAACGTTGGGCCAAACGTCTCCTCTTGCATCGCCCGCATTTCGTTATTTGCACCAGAAATCACAGTAGGACCGAAGAAAAGAGTATCGCTTTCCCTAACTCCGCCAGTTTCGATCCTTGCTCCGTCAGCGATGAATTGAGCGACGTGGTCTTCGACGATCGCGACTTGGCGTTCGGATGACATCGCACCGAGCGAGACGTCGTCGCCTGAGCCGCCAACCTTGAGCAGTTTGGTTCGCTCAACTATCTTCGCGGTTAGTTCTTTGGCAACAGATTCGTGGACGTAAAGCCTCTCGACGGACGAGCAAGATTGCCCGGCGTTACAGAATGCTCCCCAGACGGCGGCACCTGCGGCGAGGTCTAGGTTGGCGTCTTCGAAGACGATCATCGGGTCTTTGCCGCCGAGTTCGAGTACGGTTGATGTGAGATTTTTAGCAGCCGCGACGGCGATGCGTTTGCCGGTTGCGACTGAGCCGGTGAACATAATCTTGTCCGGTGCCGCTTCCACAAGAGCCGCTCCGGTATCGCCGGCGCCGCACACGACCTGAACAGCGTCTACCGGAAAGCCCGCTTTCGCAAAGATCTCACCGATCTTAAGCCCAATAAATGGAGTGAGTTCCGATGGTTTGATAACGACTGTGTTGCCCGCCATCAGTGCCATGACAGCCTCGCCGAGCGGTATCGAAAAAGGATAATTCCACGCTGGAATGATGCCGACGACCCCGAGCGGATGATAGACCATCTTGGACGAGCGGCCCATCAATGCGTAGAGTCCGATGCCGATCCGTCGCGGTTTCAGCAGCCGCTCCGCATTGCGTGCAAAGTGCTGCATCAGGTCCAAAACCGGAGCGATCTCCATCGACAAAGCCTCGGCGACAGGCTTTCCCGATTCGCGAGATATAAGCAGTGCGATCTCGTCCATCTCGGACAAGATCACCTCACGAGCCGCCATCACCAGACGCTTTCGCTCCGTGAATGTTGTCTTCCGCCAACTCTGAAACGCCTCACGCCCACGAGTCACCGCATCCGCAACTTCCTCAGGCGAAGTCACCGCCAAACGCCCGATCTCCTCGCCAGTTGCGGGATCCGTCGAGGTAATTTCGTCGGTTCTTTGTGGCATTGTTGCGCTCATTTCCTCTTAAGTTTGCT
>JAEUQI010000108.1 GCA_016789145.1 Blastocatellia bacterium | reverse complement strand
AGCTAATCTTTGGCTAGTTTGTTAACTAGATTGGGGAATTTGGATAGCAGGTTGTAAATATGAAACGTATTTTCGGCTATTTTATGTTGTTTTTGCTGGTCATCGGCAATGCGCATGTCGTTGCGTTGTCGCAGACGGCTAATAACGTGTTGATCAAGAACGCGACCGTCATGACGGCTGCCAAGGGCACGCTTGAGAACACCGATATTTTGGTGACGAACGGCAAGATCGCACGTATCGGCAAGGGAATTCAGGCACCGGCCGGCACCAGTGTGATCGACGCGGCGGGCAAATTCGTGACGCCAGGCATAATTGATGCACATTCGCACACGATGCTTGATTCGATCAACGAGGGAGCGTTCTCGGTCACCTCGATGACTGGGACGGACGACATGCTCAACCCGACGGACATCGCAATTTATCGTGCATTAGCCGGCGGCGTGACCGCAGCGTTGCTCTTGCACGGTTCGGCGAACAGTATCGGCGGCAAAAGCTCGACCGTTAAGTTCAAATACGGCCGCGGCGTTGACGATTTTAAGGTCGCCGGAGCCCCGACGGGCATTAAATTCGCCATGGGCGAGAACGTTCGACAGACGACGCAAGGGAATTTCCCCGGACGAGTTCTTCGCTATCCGCGCACTCGGCAGGGCACGATCGAAACAATGCGTGACGCGTTCTTGAGAGCACGCGATTACAAGAAATCTTGGGAGGAATTTCGAGCAGGCAAGACCAAAGTATCGCCGCGAAAAGACCTGGAACTCGAGCCGATCGTCGAAATACTCGAAGGCAAACGCCTAATTCACGCTCACGGCTACCGCAGCGACGAGCACCTCAATCTAATGATCTTGGCGGACGAATTTGGGATAAAGGTCGCCACTTTGCAGCACGGGCTTGAGGCCTACAAGATCGCTCCCGAGATCGCGAAACGCGGTACGGGCGTCTCGATATTCGTTGATAGCTGGGGCTACAAGCTGGAGGCGTACGATTCGATACCGTACAACGCCTACATTCTGTGGAAGAACGGCGTCAACGTCTCGATCAACAGCGATTCGGACGAACGCATGCGTCGGCTGAACCTCGACGCCGCAAAAGTAATGAAATACGGCGGCGTTCCGGAGCAAGACGCCCTGCAAATGATCACGATCAATCCCGCAAAACAGCTCGGCATCGACAAACGCACCGGTTCGATCGAAGTTGGCAAAGACGCCGACCTCGTCATCTGGAACGGCCATCCGTTCAGCGTCTATTCGCGTGTCGATACGACCATGATCGACGGCGAAATATTCTTTGACCGTGTAAAAGACGCCGAAATGCGTCGGAATAATGCGTCGGAACGCGAGCGTCTAGAGAAACTAGACATGAACAAAGCCCCCGGAAGCGGCGGCACGCAACCAGCCATTCCACGCGAGCGCCGCAGCGGCGAACGCAACCACGTTGACGAGATCGACGGAGGCACGAAATAGATGAAGGAAAAAGGAAAAAGGATAAAGGAGAAAGTCCTTACCGTCGCAAACTTCGCAGCTAGGTTCGCTTTCTTGCTGCTCGCCGCCCACGGCTTGCTGCTGACGGCTTCCGCACAAAATGACGGCACCGAGCAAAACGCAACGGGCCGTGCGGGAACATTCGCCATCGTCGGTGCGCGCATCATTCCAGTCTCTGGTCCCGTGATCGAGAATGGTACGGTCGTTATCCAAAACGGCAAGATCGCCGCTGTCGGTGCGAACGTCTCGATTCCTGGCGGTGCCGAGCGAATCGACGGCAAGGGCCTCAGCGTCTATCCCGGAATGATCGATGCGGCTACGAACATGGGTCTTGCGGAGATCACTCTGGCTGTTCCGGGCTCGGTCGATCTAACCGAGATCGCTGTGAATAACGCAAACGCTAAGGCGATCAAGGGAATTCATCCGCATTCGGCACATATCAACGTAACGCGCGTGAATGGCATCACGACCGTCCAATCGATCACCCAGGGCGGCATCATCGGCGGGCAAAGTGCGATCATCAATCTAAATGGCTCGACGCCTGATGAGATGGCCGTTGTGCGTGAGTTTGGTCTTGTGATCAATTTTCCGAGAGTTACGACCGGAGGCGGATTCTTTGGTCCGCAGATCGAGTTTAGCGAAGCCGTAAAACGCCGCGACACTCAGATCGAAGACCTAAAAAAGATGTTCACGGCCGCAAACAACTACCTGCGTGCCCGCGACGCTTATGCAAAAGACACCACGCTGCCGTACGTCGCCAACAATCAGAGCTACGATGCGATGGCTCCGTATATTCGCGGCGAGCGTCCGGTGATCTTCTCATCTGAACGCGAAAGAGACATCCGTGCAGTGGCGAAGTTTGCGTCCGAGATGAAGCTAAAAGCCATCATCCTCGGCGGTCAAGAAGCGTGGAAAGCCGCTGATGTGCTGAAAGCCAACAACATTCCGGTTATCTTTACGCATATATACAGCTTGCCGGCTCGCGATGATGACGTTTACGATTATTACTTCGAAGCACCGTCCAAAATGGCGGCTGCAGGTGTAAAATTCGCTATCTCAACGGGCGACGTCGGCCCCGAAACCCGCGATCTGCCATATCACGCAGGCATCGCAGGTGCATATGGCCTATCGAAAGACGACGCTCTTAAAGCAGTGACCAGCTATCCGGCCGAGATCCTCGGCATCGCTGACAAAGTCGGCACGCTCGACGTCGGAAAGATGGCAAACGTCGTCGTAACCGATGGCGACCTGCTCGACGCACGGACAAACGTCAAATACGTATTCATCGGCGGCCGAATGGTCCCGCTAACTTCGCGTCACACGAGGTTATTTGACGCATTCAAGGACCGGAAGTAAGTCAGAACCGGGAGCGATAGCGACGGGGTTTCGTCTAGGGAAAGAGCCCAGTCGCTAACGCTCCCGGTTCTGACTAACCTTTCTGCGGAATTTCCTCGCCCTGTTCAAAAAACTCCAGACTTGCGGAATTCAGACAATACCGCATCCCTGTCGGTGGCGGGCCGTCGGGAAAGACGTGGCCTTGGTGGCCGCCGCATCTTGCGCAGCGGATCTCGATGCGACGCATGCCGTAGGAATTGTCTTCGATATTCGTGAGATGATCTTTATCAAAAGGCGCGTAGAACGAAGGCCAGCCTGTGCCGGAATTAAACTTCTTCGCCGAATCGAACAACGGCAGCCCGCACAAACGGCAGGCGTAAACGCCTTCCATTTTGTTATCGAGCAGCGTCCCGCAAAACGCCGGTTCGGTGCCGTGGTTTAGCAGAATGCGGTATTCCTCTTCGTTAAGATCCTGAGCCAGCCGCTCGATCTGCTCATCGGTCAGCGGTGTAATGTCGTAGCCTGAGTCTGAAGTTTCCATAAATAAATTGACCGCAGATGGATGCGGATGAACGCAAATACTAATCAAATTCCAATCTGTGTCTATCTGCGTCCATCTGCGGCAAAAATTCTCTTACTCTTTCTCTGCAAAAACTGCCTTCTCTAGTTTCCTCAACCGATTAGCCATCTCACCGAGTTTCCTGAATGCTGCGGTTGACCTTAGCCAATCTCGATTGTCGAACGCCGGGACGCCGGACATGATCTTGCCTGGTTCGACGTCGTGCGAGGTCGCAGACTTAGCCGTCAATATTGCATCGTCGCCGACTTTTAGATGGCCTGCGATGCCAACTTGGCCAGTTAGGAGGACGCGTTTGCCGATGTGCGAAGAACCTGCGAGGCCTGTTTGCGAGCAGATCAACGCATCTTCGTCCACTGTGCACGAATGCCCGATCTGCACAAGATTGTCGATCTTCGCGCCGGTTCTGATTCGAGTTTCACCGACGGACGCGCAGTCTATCGCCGTGCTTGCACCTATTTCGACTTCGTCTTCGATCACGACGCGGCCGGTTTGCGGGATCTTGAGCCATTTCTTGTCGGCGGTTTTCGCGTAGCCAAAACCGTCGCTGCCGATGGTCGTATTGTTGTGAATAATACAGTTACGGCCGATCTCGCAGTTTTCACGAACTGAAACTCCGCTGTGAATCGTTGTGTTTTCGCCAACGTTCACGCCGTCGTAGATGGTGACATTCGGCATTATCCGAACGCCGGTTGCGATATTCGCATTACGTCCAATTACGACATTTGCGTGTATCTCAACACCTTCTGCGACCGTTGCGGATTCATCAATAACGGCCGACGAATGTACGAACGCCCGAATTTCCGGTTCGGGGAAAAACTCTCTTAACGCCAGCGTATACGCGACGTAGGGATCGTCAACACGCAGCACGGCGATGTCTTCGCGTTCGATCGTCGCTGCCTTATTTAGAAAGATCGCTCCGGCACGGGTCTCGGCGATCTGCGGCGTATATTTCGGGTTTGCAAGGAACGTCACGTCCTGCGGCCCGGCGATGTCGAGCCCGGCTGCCGACGTGATCTCGATGTCAGCGTCTCCGCGT
The DNA here is from genome assembly GCA_016789145.1 of Blastocatellia bacterium. Taxonomy (GTDB): domain Bacteria; phylum Acidobacteriota; class Blastocatellia; order Pyrinomonadales; family Pyrinomonadaceae; genus OLB17. The sequence continues at coordinate 6,509 of JAEUQI010000108.1, read as the reverse complement.
TCGATAGTCGCGGCGGTTAATTTTGCTAATTCTGCTACTTTCATTTAATAGTTGTTGTAACTTCGCGGCGCGATATGTAAGACTATTTGTAGCAAACAAAAGCGTCCACTTGAAACTGTCCTACAGTTTTTTGCCCTTTCCCCGAAATATTTTCACCATTTATTCCTAACAGGGAGGCATACCGCTATGAACGAAACAGCGACTTCGCAGTCAGCAAACAGCAATAATATCAATAAATTTCTACCAAATACCTCAACGCCCGAGCCGTCAGCAGGCATTGGCCGTTGGCAAAATCTGATCGCGACAAATGTGGCTATCGCTGTCGGCAGCCGTGTCAACGCGTCAAAATCTGAGATCTACGTGAACGGAATGTGCGTCCAATTGCGGGGAACTATGACGAGCTTACCGAGCGTTGTGGTCGTCAGCGGCGAACCCAAATTTGCCGATGCGAGCAACGAAGTCCTGACAAATCCAACGGTCGTCGTTGATATCGCTTCGGGCGACAGCGACCCGCTCGGCCGCGTGCAAAAACTCGAAAGCTACCTCGCCATTCCGTCGATCAAAGAATGCATCCTCATCCGTAGCGACGAGATGCGAGTCGAACATTACGCCCGCCAGCAGACAAAGCAGTGGCTCTACCGCATCTACGACGAACGCGACGACATGATCAGTCTCGACGCATTGGGATGCAAAATTTCCGTCGCCGAGATCTACGCCCAGATCAAGGTGCGTGCAATTGGGCTAAGTTCGAAGGCGGTGAATTAGAGAGCATTACATTAAATTAACCGGATCGATCTCTACGTTTATTGTGCGCAGGTCGCATCCTTGGCGTTCGGCGGATTCTAGTGCGAAATCCAAGCGTTCGCGAAGATGTCTGCGGTTGGTTGCTTTCAGGATCACTTGAAAGCGAAATTCGTTCTTGAGTCTGGACAGCGATGCAGGAGCCGGGCCGAGAATGCGTACCGTGCGGTCTGCATTGGCTTCGTCGAGAGCTCGGCGTAGCGTGTTTGCCTGTTTTGACGCGTAGGCGTGGTCGCGGTGCTTGACCAATATAGACGCGAGGACGACGAACGGCGGATAGGCCAGGCGTTCGCGGAAACGTATCTCTTCTTTGTAGAAACCAAGATAATCCTGAGCGAGAGCGTGCCGTAGGGCGTAGTGGTCGGGATAGTACGTTTGGATAAGTACGCGGCCCGGTTTCTCGCCGCGGCCGGAGCGTCCGGCGACCTGAGTGATCAATTGAAACGTCCGTTCCGCGCTTCTGAGGTCTGGCAGGCCGAGACCAATATCAATTCCAATAACACCAACCAGCGTTACGTTTGGGAAATCGTGGCCTTTGGCGATCATCTGCGTGCCGACGAGCATGTCGATCTTGTGGTTCGCAAAATCGAGCAGCACGCGGTCGAGCTCGCCTTTGTGAGCCATAGTGTCCCGATCGACGCGTTCGATACGTGCGTTAGGAAATCGGGCGACGAGCTGATCGGCAATGTTTTCGGTGCCTTCGCCGACGAAATATAGGAACTCGCTTTTACAATGCGGGCAGACCTTCGGGACTTTCTCGGAGTAATTACAGTAGTGGCAGATGAGCTTGGCATTGCCGCGATGGAATGTGAGCGTGATGTCGCAATTCTTGCATTTCAGCGTCTCGCCGCACGTTCGGCACAGCACGAACTGCGAAAAACCTCGTCGATTTAGCAGCACGATAGACTGTTCACCTTTGTGCAAGGTCTCGGTCAGGCCCTCGATAAGCTCGGGAGAAAGTGCGACGTCTTTGCCAAAACGCTTGAACACGTCGCGCATATCTACGAGCTCCGCCGAAGCCAGACCGCGACCGCCGATGCGTTCGGGCAGGGCGAGATACTCGTATTTGCCGTTTTGGGCGTTGTAAAAACTTTCCATCGCCGGCGTCGCACTGCCGAGAACGACGATGGCTTTCGCCAATGAAGCACGCATCACGGCCACATCGCGGGCGTTGTAAAATGGAGATTCGTGCTGCCGATACGAAGGGTCGTGCTCTTCGTCAACGATCACGAGGCTGATATTTTCGAGAGGAGCAAAGACCGCAGACCGAGTGCCGATCGCGATACGCGCGTCGCCGCGCCGAATCCGACGCCATTCGTCGTAGCGTTCGCCCTGGCTGAGATTTGAGTGGAGGATCGCGACCTTTGAGCCGAAAACGCTTCGTAGACGCCGAGAGAAAACCGGCGTCAACGCGATCTCAGGCACAAGCATCATCGCCGATCCACCTAGCTCCAACGCATGCTTCATCGCCCGTATATAAACCTCAGTTTTCCCGCTGCCGGTCACGCCGTGCAGGAGAAAGCCTTTGTATTCTTTGGATTCAAGAGCAGTCGTGATTGCCGTAAATGCGGCGTTCTGCTCGTCGGTCAAGGTCAGATCGTCTCGTGCAGGAATCGTCGCGTTCTTAAGAGGATCTCGATCAACATCCTGAACAAAGATCTCGACAACACCACGTTTAGCCAAAGTATTCAGCGGCGTAGCACTCCCGCCGAGCTGATCGACGATGTCGGTGAAGAGCATTTCGCCGTTGTTGGCTTTGAGAAGGTCGATGATTCGTTGCTGTATTGGAGTGCGGACACTCTTGTCCGCATCGCCGGTTCCTCCGGCGAGATTGCTCTCGTCACCACGTTCTCTTGGCGTCGAAACGACGCTCATGCGGACAGGAGTGTCCGCACTCCGATAAAATGCACTTCCAAAGGGCCATTTGTCAGGCGAATCTACAAGTTTTGCAATAACAGGGTTGCTTTCAATATAGCGAAAAGTTCGGGCGTAATGTTTGCCATCGCGAATGAATCGATCAAAATAATCGGCTTGCCAAACCTTTCCTTTTCGCCCAAGCAATTCGTTGATTCGTCTCGCCGAAATACCTTTTATTCGTTTCATGACGCCCGCGAGATCGTCTCCGGCAAGCATCCGAAATAAGATATGGGCATGATTGGGCATGATCACCCAAGCCTTGAGGTCGATGGAAGAACCAGCTTCCTCGAGGATCGTCTCCTGCAGAATCTGAGCTATTCGTGGATCGCGAAGAATACATTCACCTGCTCCACTGTCAAGATAGTCTTCGATCTCTTGGCGGTATTTTTCATGTTCGAGATCGACTTTCCCATGTTCGATCCTTAGCCTTATCTCTTCTAAAACTGACTTGGGTAGGGAATCACCCAATCGAAAAGTAACGAACTGAACGACTTCGCCATCAAAATGCGGCAACCCACCATGATAGTACCAGCCACGCGGTTCAAGAACAGGAGTGCGGACACTCTTGTCGGCATCGTCCGTTGTTCCGGCGAGACTGCTCTCGTCACCACGTTCTGTTCGCGTCGAAGCGACGCTCATGCGGACAGGAGTGTCCGCACTCCGTTCGTGTGCGGAGCTTCTCTCATCTGAAACTCGGGCATACTCGTCGGCATCGTCCGTTGTTCCGGCGAGACTGTTCTCATCACCACGTTCTGTTCGCGTCGAAGCGACGCTCATGCGGACAGGAGTGTCCGCACTCCATCGGAGGCGGACCGCTTTGCGGCGTTTTGGGCGAACTGTCTCCGAATTCAGGCCCGCAGGGAGCGAGGCTTTTAGCATTTCGCCCCAGAATGAGGAGTAGTAATCGGCGGTCCATTGCGTAAGGCGCAGGATCTCGGGCGTGATGAGTGGTTCTTCGTCTAGGATCTCGGCGATGTCTTTTAACTTTGATTCGTCGATGTCGAGATCGGGCGGCAGTTCATTGTGCAGGCCGACGGCGTAACCGACCATTTCGCGACGTCCGAACGGCAGTTTTATGCGGGCTCCGAGCTTTAGGTCGCCGCTCAATTCGACGGGAACACGATATGTGAACACGCGTCTGAGCGGCACCGGAAGTGCAACTTCGACATAGCAAATTTTCATCTCAGAACCTGACATTGGTAAAGCTGATGATAACTTAATCGGGAACCTTTTTCCGAAAACGGCTGTCTAACAGTAAAATGAAATCAATGGACGACCTATTTGTACCCGAAGAGAAAAAGAGCTTTTTTTCACCGACTTTGCTTGTCGGAGTGTTGCTTGGTGTCGCGTTGATCGCCGGAGCGATATTCTGGCTTTCGCAAAAGCCGCCCATCGATCAACAACAGGCTCAACTGCTCGAAGGTGCTCTTCGCGAGGGCTCACCTGGCTTTGCCGAGGTGAACAAGGACATAATCATCTCGACCGATCGCGATACGGTCGAATCGCCGACCGGCCTCGGCACCATATCAATGTTCGTAAAAGGAACGATCCGCAATCGCGGCACCAAAAACTTATCGCTCTTGGAGGTTTCCGTCTCGGTCGTCACGCAGATGAAAGAGGTGCTTCGCGAACGAAAGATCCTCGTTGTCCCAAATCAAAAGGACCAACTCGGCGGCGGCGAATCGATACCGATCACGCTCACATTCGACGGTTTTAGCAAAGACGATGACCGTGCCGATATTCGCTGGAAAGTGACCGCGATCAAGGTCGCACAGTAAATGTTTCTAAGGTTCGCAACTCTTTTCGTCTTGCTCGCGGCGTCGGTCGCCGGGCAGAGCGGGCATAAGAAACAGTATTCCGAAAGCGTTTCTCGATACGACCGCGCCTCGGTGGTCGAAACTGAAAATTCTAGCGAACGGGACGAATCGATAATCCGAGTTGATACCGATCTGGTTACAATTCCCGTCCGCGTTACGACTCGCGGAGGCCGTCCGGTCCCGGATATCAAACAAAGCGAATTCCGCATTTTCGAGGATGGCGAAGAACAAGAGATCGCGTTCTTCGGCACCAATGACGCTCCGTTTACGGTCGCTTTGCTGCTCGATATGAGCTATTCGAGCGTGTTCAAACTCGAAGAGATCCAATCGGCGGCGATGCAATTTGTCGCCCAGCTCAAGGCGAATGACAAAGTAATGATCGTCGCGTTCGACCGCAAAGCTCGCATCTTGTGCGACGTTACCGACAATCGAAAAGCGATCCGCTACGCTATCGAAGGTGCCAAGATCGGCTCCGGTACATCGGTCTATGACGCTGTTTCACTTGTGGTCAACGAGCGATTTGCCAAATTGCCCGGCCGCAAAGCCATCGTTCTGCTCAGCGATGGCGTAGATACGACTAGCAAGAATGCGGATCTGAAAGCCATTCTCTCTGACGTTGACGAAACGGACACGCTCATCTATCCGATACAATACGACACGTTCGATGACGTTCAGAAGAATCGTCGAAACGATGCCGAGATACGTTACGACGATGACGATAGGCCGTACATTGTCGAATCTCCCCGGACAAAAGGCGAACGCGAGCAAGACTATGAAGCGGCACGCGAGTTTCTAAATTCCATCGCCACTAGCACAGGCGGCCGTGTGCAGCGAGTGAGCAGCACCACGAATCTCACTGCGGCCTTCGCTCGTATCGCTGATGAACTTCGCAAAACTTACAGTTTGGGGTATTATCCAAACAGCGAACGCAAGCCCGGTTCAAAATACTACATTCGTGTCCGAGTATATAGGCCGGACCTCGTTGTCAGGGCTCGCGAAACTTATCTTAAGCCTGTCAAAAGGTAACAGGCTCTTGTTCAAAAATCAGGAGAGAACGTTATGAAAAAAGTAGTTTCAATTTTGGTTCTAACGCTCACGATGTCGTTCGGTGCGTTTGCGCAGGAAACGATGACCAATGACGAGGTGATCTCGCTTACCAAAGCCGGCCTCGCAGGCTCGATCATTATCGGCAAGATCAATTCATCGGCGACGAATTTCGATATGTCCACGGACGCTCTGATCAAGCTCAAGCAAGCAGGCGTTTCGGACGAAGTTGTCGGAGCGATGCTGGCTGCAAAATCGGGCAAGCCTGTCGGCGGCGGCTCGGCAGCGATGGCTTCGAATGGCGATCCTAACGACCCGATGACCAAGCGTGGATTCGGCGTTTATCTATACCAAGAGATCGATGGCAAAAAGAAGATGACGCAGCTTCAGCCGTCGATGTCAGGCCAAAACCGCACCGGCGGAGCATTTACGGCATCGATCACGCCATTTGGTTTAGGCAAAGTTAAGACCAAAACAAACTTGCCGGGACGCAATGCAACGCTTCAAATTCAGGAAACTAGCCCTGTATTTTACTTCTATCTCGACGCATCGAGCGGCGGCCTTAACACGTCTAGCGGCATACCTTCGAGCCCGAACGAATTTACGCTTGTTCGTTTTAATCAGCGAAGCGACAACCGCGAAGTCACTATTGCGAAATCAAATTCGTGGGGCGGCAAAGGCGGCTTGTCCGACGAATATGTCGTTGGACTCAAGAGCGAAGATCTCGGCAACGGAGTTTTCAAGATCACGCCGACGGCCCCGCTTAAGAAAGGCGAATACGGTTTCTACCTTCTCAACTCAGGCAATGCCAATACGGCTGCCGGTGTCGGTTCGAAATTCTTCGATTTCGGCGTCATGATGACTCCGTGATCCGGGATGTAACGTTCGTTGAAAGGCCGTCTGAAAAGACGGTCTTTTTTATGTCTGCCA
>JAEUQI010000107.1 GCA_016789145.1 Blastocatellia bacterium | reverse complement strand
GCTGCCACTTCGACAGGATTTGTGTTGAGGCTGAGATAGAGCTTGTCGCCGGTGGCTTCAAGATAGCTCCGTCCCATTTGGGCGAATTGAACGGATGAGAGAGCAGACATTTCTGCGGCAGACATCTGCTGTGTGTCCGCTATCGCCATTCCCGCCGTGATGAATTGTGATTGATCAGCGGCAAGTTGGGCTTGAAGTTTTGGTAGAACGGCGTCAGTCGTCTTGATGCCATTGACCAAAAGACCGAGCGAAACGATCTGGGCAACGAAGGCGGCCTTAAGCAGATAGCTTCCGATCGTTTTCGCCGCATTCGAGTCTTTCAGTAAATAGATACCGTAGGCGATCATCACGCCCAATAGCAAGATGCCCGCGACTGCCAACGCCGGCCCGACGTACGGCATGTCGAGACGGAATGGCGCGGAGAATGGCTTTTTGCCAACGGCGTTTGGAACAAAGAGGCCGGCCCGATAGACCAGCTCGGTAAATACCGAGAACTTGCTGACCGTTGCGATGACGCTCAAACCGAACAAGCACGACCACCAAGCCAAAGCCTCGACCTTTACACGATCTTTTAGCAAAAAGATGACCGCAACAGCAAAACAAACAAGTGTAATTCCGTAGCTGATTGCAGCAACACCAACGTGTATCGGCCGCCAATACGAATCGAGCACGGGCGGCAGATCGATGAATTCGTTACCTATGAATCGTGCGAGCGACAAGATCAACGCCGCAAGAGGCAGCGTAAATGCCGTAAGCACACGGAAGTTCTTTCGCTTTGCGAACAGAATACTTGCGATGCCTGCTCCGAATGCGAACGCGAGACTTAGATCATACAAATTCGCGAACGGAATATAACGGAAGATCCAAGGCGACGCCATATTGCCGCTTTCGCGCATGATAGCGATCTCGTGGTCATATGCCGCGATCCATCGAACGAGCCAACTCGATAGATTGAAGAAAACGCCAAGGCTCGCCGCAAAAAAGCCGATCTTCTCGGACATCGTCGACGGCGCGTAGAGATTTGTAAGCTGAAAGAGTGCTGCTAGAATATACGCCGCCAAAGCGAGCATCATCAATGCTCCGTCGCCTATGAATGCGTCGCCGAACTGATGTTTGAGCCCAAGCATTGCGAACGAACCGACGAATATAAGAATCGTCGGTATCCACGACTTGATCGAATTATCTTCCTGCTCTTGCCTAACTTCTTCCATTATTTACCTCTTGAAAGTTTGCCCTCGATCGACGCCGCGAGAGCCTTGAACGTGTCGGTGAAACCGAACGGATTTCGATTAGCATGGCCGGCAAGCACGATCTCGGCGGTGCCGTCGGCTTTCTCTTCGACCCTTGCCCAAATCCGCTTATGTGAAAAGAAAAATACGAATGCGAGTGCGAACATCAGGCCAAATCCACCGATATACCAAGCAACAAATGACGCTCCGAACGGATCATATTTGATAGACAGCACGTGGGCGAACGGCGATTTCTCAAACTCAGCCAAACGCCAGCGATAGCCTAACTTAGGTGCTGCAACCGGCGCATTGTCCGCCAATTTGTTCGCGAATGCGTACACGGTCTGTCTTTCGCCCGTTGGCGACGTAACGCCGAGCACGGCAACCGCGTTCTTATAATCACCTGATCGCGTCGAGGGTTTGCCGTCTGGGCCGAACGTGAAATCCGGCTGAAATTCTACAAAACTCACGACAAAACCATCGTCAGTTGTCACAGTTCCGTTTCGTGGAATATCGACCAACTTCGCTGCTCCGCCATTAGCGGGCGTTAACTCGAGTTTGATAGTACGAGCCGAGCCGATCGGGATGGTCTGTGCCTGAAAGAATCGATATCCGCGATAGTTGACCGGCGAATTAAGACTGACATCGGCCAGGAATGTGCCGTAATCAGGGTCCTCGATCCGCATCTGCGTACGCCAATCAAGCGTATTTGAAACATCGATCTCGCCATCGGCCTTGATGAGCGTTTGCTGAATGTCGGTACATTCGATCGAGAAGGGAAGTTGAACGTTAAAACGCTCTTTCTTATCCAGGTTGAATTCGATCAATTGTATCTGATCTGATTTAACGCCAGGAACCATTCTCACATCGGCGTCGAAACCGGTTCGCAGTGCCACAAAATGCCCGAGGAATAGCGTTAGCAGGAAGACATGGACGATATAGGCACCGAGCCTATTCGATCTGCCGCGTTCGCCGAATACAACGGTTGCCTTTCTCTCGACCGTGTTCTCAAAATCCTTAGTTCCGTCGGGCCTGATCGCGTATTCGGTCTTGACCGATTCGGTTGTCGACGGCTTATAGCCCGCTTTTGCAAACTCTTCGTTGACGATCGATAGCGCTTCGGACGTGTTAGCTGCAGTAATGGAAAGGTTGTCGTTCTGCGAAAGAAGCCAGCCGCGCGTCGGAGCGACAAGAGGCTCTTTGAAATAGCCCTTCCAGACCGATGGGAATCTATCGATCGATGCGAGAATGATATTTAGCGAAAGGAACAGTAATAGCAGATTGAAATACCAAGAATGGTATATGTCGAAGAAGCCGAGCGCCCCGAAAACGGTCTTTTCTGCGGGCGTCAGTCCAACGAACCAAGCGTCGAATCCGTTGACGTTCTGCTGAACGATCAGCATTCCGATCATTGAGAGCACGACGAGAATGCACAGCAAACTGACCCCGAGACGAACGGAGCTCAAGAAGTCGAGTACAGTTTCCAGCCCAATTGACTTCCGCTTTGGACCGGCGATGGTGTCTTCTGCCGCAGACATAAACTAAAAGAAGATTATCGCACAGTGCGAGCGAAGTCATCTGGCCGAAAATAAGTAAGACTACTATGTTTAGCGATGACCGATTATCAGCAATCGCTTTTCTTTTCCCATACTAGACGCTATTCTTGATGCTTACGGTTTTGTCTTTTTCTAGCAATGAGTAGTGTTTCGGTAGAACAAGCGGTCGTCCCAAGCATTGGGCTACGTGGAAAGGTGTCGGCTTATATCGAGCTGACAAAGCCGCGGATAGCCTTTTTGCTCGTGCTTGTATCTGCGGCTGCCTTCTACTTGGCGTCAACGCCGCCGTTCAACTACGTTCTGTTCGTAAATGCCATGGTAGCGATCACGCTGCTGGCATTCGGTGTGGCAACGCTTAACCAATGGCTCGAGCGCGACATTGATCCCCTGATGAAGCGCACCGTCGGCCGGCCGATACCGTCGGGGCGTGTCTCGCAGACGGAAGCGTTGGTTTTTGGTGCGGTGCTCTGCATCGGTGCCGAGACGTATCTTGCTCTTGCAATTAATTTGCTGACGGCGGCTCTCGGGCTCGTTGTAATAGTTGGCTATGTGCTTGTTTACACGCCGTTAAAGACGCGAACGTCGGCTTCGACTGCGATCGGTGCGATTCCGGGGGCAATGCCGCCGCTAATGGGCTGGACGGCGGCGGCCGATTCGATAAGCATCGCGGCTTGGGCTCTGTTCGCAATGCAGTTCCTGTGGCAGTTTCCACACTTTTTTGCTATTGCGTGGATGTATCGAGACCAATATCGAAATGCGGGCATTAAGATGCTGCCGGTCGTTGAGAAAGACGGAACGCTGACGTTTAGGCAGATCGTACTGTTTACGATAATGCTTATCCCGATCAGCCTTTCGCCCTATGTTTTTGGCATCTGCGGCGAGATCTTCTTTATCGGAGCGATCGTGTTGGGAATGTGGCATATTGTCGAAAGCCTTGTCACTGCGAAGCGAAGGACCGACGCTGCCGCTCGTAGATTGCTGCTTGTCACGGTATTGTATTTGCCGCTGCTATTCTTGCTAATGGTCATCGATAAACGCTGATATGAATGTCGGAACGCTAGAAATTGATGAGATCGATGAGCCCGGCGAACTCGTACGAGGCGGGCCGCGGACATCCGGCGGCGGTGGCGGCAACGGTGGTGACGGCGGCGATGGGAATGAAGGTCGCGGCGGTTCGGGGCCATTTGATCCGCGGAATGACGAAGATCTGGTCACCGATGGCGGCAACGCCAAGTATCGAATTCTTACATTCTTTTTATTGGTCGTCGTCTTGATGACCTTTGGCGGCCTGATGGCTGCCTATGTCGTGATCCATGCCAACAATGTTCAGGAATGGCAACCGTTCGCGTTGCCGTTTCAGGTCTGGATCAGCACGGCATTGATCGCGGCAGGGAGCATTTTATATTACCTGTTCGAACGAAACGCCTCTGCGGGACGGCTCATCGAAGCTCGTAAATGGCTGATGGCTTCAATGGCGGTCTCGGCGTTGTTCGTCGCTTCGCAATTGGCGGTCTGGGCGGTGCTGATGCAAGCCGGTTTCTATGTTCGAGGGAATCCGTACGCCGGATTTTTCTATATTCTGACTGCGGTACACGCGGTACATGTGATCGCGGGAATCATTGCATTGTGGTCCGTTTTTGTTCGATTTCGAAGGCTCGTCGTCGAAGATGTTTTTAATGAACAACGACTTGCGATCGCGAAAACGGTTGGTTGGTATATGCACTTTCTCGCGATACTCTGGTTTGTTCTGGTCTTTTTCCTCGGTTTCTGGAAGTAAATGCAAGATCTGCTGCCTATTTTTCCCCATCTGAATGCTGCACTTAATTCGCTGAGTGCGCTGCTTCTCATTTTTGGATTTATCAACATTCGTCGGCAGAATCGAGAGACGCATCGCAAGGCTATGCTCGGTGCGGCTATCGTCTCGACCGTTTTTTTGGCGAGTTACCTTACGCATCATGCTATCCGAACGTATATGTTTGGATTGGGCCCAACAAAATTCGGCGGCGAAGGCATCGCTCGGCCGATCTATTTCACGATACTGACCTCACACACTATCTCGGCAGCACTTGTCACGCCATTCGTTCTACGGACGCTCTATCTTGGGCTTAAGGAGCGATTTGACAAGCATAAACGGCTTGCGAGGCTCGTATTTCCGGTCTGGCTTTATGTTTCAATAACGGGCGTCGTCGTTTATATGATGCTTTATCAACTATTTCCTGCCGCAAACTAGTTTTTCCTTGTCGAACGCCGTTTCGTGTGTTAATCTACGATTGTTGAAAAGTTGATCGCCGAGTCTCGCATTGAGCGAGAGCGGGGGAACCAATTTCCGAAATCTTCGGAATGGGGCGAATCATTAATATGAAGGGATACTCTTTCGTTCCTAGCCCGTCAGCTAACCTCGTAGGTGTTGCAAAGAAGTAAATTTAAGTGGTTCAGAACCAAGTAGCTTCAAGCTCTGACATTTCAACATCGAGGCAGACACCTGTCTTCTCAAAGTAGAAAAGCCCCGTCGCGATCGACGGGGCTTTTCGTTATTTTGCGTAAACGATCTTGGTCATCTTCACGGTTTTCAATGGCATTTTCATATCGTCGACGACCTCGACGCCGGATGGCCTGGCCGGTACTTTGACGGTTATCGAATTAGCTCTTGCATCAAGCATGATATCTTTCTCGATAACGCCTTTTGATGTGGTTATGGACAAAGGCAAGTTGAATCGAAATACCGCCGGAACAATAGCGTCGGCTTTTTGAGTCTGCGTTGCCGTTATTTTGATCGTCTGCGACCTTGCGGAATAGACCGAAGTGATCGTAATACGTGGAGCTCCCGATTTGAAGACCCATTGATCAAAGAACCAATCGAGATCCTTGCCGGACGCCTCTTCCATCGCGGCGATCAGGTCGGTCGTACGAACGGTACCAAGACGATGGCGGTTTAGATAGATATTTGCACCCTTCCAGAACGCTTCGTTTCCGATCTCTTCGCGGAGCATATGCAGTACTACGCCGCCCTTGTTATATGTTACAGAAGCATCATCGAATAGCTTATCGACTTCGCCCGCTCGCAGATTGTAAAGGCCGTGACGTCGGTTCGTGACCGCATCTTTCATCAGGAATGAACCTGCGTCCGTTCTTATCTTCGAGAGATAGTTATCGCGGCCAAATGCTGCCTCGCGATATGCGGCCTCCATAAAGGTTGCGAATCCCTCGTTTAGCCAAAGCTCTGCCCAGTTGTTACAGGTTACGAGATTACCGAACCACGAATGTGCAAGCTCGTGTGAGACAAGGTCGGTGACCAGCGGCTTGCCGAAATCCATGTCATAAAAGAATATCTCCTGATCGGCATACGTGGTCGCGGTGATATTCTCCATGCCGCCGAATGCAAAATTCGAGACGATCGTCTGATCGTATTTGTTAAAAGGGAACTTGACGCCGGTCAACCTCTCGAACGTCGCCATCATATCGGCAGTACGGTCAAATGCTGCTTTCGCGTTAGCCTCGCGGCCGGGATACGTGTAGAACGCCATCGGCACCGGCCCGCGAGCGTCGTCGATTCGTGAGTATTTGCCAATAACGAACGAAACGAGATAGACAGGATGCGAAACGGGCATTTTGTAATGCCACGTTACTCTGCCATTCGACTCATCGCTTTTGCCGAGGAATTCGCCGTTCGCTATAACGGTCTCGTCTTTATCGACCGTCAACATTTGTTCAGTGGTTGCTCGGTCGCTCGGAAAATCGAATGACGGGAACCAGTGCCGTGCCTCGTCCGGTTCGCCCTGCGTCCAGATCTGAGCAGAATGCTCGTCGGTCTCTTCGACAAAATAGATGCCTTTCTTAGGTGACGCCGAGTACGAAATACGAACCGAGATCGTCTCGCCTTTGGAATAAGCACGATCGAGGTCGATACTCAAAACTCCTCCGGGCTTTACAGCAAAATTCAACTTGGTCCCTGCTTCCGCCACTGTCGCCGCGGTGACGCGTAATCCGACGGCGTCAAGGTTCAGTGTTTTGAAAGAATCGATGGTCGGTGAGAATGTAACCGTCGTCTCACCAACTATGCTCTTCGCCTTTTTGTCGAACGATGTCTTGATCAGATAGTGCTTCGCGTCGTAATCATGCGGCCGATCGAAAGTCTGAATCGGAGCCTGAGCAGTCGCGAAAATGGCCGCTGTCATTATGACAACGGCCGAAAAGGAATATCGTAGCGAGGTGAACTTCATATTGTTACGGTTTCAAGTATGTCTTGAACCAGTCAAGAGCGTTGTTGTAGAAAAACTCCGAGTTCTGATGTTTCAGTATCCAGTGGCCTTCATCAGGAAATACGATCAATTTGGACGGAACGTTTCGCAGCTGCAGCGTCGTGTAAAGCTGGTAGCTTTGATCGACAGGAACACGATAATCGAGCTCGCCTGCGGTGACTAGCGTCGGAGTGTTGAAATTCTTAGCGAATTTGTGCGGCGACCATTTGTTGTAATTCACAGGGTTCTCCCAGGGCATACCCTTGAATTCCCATTTCACAAAATAGATCTCCTCGGTCGAAGTCGCCATGCTCTCCAGATTGTAAACGCCTGCGTGCGAGAGCAATGCCTTAAACTTGAATCTCGGGTCGGTATTATGTCCCAAGATCCAATCGACCATATAGCCGCCGTAGCTGGCGCCTGCTGCACCAATACGGTTCTTATCAACGAAGGGCTGCTTGATGACCTCGGCAACGCCATTCATGATATCGACATACGCCTTGCCGCCCCAGTCGGCGGAGACTTCGTTAACGAACTGCTGACCGTAGCCTGTCGAACCACGCGGATTTGGTGCAAAGACGATATAGCCTGCGTTCGCGTAGATCTGCGGATTCCAGCGATAGCTCCAACCGTCGTTCCACGCACCTTGCGGCCCGCCGTGAATGAGAACGATCATCGGATATTTCTTGCCGGGGTCGAAGTTTGCGGGCTTCAAGAGAAATCCGTGGACTTTCGTGTTGACGGCACCTTTCCAATCAACGTCTTCGTACTTGTTGAGTTTGAACGAAGCCAAGGTTGCGTCATTCGCCGTGGTGAAAGGCGTGATGCCCGTGCCATCGCTGGCAACCGAAAAGATCTCAGTCGGATGCGTAACGGTCGTTGCGGCAAAGACTATGCGCGATCCATCACGAGTTACGTTTAACGAACCGGCTGAGCCATAGGTCGCGATCTTTTTGACATGCGTAGCAATGCGGAGTCTAAAGTTTGGTTCGACGGGTACCGAAAAGATCGGCGACCGGCCACGTTCTGCCGCTGTAAAGTAGATCGTATTGCTGTCCGCAGTCACAATGAACTCATCAACCTGTTGATCAAAACCGCCGGTCAATTCAACGGTCTCGCCCGTCGCAACAGTCTGACGCATCAATCTCGCTCGGTCGGCCTCGAACCCTGCCGTGGCCATCGAGCGATAGATCAAATATTTGCCATCGGGCGTGAATGCCGGTGACATGTCGTAGCCCTTGTTAGACGCCGTCAAATTGCGTGGCGAGCTGCCGTCGAGGGAAGCAACAAAGATGTCGCTATTGGTGGAAACTGCTTCAACCTTGTCCGGATTCTTGATGTAAACGATGCCTTTGCTGTCAGGCGTAAACACATAATCATGTCCCGTGCCTGCTCCATACGGCGGAGCGTCAAAATCGCCTGGCGTTACATCTTTTGCTATGCCGCCTTTTGCCGGAACTACGAAAACGTGTGTGCGGATCCGCGTTCGCCATTCGACCCAGCGTCGGAACAACAGACGGTCCGTAACGTGAGCCTTGACCTTAGAGTTTTCCGCCTTTTCCGCTTCGGCTTTGTTGCAAGCGTCATCTCTACATTCAGGATAGACATCCGAACCGAATGCGATCATCGAGCCGTCAGGCGACCACACCGGATTGCCCGCACCGGTCGAGATCTCGGTGATCTGATCTTTGTCATCGCCGTCGGGCTCCATCGTCCAGATCTGTCCGCCGGTAACGTATGCGATACGTTTGCCGTCGGGCGACCAACGCGGGCTTGAACTCGACGATTTACCATCCGTTAGCTGGCGTTCGCGGCCACCAGCTAGAGGCTTTACAAAGATCTGCGTCAACGTCTTATTCTCGGCTTTGTTGGGAATGCCGACCGTATAGGCGACCATCGTGCCGTCGGGAGACAATTGCGGGTCACCGACGCGCTTGAGGTTGATCATGTCGTTGACGTTAAACGTCTGAGAAAATGTGACGACCGATAGCGATGCAATGATCGCGAACAACGAAAAAAGTCGAATAGTCTGAGTTTTCATAGCGGTTTCCTTTGTCCAAATTATCTCATATAACTTTCGAACAACGTAACATACGGTTACAATGCCGATATGCGAACTTACATTTTTCTTGCGACCGTACTCTTAGGTGCGGTGGCCACCGCCGCACAGCAGGGGGCTCCGACTCCCGAACTCTATTCGAAGCAAACTCTCGAAGAAATGCGAAGATTGCAGGCTGCGACATTAGCCAGCGATTACGCTTACAAGCAGACGGGCTATCTATCGAACAACATCGGGCCGAGGCTTTCGGGTTCGCCGCAGGCGGCCCGAGCGGTCGAATATGTCGCTGATGAGATGCGAAAACAAGGTTTCGAGGTTCGACTACAAAAATGTATGGTGCCCCGTTGGGTTCGCGGCGAGGAACGGGCGTCGGTCGTCGAGTTTCCTGGAATGGCTGCATCGTCAACTCAAAAACTGACCGTAGCGGCGCTTGGCGGCAGCGTTGCCACACCGGCAGAAGGCCTGACTGCGGAGATCGTGATCGTTTCGAGTTTTGAAGAACTGAATTCACTCGGAGCCGACAAAGTGCGCGGCAAGATCGTTGTTTTCAACTATAAGTTCGACACCGAGCTACAGGCTTCCGGGTTTGGCTTGGCGGCCTATGGTAACGCCGTCCAATATCGGTTTGGCGGAGCGATGGCCGCAGCAAGGCTCGGGGCGGTCGCTGTGCTTGTCAGGAGTGCCGGCGGCTCGCAAAATCGACTGGTTCATACCGGTTTGATGGGATACACGGATGGAGTTACGAAAATACCGGCCGGAGCCATAACTTACGAAGATGCTGATCTGCTTGCGTGGCTGGCAAAAGATGGTCGGGTTCGTGTCAATCTAGTGTTGACGCCGCAGAAGTTTCCCGACGTTGAGAGCCATAACGTGATCGCTGACCTGAAAGGCTCGGAGCGTCCCGAGGAGATCGTCATTGTCTCGGGCCACCTTGATTCGTGGGATTTGGGTACAGGCGCGATCGACGACGCTTCCGGTGTAGCCATGTCGATGTCTGCTCTCGTGCAGTTGAGACGATTAGGACTCAAGCCGAAACGCACCATTAGATTCATAGCCTGGATGGATGAGGAAAGTGGCGGCCGGGGAAGCGGCGCATATTTCGAGGAAGAGAAGAAGAACGTGGCTAATCATTTCGCAGCCATCGAAGCTGATCTCGGAGCATCGCATCCGATCGGCATAAACTTTGCGGGAAAAAGCGAGGTCGCGGCGTTTCTAGCGCCGATCACTGCGGTACTCTCGAAACAAGGTGCCACACAACTTCAACAACAGGGCGGCGTTGGCGCGGATATCACGCCGTTGACTCGAGCCGGCGTGCCGAGTTTTGCTCCGTGGTTCGATCAAAGAACCTATTTCAAATATCACCACACGGCGGCTGACACGTTCGACAAGATCGTGCCGCGTGAGTTGGCAGAAGGAGCGTCGCTTGTCGCAGTCCTCGCATATGGCCTAGCCAACCTTGAACAACCGTTGCCGCGATAGTAGAGTTTAGCTATGAATAGACCGCCGCCATATTTTCCGCAGAATCAACTCTCACCTCCGGACGAGAACCGCTACAAGAAGTTCAAGATCGTGGTCGGTGCCCTGGCACTCGTTCTTGTTGCTATCCTTGTCGGAGCAGGCTACGGTATCTATCGTCTGATACTTTGGCTTGCAACATAGAGACCGACTCTCGAATGGGTACTTTGTACTTGTATTGTTAGATCTGATAAGAAGAGGCCATGAATGCACGAATTTGTTCTAATTCGTGCATTCGTGGCTTTCCTATTGGTCGAAACATCAGAAACTATCGATCCAGCCGCCAACGCAACGTTAGCTGACTGCTCGATGAAGAATTTTATTGAGACACCGTTGCAGGTATGATATACTGATCAGTGGCCGCAATTCCTGCGGCAGATTGATCTT
>JAEUQI010000106.1 GCA_016789145.1 Blastocatellia bacterium | reverse complement strand
GTCGTCGCCATCGGTAATGATGACGATCACGCGTCGGCCGGGAACATTTCTCAATTTTTCATCGCTAAATTGCCAAACTGCATCGTAAAGGGCCGTTTGCGAGCCGACCTTTTTGATCTTATCAACAGCCTTTTGTAACAGGTCGAGCTTGTCGGTAAAGTCTTGCCGTAGAATGACTTCGTGGTCGAATGTCATGAATGCAGCCTTGTCTTTACGCAGCTTGATCACCGTGTAGAGAAAATTCGCAGCGGCTTCTTTCGAAAATCCAAGCTTGCCGGCCGTCGATGGCGAAGTGTCCATCAAAACACCAACATACACCGGCGGGTTAGTGCGTTCATCACTGAAAAAGGTCTGTTCTTGCTCGACTCCGTCCTCGAGAACGATAAAGTCATTCTTAGTCAGCCCCGAAACTAGATCCTTCTTTCGAGTAACGGTCACGGGAAGGCGAACCTCAAAAACCTTCGAGCCAATGCCGTCATCAACGGCCGGAGGTGGCGTCGGCGAAGCGGTTTGCGCAAATGCCGCCAGAGTGCCAACAAGCACAATAGCAAATAGGGAAAATGACCTTAAAATGAATTTCTGCATATTTTACCGTCGCTTGGTTCGATGCCTGACATACAGCGCGTGTTGCCCTTTCGATCGAAGCCCTAAACTCCCAAAGTATAGCAAAAATGGCGCAAATCACCATTTCACAGATTGCGGACATACGGTGCGCCATTAGACAATATTGGTAATGCAAATGGATCAAAATATCTTTCGCGAATACGATATTCGAGGTGTCGTCGGCCCCCAACTTAATGATGATGTTGTCGCATTGCTCGGCAAGTCGATCGGTACATTTTTCATACAAGATGGTGCAAAGCGCATCGCGATCGGTTATGACGCACGCGTTAGTTCGCCCGGATTTTGCGAACTGCTGACTGCAGGATTCGTCTCGTGCGGCATCGACGTTACTCTGATCGGAATGGTCCCGACGCCGGTGCTGTACCACACGGTTTACACTCGCGACGTTGACGGCGGTGTGATGATCACCGGCTCGCACAATCCGCCGGATCATAACGGTTTCAAGATCTGCCTCGGCAAAGGCACGCTGTTTGGTTCGCAGATTCAGGAGATCAAGCACATCGCTCTTGGAGGAGCGTTTCCGTCAGGCGACGGCTCCGTCTCGACCATCGAAGTTTTCGAAGAATATTGCTCCGATATCATCAGTCGCGTTTCATTTGGTTCACGCAAGATCAAAGCAGTCGTCGACGGCGGCAACGGCATGGGCGGTGTAACGGCCGTGCCCGTTTTTGATCAGCTTGGCATTGAGATGGTCAAACTATTCACCGAGCCTGATTCGACATTCCCCAATCATCATCCCGATCCTACCGTTGCTGAGAATCTGGAAGATGCCATCAATGCGGTACGCGAGAATGATGCCGATATCGGCATTGCATTCGACGGCGACGGTGATCGAATTGGCGTTGTTGACGAGACAGGCCGTATCATTTGGGGCGACGAGCTGATGGTACTGCTGTCTCGCGACATCCTGCGGCGAAAGCCCGGAGCGACGATCATTGCTGAGGTGAAATGCTCGCAAACGCTCTATGACGACATCGAGGCGAACGGCGGCGTTGGCATCATGTGGAAAGCCGGCCACTCGCTCATCAAAGCGAAAATGAAAGAGACCGGAGCTGCACTGGCCGGCGAAATGAGCGGCCACATATTTTTCGCCGAAGGCTTTTACGGCTTCGACGACGCCACCTTTGCCGCCGCCCGTGTGCTCGAAATTCTGTCGAACACCGACAAGAAACTTTCGGAACTACTATCAGATCTGCCGACAACATTCTCAACACCCGAGCTCCGCGTCGATTGCGGCGATGATGTAAAATTCGATGTCGTCGCTAGAATCGCCGACCAATACGGCCGTACACACGAAGTAATCACAATCGACGGTGCACGTATCAAGTTTGTAAACGGCTGGGGCTTAGTGCGAGCGTCGAACACGCAAGCAATTCTAGTCTTGCGATTCGAAGCGAGTTCGCCAGAAGAATTAGACAAGATCCGTAGCGAAGTTGAGGCTGAGGTTGCTAGAGCGATCGCCAGTGCTAACTAGCTTTTTCAAAATGCGTTTCGTCATCACCAAGAGGTAGCATTAGCTGTTTCAGCTCATCGGCAGGAGTTTTTGGGTCAAGCCATTTGTCGTAATCGTCGGTCTTGATGACGACGGCTTGGCGTTGTTTTAGGTTGTGGATCTCGCGAAAGATATTGTTGGGCGTTGTTGTGATTATCACGCCACAGCGATTTTGCTCGCCTTTTATCTCGCAATCTCGTGCAATGCCGGCGAATGCGAATAGCGGTTCGTCGAACCAGATCTTGTATTTCACCTTAGTGCCGTCAGGCTGAGTCTGCCATTCGTAAAGGCCTGTTGCAGGAATTAACAAGCGGTCGGTCTTGAATGCATCGCGAAACATCGCGACCTTGTTGATCGTCTCAGCCTTCGCATTGATCGCACTGACAAGCTTGCCGTCCCAGGCCCGATCGCGGATCGTCCAATGAATGTCCTCAGGCCGATGTTCCCGATTGATCGCCAAAACCTGCGTCCCCGGAAACACCTCGCTACTTGCCGAATAGCCGTGCTCGTCAAAATAGTCCAGCCCATCGACAAGCTCAAAATGCTTGATGATAGTGTCCTTCAGGGCTTTTCTAAGATAGCGTCCGCACATTGGCTAACTCTCGTTTACTTTCAGCACAGCTAGAAACGCCTCTTGCGGGATCTCGACGCGGCCTACTTTTTTCATGCGCTTTTTGCCTTCCTTTTGCTTTTCAAGCAGTTTGCGTTTTCGGCTGATGTCGCCGCCATAGCATTTGGCGATGACATTCTTGCCCATGGCTTTGACGGTTTCGCGGGCGATGACCTTGTTGCCGATGGCGGCCTGGATGGCGACCTCGAACATCTGCCGAGGGATGAGTTCTTTCATCTTTGCGGTCAGAATGCGGCCTTTTGCGGTTGCCGTATCGGTATGCAAAATGACCGAAAGAGCATCGACAGGTTCGCCCGAGACGAGCACGTCGAGCTTGACGAGCTTGCTCGCTTGGTAGCCTGACAAATGATAATCGAGCGACGCGTAGCCTTTTGAAACACTCTTGAGGCGGTCGTAAAAATCTAGAACGATCTCATTGAGCGGCAATTCGTAGACCAGCATCACGCGATCGGTCGTGATGTACTCGAACTTTTTCTGTACGCCTCGTTTCTCATCGAGCAGCGGCAGAATACCGCCGAGATACGAGTCGTTGGTGAGGATCGTTGCCTCGATAAACGGCTCTTCAATCTTCACGATTCGGCCGGTGTCGGGCATTTTCGATGGGCTATCGATCTCGGCGACTTCGCCGTCGGTCGTAGTGACACGGTATCGAACGCCGGGAGCGGTTGTGATTAGATCGAGGTTGAACTCGCGCTCCAATCGCTCCTGAATGATCTCCATATGGAGAAGCCCAAGAAAGCCGCATCGGAATCCGAAACCTAGCGCCGTTGATGATTCGGGCTCATAAAAGAACGAAGCATCATTCAGCCGCAGCTTGTCCATCGCGTCGCGAAGGTCTTCGTACTGTGCCGAGTCTACGGGATAAAGCCCCGCGAAAACCATCGGCTTTACTTCCTTAAATCCGGGCAGAGCCTCGGTCGCAGGCCGTGCCGAATCAGTGATCGTATCGCCGATCTGCACGTCGGCGACAGTTTTGATCGATGCAGTAATGAAACCTACTTCGCCCGGCCCGAGAATGTCGATCGGTGTCGGTCGCGGTCGGTTAACTCCAATAGTCTCAACTAGATACTCGCGTCCCGTGTTGAAAAATCGTATCTTCGTTCCTTTCTTGATCGTGCCGTCAATAACGCGGAACAGCACGATCACGCCTCGATAACTGTCGTACCAACTATCAAATATCAACGCCTTGAGCGGAGCATTTCGATCGCCCTTTGGCGGCGGAACTGTCTTTACGATAGCCTCGAGAACTTCCTCCACGCCAAGGCCTGTTTTCGCGGATGTTAGTACCGCTTCGCTTGCGTCAAGGCCGATGATGTTTTCGATCTGCTCCTTGATGCGGTCAGGTTCGGCAGAGGGAAGATCGATCTTGTTCAGAACAGGGACAAGTTCGAGATCGTTTTCAAGTGCGAGATACGTGTTCGCCAACGTCTGTGCCTCGACGCCCTGCGAGGCATCGACGACAAGCAATGCGCCTTCGCATGCGGATAGCGAACGGGAAACTTCGTAGCTAAAGTCCACGTGGCCCGGCGTATCGATCAGATTCAGAACATAGTCCTTTCCATCTTTCGCCTTGTAATCCAAACGCACAGCGTGAGCCTTAATGGTAATGCCGCGCTCACGCTCGAGGTCCATATCGTCCAGCAATTGAGCTTCCATATCGCGCTCGGCGACGGCGCCCGTCAATTGCAGCAGACGATCGGCAAGCGTCGATTTGCCATGATCGATATGGGCGATGATCGAGAAATTTCTTATTAGGTCAGTGTTCATACAGCTGCTCAGCCGAACCTATAACAATAGCAAATGAAATGATTTTCATCACGTGGGCCACGATACTCCGAGTCTTTGTAAAAAAGATGAATCTAAGCGGGCGATACCATCGAAATATGTATCGTAAGCAAAAACAGTCCGCTACGTTATCCCCTCCTAACGTTCGCCACACGTTTCGTGAAGCACAACGAGCTTCATCTTTTTTAGCAAGGGGGGACCGCATGAAGACGACACCATCAATTAAGCGTTCAGTTTGGACGCTCATCTTTTTATTCTCTATCACGATCCTATTTACCGAAGTTGCCAGAGCGACTACGCTTTTCAGCGTAACTACTGCTGGTGACTTGGTTAGGTTCGATTCTGCAACGCCGGGAGCTCTAGTCACCGTTGGGCCTATCACCGGGCTTCAAGGCGGCGAAACCATACTTGGTGTTGACGTCCGGCCTGCGACGGGCCAGATATACGCTCTCGGCAGTACCGGCCGCCTGTACGTGTTAAGTCGGACCAACGGAGCCGCGACTTTCGTAGCTACCGTCTCGACGGCTCCTAGCGGAACAGCATTTGGCGTTGATTTTAACCCGACCGTTGATCGCCTACGTGTGGTTAGCAATACGGGCCAGAATCTGCGAATTAATCCCAATGACGGCGCGACGATAGTCGATGGTGCGATCAATGGCCCGACAACTAGCGTTGATGCCGGTGCGTACATCAATAATTTCAACGGTGCGGCGACCACGACACTCTTTGACATCAGTGCCGCAACCGATACGCTTTACACACAGAATCCTCCGAATAATGGCACGCTTGTTCCGGTAGGTCCTCTCGGTGTCGATGCTACGGACACGAACGGATTCGATTTCTCTTCGAGTGATGGCGTCGCATACGCCGCTATGACTACTGGAGAACTTACACGGCTTTACACTATCAACACCACAACAGGTGCGGCTACGCTCGTTGGCTCTATCGGAGTCGGCACAACCGGAATTCGTGGTCTTGCGGCTGACATCGGCAGCACGCCGGGCTTCACAGCAGTTGGACTTACAACGAGCAATCAACTAGTGACATTCAATGCTTCACGTCCCGGTGTGATCCAAACTACGGTGGCGATCACAGGACTTCAGGCCGCTGAGAACGTTCTTGGAATAGACTTCCGTCCGGCGAATGGCCAGCTTTATGCTCTTGGTAGCACGAGCCGACTTTACACGGTAAACGTCAACACGGGTGTTGCTACGGCCGTAGGCGTTCCGGGAGCATTTACACTAGCAGGAACTGAGTTCGCTTTCGATTTCAATCCGGTTCCGGACCGTATTCGCGTTGTTTCCAATACAGGCCAGAATCTTAGGCTGAATCCTATCGACGGCACGTTAACGGCAACTGATGGGCCGATAAACCCAGGCACGCCAACAGTTACCGCTGGCGGCTACACCAATAGCTTCGCCGGAACAACCACTACGACTCTATACACAGTCGATTCGACCGGAGACGTACTCAACACACAGAATCCGCCAAATAACGGAACACAGGTCACTGTCGGACCACTCGGAATAAACGTCTCCGGAACCAACGGTTTCGACATTCATCCGGCGGATAACGTCGCGTTGGCGGCATTTCAGATCGGTTCAGAGACGACTTCGAAACTTTATTCGATCAACCTTACGAATGGTGCGGCGAGCTTCATTGGCCCGATAGGAGCCTCGACAAATCTTCGCGGACTTGCGTTGATGCCGGGAACGGCAGCCTCGGGCCGAACGTCGCTTGATCTCGATGGCGATGCCCGAGCTGACCAGTTCGTGTTTCGAGCCTCGAATAATTCATTCTTTGTCAATCGCAGCTCGAACAACTCATTCTACGCACTTCCGTTCGGCCTCTCGACTGACATACAGACGCCGGCTGATTATGATGGCGATTCGATAGCTGACATCGCGGTTTGGCGAGGATCGAACGGCGTTTTCTTTGTGTTGCGAAGCAGCGACGGCACGGTTCAGGCATACCAGTTTGGCGTGAACGGTGACGAACCGATTGCAAGAGACTACGATGGCGATCGCAAGGCTGATTTCGCTGTTGTTCGTCGAACGGCATCACAAATGGTCTGGTACATCAACAATAGTGCGAACAATTCATTCCGCATTGAGACGTTTGGTTTGAACACCGATATCACGGCTCCGGGCGATTATGACGGAGACGGCCGATTTGACCTCGGAACGTTCCGCGGAAATGGCGCATCTCCGGCCACATTCTTTATGCAGCGAAGCACTCTAGGCTTTGCGGCACAGAATTGGGGCAACGGTGGCGATCTAGTCGTCCCGGGCGATTATGATGGCGACGCTCGAACCGATCTCGCAGTCCTGCAGGGCGGATCGAATTTCACCTGGTTGATATTGCGGAGTTCGAACGGAAGCTTTTTCTCTGCTACGTTTGGCAGCAAGCCTGACTATTCAACACAAGCTGATTATGACGGCGACAGCCGCACGGATATCTCCGTATGGCGCCAGCAGAATGGCACTTTTTACACAAACCGGTCGGCAACGGGAGCGACGACGTTCTCTACGTTCGGACAAAATGGCGACTATCCTGTCGCAAACTACGACACACACTAGCTAATTTCCGCTAACTCTGCTCGTCTGCCAATTCCGGATGGCGAGCAGGGCGAGCAACATCCAAGGAGGGAAGAATGACAAATTTCATTAAACGAGTGACAGCGAGCTTTAGCCTGTTGGCGATAGTTGCTTCATCACTATGTACGTCCGCATTTGCGTCGAGCCACGCAGAGGCACCGCTTATCAGCTTAGACCGCTTTGCCGATAACACTGACACTTATGCGTTTCGCAGCGTCGAACCGGGCAGGGAAGGCTTCGTCACGCTGATTGCTAACTACATCCCGCTGCAAGAGCCTTCGGCGGGTCCGCAGTGGTTCCGTTTTGACGACACCGCATTGTACGAGATCAAGATCGACAACGATGGCAACGGTACCGAGGACATTATCTATCAGTTCCAGTTCACGACGCAGACTGTTAACAACGACACCGTTCTCGGACAATCAACCGTTAACCAAGATGGCGTGATCAGCAATCTGAATGATCCTGATTACAACATGTTCCAAACCTACAGTGTTCGCCGTATCGAACGCCGTCAGGGCCGCCGCGGCCAGCTGTTGGGTGCCGGACTCAAGACGCCGCCGGCAAACATTGGCCCACGCGTGACGCCAAACTACGAAGCAAATCTCGGCCAGCCTGCGGTCTACAATCTACCAAATGGCGGCAAGGCATTTGCGGGCAATCGTGACGAGTATTTTTACATCGACCTCGGCGTTTTTGATGCGTTGAATCTGCGTTCGCTCGGAGTCACCGGCGGTGTTGATACAACCAAAAGCTACAACGTAAGTACGATCGCGATCGAAGTGCCAATTCAAGAAGTAACTTCGTCACGAGCCGTTCCTGCGTCGCCGACTGCTCCTGACGCCGTCATCGGTGTTTGGGCAACGGCTAGCCGACGCTCGACTCAGGTTCTGTCGCCGGGCGGCAGGAGTTTTAGCGGTGATTATGTTCAGGTTTCGCGACTTGGTAACCCGCTCGTAAACGAAGTTGTGATCCCGCTCAGCCTCAAGGATGCTTTCAATTCGCTCTCGCCGCAGTTTGACGGAACGATACCCCGTGTCGTCCAAGCGGTGACCGATCCTGAACTCGCACGCTTGTTGCAGGCCGTTTATGGCATCACCATTCCGCCGCCACCACGTAATGACCTGGTCTCGATCTTTGCGACCGGCATTCCTGTTAATGCAGTTACCGGGCCTAACTACACGACATTCTTATCTGACGGCATCGCTCACGAATACCTGCGGCTGAATGTCGCGATACCGATCACACCGATCGCTATGCAGAATAGACTTGGACTGCTTGGCGGCGATGTCGCGGGCTTCCCCAATGGACGACGTGTCTTTGATGATGTCACCGACATTGCTCTTCGAGCAGTTGCCGGAGGCACGCCATTTACACCGGCGACCAACATTTCGCCAAACAACACGCTCGGTGACGGTGTCAGCATGAATCCCGAGGGGCCGCTATTAACCCGATTCCCATACTTGCTCCCGCCGAATCAGGGCAATCAGCCGCGGACATCAAACCAGATGCTAACCGAACAGCAGAATGCTCTCGGTTATGAATCGATCACAGTTGATGAACGAGGCTTTAGGCGTAAATAAGCGTTAGGGATGTGGCTCGGCCTACGGGTCGAGCCACTTTACTCTTTGAACGAGGAGGTAATTTATGAGGATCGGATTATTGGCTGCCATTGTCATTGGAGCGATATTGTTGTCGATCGGTTATACGAAGATTTTCAATTCAACTACGCCCGAGTCGACTACTGTGGCAAGTGCTGCACCTGTTGATGCTGAATTAGACAAGGCAAATGCCGTTCTCACGGCAATGCCTGATTCGCCGATGGCGTATCTGAGCCGAGCCGTCCTTTATTCGCGGCGGGCACGTGAGACGGCTGATCACAACTACAACAAGCTGGCGACAACCGACGTCGATAAGGCACTAGAGCTAGAACCGACAAACTTTGTGGCTCGTAAGCTTAAGCTCGGCTTGCTTGGGTCGAATCACGAATTCGACATCGCCGAGGTCGAAGCTAAAAAGCTTATTACCGAAGAGCCGAGAGATCCGTTCGCCTATGGCATACTCGTCGATGCCAGCATTGCGATGGGCAAGTATGACCAGGCGATCAGTTCGGCACAGAAGATGGTCGACCTCAGGCCGGATACTTCGTCATATTCGCGTGTAGCTTTGTTGCGATCGCTTCACGGAGATCACAAAGGTGCCGTCGAAATGTACGAGATCGCGGCACGAATTGCCGATCCTGCCGACAAAGAGGTACAGGCCTGGAGCAAAACTCAGCTTGCCGCCGAATATTTCAAGGCCGGGAACTTGGCGATGGCCAGCAAAACGGTCGATCAAGCCCTCGCTATTTTCCCCGAATATCCAAATGCTCTGATAGCAAAGGCTCGATATCTCGGTGTCCAAGGCGAGCTCGCAGCTGCCGAGGAGCTCTTGACGCCGCTCAATTCGCGGATCAAGCTGTCGGAAGCTTTGATCTTGACGGGCGACATCTCACGCCGAAAAGGCGACTCTGCGATGGCGATGAGCTATTACGAACAAGCCGAAAAGATCGAGCGCGAACAGGACGGCGACATTCATCGATTTGCACTGCTTTGGTCTGACAACAACGTGAAGCTCGCTGAGGCACTGGAGGTTGCTGAGGAGGATTATGTTGTCAATAAGGACATTTACGCTTCGGACATTCTGGCATGGTGTCTTCTCAAGAACGGCAAAGTGCAAGAGGCTCAGAAGCACATTAAAGACGCTCTGCGTCTAAAGACGAACGACGCAAGGATCTTGTTTCACGCCGCCGTCATTGAGAAAACTCTGGGAAACAGTGCTGCAGCACGAAAATACTTAGCGGCCGCGTTGAAAGCGAATCCCAACTTCGATGTCGTAAAGGGCCCGATGGCTCGCGAACTCGCCGCGGAACTGAAGCTAGCGGTTTAGAAAGCATACCAGGATCCAGGATTTAGCCCGGTCCATATGACCGGGCTTTTTTCGAGTTGGTTTCGCTGCGAAAAACCTTTGGTGAATCGGCCGCGCTTCTGTTAAGATTCGGTTCATACAGTTTTTTATTGGAGAAATACTATGAGACACGAATACGAACGCGAAGAATCGAATGTATCGACCAAGCTAACTTACCTGTTGGTAGGCGGTGGTATCGGTGCGATATTAGCATTGCTGTTTGCTCCTAAATCGGGCCAGGAACTCCGAGGCGACATCGCCGATGCAACTCGAAAGGGCATCGAAAAGGGCAAAGAGGTCGGTGGCCAGTTGCAAGAGAAAGCCGGCGAATACTACGAAGTTTCGCGTGAAAAAGCCGAAGAGCTTTATCACACGGCTCAGGACAAAGCTGCTGACATCGCTGAAAAAGCAAAGGCTGCTGCGGCTCGCACGGCGAATCCATTTACGGCTGCTATCGAGGCCGGCAAGGACGCCTATACCGAGGAAAAGCGTAAGAACGAAGTAAAATCGATCGCTGATGGCCGCGCGAGTTATCCGGTAGAATCGAAAGACGCAAAATAGTAGATGAATACGTCCGATCCGCAATTTTGGCAAATGGTATCGTCGATCGTGATCGCGGTGTGCTTTATCGTGATGGCGATAGCGTTGATCGCTATTGCCCTAACCGTTCGCCGCGTTGTCAAAACCGTTCATCGTCTTGAAGAACGGTTTGATCCGCTGATCACAAAGGTTGATGCTATCGGTGCTCAAGGGCGTGAGATCTCGGTCTCATTTGCTGAGATATCGTCTAATCTTTCGGTTGCAACGAAACACTTGGCCGAATCGACCGAGCTGATCAAAGAGGAAGTTCGCGAACTGAAAACTTTGGTCGGACAAACGGCTGTGACCGCTAAGGACAAGGTCGAAATGGTCAGCGAATCGATCGACAAGACGCACGCTCGCGTGATGGACACGACCGAATTCGTAAATGAAAAGATCGTTGTTCCGGCCCGAGAGATCGCTGCGATTATGGCTGGCGTACGCCGTGGCCTCGAGGTTCTTTTT
>JAEUQI010000105.1 GCA_016789145.1 Blastocatellia bacterium | reverse complement strand
TCCGGCGGAGCATATCGCTCACCCTTTTCCTTTGACGAATCGTTATGACCAAATTGAACAAAGACCCAATCGCCTTTCTGCATATCATCGAGGATCTTCTGCCAGCGGCCTTCGGAAATGAACGTCTTCGTGCTGCGGCCGTTCATCGCACGGTTCTCGATCTTGACCTTGCCACCTTTGAAATGCTTACCAAACATCTCGCCCCAACCAGTCTCGGGGCGTTTCTCCGGCAGCTTATCAGCACACGTCGAATCGCCGGCGAGAAAGACGCGAACTTGCGACACGGCCGCAACGGGCAGCGTTATCAACAATGCTAATAGGAGGACGACATTCATTCATTAACTAAGCGAATCAACGGACTTGCCGCCGATCTTTACGTTTTCGAGTTTCAGGCCTTTAACGTTCCTAACGATGCTCTTATTTTTCATCTCGCCGAAGGTGCAGTTCTTGAACGACACGTCAAAGATCGGAGCATTGTCGAGACCTTGCAGATCGACCGCTCGATTGCCGGTGCCGCACGTTAGTCCATCGATCTGGACATTGCGAACCATCGGAATATGAGCACCCTTTGCACCTTCTTCGTAGTTGAAATCGATCTCGATCACAGCTCGCGAGACGGTGCCGATAGTGTTGTTCTTGTAATAGAAATTCTCGAGCTTGCCGCCGCGTGATGCGTTGTTCTTGAACCGAATTGCCGTCCACAGATCAGGGCTATCGAGCTTGTTGTCATGAGCGAAAACGTTACGAACGCCGCCCGAGATCTCGCTGCCGACGGTGATGCCGCCGTGGCCATCTTTGAACATACAGTTGCGAATGATGATGTTCTCGCTCGGCGTATTAAGTCGTCGTCCATCATTATTTCGGCCCGATTTGATCGCGATACAATCGTCGCCAGTGTCGAAATGACAGTTCTCGATCAGCACGTCTTTGCACGATTCTGGATTGCAGCCATCGTTATTCGGGCCGTGAGTTTCGACGTGGATGTTACGCACGGTCACGTTTTCGCACATCACAGGATGCACTTCCCACATTGGCGAATCTAGGATCCTGATGCCCTCTACGAGCACATTCTTGCACTTGTACGGCTGGATGAATTGCGGCCTGAGATAGTCGGTCTCACCACCGAAAACACGCTCAGCGACTGGTGCGTTGCGGTCCATATATTCGTAGAGTTTCGCTCTCGCCGGACGCTGGCTCTTCTCATCAGGATTGCCGCCGTAGCGTGGATTGCCGTGCCATTTCCAGAAGAAAGATTTGCCCTGGCCATCGAGGGTGCCTTCGCCAGTGACGGCAATGTTTGTCTGCTCATAGGCGTAGATAAGCGGCGACAGATGCATCAGTTCCATGCCTTCCCAACGCGTATGAACGACCGGAAGATAAGCCTCGCGCGTGGTCGCAAACTTGAGCGTCGCACCTTTCGCAATGTGAAGATCCACGTTGCTTTTTAGCTCGATCGCACCGGTCAGCCAAACGCCCGCAGGCACGACGACGCGGCCGCCGCCTTTCTTCGAGCATTCGGCGATAGCTTTGTTGATCGCCGCTCGGCAATCGACGGTGCCGCCGACCTTAGCACCGAATTTGCGAATGTCGTAATTCTTATTTTTGAACTTCGGCGGAACGATGCGAGCCAAGATCGCCTTGTATTCCGTCGCCCAAGGATCGTTCTGCCCGAATGCCAGCTTAGGTGCCAGCATCACGCCGGCCGCGCCGATCGAAAAATTGATAAGAAATTCTCGTCTGTTTTGCATGTTCTACTTCCTTTCTTCTTTGCGGTCTTCCTTTGCGTACTTCGCGGCTTGGCGGGAGGCAAATCTCGGTCTCTCGCCAAGCCGTTAAGTCGCAAAAACGCCGCAAAAGAAGTACCTCAAGGTTTACTACTTGCCAATCGCGACTTCCATTTCGGATAGTCTTTCTCGAGCAGGTTTTCAGGGCTGTTGACATACCAAGCGTAGCCGCCTGCTCGTTCGGCTTCTATGTCTTTGATGTCATATTTGACGACGCCGTCGCGGCCCAGAAAGACTGGTTTCATAGTCGCGATCTCATAGAATCTGCCCCACAAGGGCTTTGCTGCGGCGTCCTTGACGAACGAATATTTCCAGCCATCGGGCGTCTCTTTACGGTCTACTCGATAGCCCATTATCTTGTGCTTTTGGTACCAAGCAATTGCACTTTCAATGGCGGCAACGACCTCCTTCGACGGTTGTTTGACGCCCATAAGAAATCTCACGATGCCGACTGATTCGCCGCCCGAGATTGATATCGGCTCGAACGCCCGAGCCTTTGCGGGCCGGAGCGTTACCTCATCATATTGTGCCGCCCATATGGTCGGTTTACCTTTTATCGAGACCTGTAGCTTTAGCGTTAGATCAAGTCCCTTTGCGACCGCAACCTCACATTTCTTACGGCGATCCTCGTCTACGAATTGATGATCCTCGTGCTTCTCCGCAATGTCTCGCAAGAGCTCAAGCACGCCTATCATTGCGTCATCGTTATAGGTTATATGCGTATAGTAGCCTTTCTTAAGAGGAAAGAACTGCGGAAAGCCGCCATTCTCATACTGTGATGACAGCAGATAATCGACGCCCTTGAGATATGCCTCTTTATATTTGGGCAAGTTTCCCGGCGGCGACTTTTTTAGCATGCTCTGCGTGATCAGCCTGCCGAGATAGGCGATCTGCGTATATGTAGCTTTGTTATCGATCGTCGTTTCGCGGATATCGTCGCGAGTTGCCACGAGCTTTTCTCGCTCGCTTTTGGTCAGCATCAACGCCATATCGATGTTCTTTTCGAAACCACCATTCGACTTTTGATAAAGCAGTAACTGGTCGCCGATCCGAGCCGCTTCGTCGGTTTGGTACCACAGCGGCTGCTGTTTCATCACTTCATTCCAAGTAACGAGTTTCCAGTCAGGAGCTGTCTTTTCTTGCCATTTGCTGTTGTTAGCCTTGTACGGATCCCAGCCGTCTTTGCCGCTCAAGAAATATTCGACCGAGAAAACCTTAATGTCTGAATCGGAAAGTTTTTGCGCCCAGGCGACCCGCTTCTCGTTGTTCGCGCCGCTGCCGGTCGAGCCGTACTCGGCAAAGTATGCGGTCTTTTCGCGGTGCGGCTCCCAGTGGTGCCAACCTTCTGGGCGTATTTCGGCATCCATCTGCGTATTTAGAAATACGGTACGGCCGTAGTCACGCCACGGCCGCCCGAGGTAAATACCGTTCTTTGTGTTGTTGCTGGTCAAACGGCATTTATGAAAGATCAAGCCCGAACGTTCGTTCGACGCAAAGCGCATTGGTGCAGTGATGTAGCCGTCGCCTTTGCTGTGTATATGGCAATTTTCGAATACAGCAGCAGCCTGCCCGAAGATATAATCAACGTGCCCCTCGATGTAAGAATCGACGTAATACTGCCGTCCATTCTTCGCGTAAAGCGTATCCTGCCAACCGAGAAAGCGGCACTTGTTAAACATCGATCGGTCGGCTTCGACAAGCACCGCAACTGCTTGAGAGCCAGGGCCGAATGAGTTCTCGAATGTCACATTCTCCGCGTAAAAATCATGCCCACCGATGTAAACGCTATAACTTGCAGACGTTGAACCAGCGTCTTTGTTTGACAGGTTAAAGGTGATCGTCGTCTTCGTAGCGTCAGTTCCGATAAATGAAATATACGGCTTATTTGCAGGGACACGTACTTGCTCAACATACGTTCCCGGCTTGATCGCGATCACAAATCGACGCTTGTTGTTTTCGGGCACTCTGTCGACCGCGGCCTGCACAGACTTAACATCCCCGCTGCCATCCGCCGCTACGACAATGTCCGCCGCGCGGCTAACAACAGCCACCGCTATCAAGATCGATAATGTCGCAAACGCTTTCAACATCATTCTGCCTACAAAAAGAGCGCTGTATCGCTCGACAAACTTCCTCGGCAATACAGCGCTAGTCCAATGAAACCACTCCTCGACGACTAGAACGTGAAACGTCCGCCGATCTGAATATCACGTGGCGGCTGACGAACCGGCGCAGCCGATATTCCGAACGTGGTCGCGGAAGCCGTAAGATTCGGAGCCGAGAAATACGGTGAATTCAGAGCATTGATCGCATCGACTCTGATCTGGAATTTCATACCTTCTCGAATACGGAAGTTCTTTGAAATACCAAAATCGAATTTCAGGAAGCGTTGGTTCCGCATGCCGTCGGTTGTAAAGGGAATTCTCCGTAGCGTAATCGCGCTTCCGCTCGTCTGGTTGTTCGCAACACCGGGAACAACGCCATTGATTCTAAACCCGCTTGTGTCCCAAGCCGGAATATCGATACCATAGCGAAGCCCGTTAGGGTCCTTTTTGCCGAGTCGGCTTTGCAACTGCGAGATATCGCCGTTGTAATACATGTTCGGCAACAGCAATGGTTCCCCACTTTGCCATTCGTAAACACCTTGCATCTGCCAACCGCCGATAAGCGCATCAACCACAGGATGCCAATTGTTGCCAAACTGTCGTCCCTTGCCGAAAGGAAGTTCGTAGATTGACGAGATCGTAAACCTATGCGGACGTTCATTTGGCGAAATATAGGTCGAAAGCTCGGTGTCCTGTGGGTTCAGATACTGATTCGCTGTATGCTCTCGCGACCATGTGTACGAACCATTGACCGAAAGTCCCTTGTTGAACCGCTTGACCAATTGAACTTGCAGTGAATGATAGAAGCTGCGGCCGTTATACTCTGTTGTCGATACGTTTCCGAACTGCGGAAATGCGGTCAGCAATCTGCGGCGAGCTATGTTAGTGCCGTTCCACGCAGCACTAGTCGGGATGAGCGTTCTGAACGGATTCGAGATAGTCGCGTTGAGATAGGTCGTTGCACTTGCGAGATCGGCGACCAGAGTTGCAGGATTTGCTGTTGCGAGATCGACCAGACATGGCGCTCCGTTGTCCGCACGGACGCAGCTTCGCGGTATGGCGTTCAGTTCGCGGTTTACGCTGAGGTTATATCCTCGTGAGTAAATATAGGCAATGTCCAGGCCGATGCCGCCCCATACTTCCCGCTGAATGCCCGCAATAAATCGAGCATAATTTGCATTCTTTCGATCGTTTGAAAGGATTACTGAAGTCGGGCCGTTGTTGCCGACAGCCGTAAGATCAGTTCCTGCAAAAGTCATCAGACCATTGGCACTTCCAACCGATGGCAGAATGCCAGCCGGGAATGCATTGGCTAGTGTCGCTATGAAGGTCAGGCCATTGTTGGTCGATGGCGTGAACGTGGTTCCGGTAGAAAATCCAGGCTGAAAGATCACGTTTTGCGTAACGATCTGGAATGGCGATGTGAACACGCCAAAGCCGGCTCGTACGACGGTCTTATCGTCAATTCCCCAAGAGAATCCAATTCTCGGCTGGAAGTTATTTGTGTCCATCTGCTGGTTTCTCGTTTTATTGTCCGCAGCAAAGACGAATCCGCCCTTGAGACTCTGAAAGACCGTATTTGGCACACCAACCGGAACGCTCGCATTGTAGTTTGCCAAAACTGCCCCTGCTATCGGGCTTGCGGCATTTCGATCGAAACCTGTAACCATGCTGCCCGACTTTTCTCTGTATCCGGTTTCGAGCTCGTATCGCATACCGAGGTTCAGTGTGATGCTGGGCGACACCCGCCAATCGTCTTGGAAAAAGAACCCGTGATAATCACTTGAGACATCGTACACCTGAGGATTGTCGATCGAGCCGCTCGAAGGGATCCCAAGCAAGAATGAAGCCAGATCACGACCGATACGATCGCGTTCCGTATTGCCCGAACTCGAGTTCTCCATAGTGTACGTTCCCTGGAAAGTGAACTGTCCAGATGCATATCCCGCGTAATCGAACGTTTCGTGCAATCTGCGGAAGTCGTAGCCATATCGGAACGTATGCTGGCCATAGATCTGAGTAAACGTCGGCTGGATCGTCAACATATCGAACGGTCGCTCTCGGCCGTCATTATAATCTGCACGAAGTGAGCCGACGGTCAGGAAGTTTGTGAAATTGAATCGCGGGAATATGTTAGATTGGCGGATCGACGGGATGCCTGTGAAGCCTAGTTCGGCCGCGGTTGGCTGTCCATCTTGAAAGCGACGTAGCTTGAACATCGCCCAACTGCCGCGAAGATCGAAGATGAAGTTTGAATTGAGTGTCGAGGTCCAAACGACGTTTCCGCCATGATTGCGTCGGTTCTCAAATCCTTGGAAGATCGACCCTTCTTCCATTGTCAGGTTGTAACGATCTTCCGTATTCCGACTGTGATAGTACTTACCAAAGATCGAGTTCTTGTCATTGATGGTGTGATCGATCCTTACCATATACGAACGGTATGGCCTCGTCAGATTTTGATCGGTAATGTAGTTGTTTGCAGTGCCCGGCAGGTTGGGCTCAGGGAAAAACTGCATGAAGGCGAGTGCCGGTGCGTACATTCTGCCAACCGGGATGATGTTGCCCGCAAACGCCGTTCGACAAACTCTGTTCAGGGTGCCGGTCGTGCCACAGGTTGAATTGCCGTTGAACGCCGTTGCAGGATCGTAGATCGGATATGCAAGCTCGGAAAAGTTGCCTTGGCGCATCAAACGCGTTGGAACTGAATATGTCGTCGTTTGAGCAACATTGTCGGACTGGCGTTCGTACGAGAACAAGAAGAACGTACGATCCTTAAACACAGGGCCGTTCACCATCGCTCCGTAGCGGCTGTATTTTCGCTCAGGACGCTGAAGACCGGCTCTATTGTTGAAGAAGTTATTCGCCGTTCGGCTCTTGTCACGATTGTAGTAGTATCCCTCGCCGTGGAATTTATTGGTGCCGCTCTTCGTCGCAACGTTTACGGTCGCACCTGCGGTAAATCCCATCTGGGCATCAAAGCTGTTCGTCTGCACTTTGAATTCCCGAGTTGCCGAAGATGGCGGCGTGAAAGCTACTTGGCCATCGTACGCCAAATTTGGCGAACCATCGAGGTTGATGACATTACCTCCAGTGCCGTTAACTTGATTTCCTTGGGTACCATTACTCCGAAAGCCTGCTAGGTTTCCATTCGCGGTTGGGCCCGAAAAGTTCGGATCGCCGGTATAGACCATGCCGGGTGCCTGTGTCGCAAGCGTATATGGTGCACCTTCGGCGAGCGGCAATTCTTCGATCTGACGCTGGCTCACCGATGTGCCGAGTGAGACGCTGCCTTGTTCGAGCACCTCTGCTCCTGCGGATACATTAACTTCGGCGGTGGCACCGATCTCGAGCTTAAATTCCAGATTAAGCCTGTCGTCAACGCCGACCGATACGTTCTCGCGAACCGACGACTTGAATCCGTTACTCGAGATCGTCACGTCATAGCTTCCCGGGATCAGGAACGGGACTGTAAAGGTTCCCTCATCACTGGTTGTCACGGTTTTCGCCACATTTGTTCCGCGATTCTTGACGGTAACAGTTGCACCGGCAACGACTGCGCCGTTCGGATCTGCGACTGTTCCCGAGATGGTTCCGCGAAACTCCTGGCCAACCGCGAGCATCGCTGACATTGTCAGAACGATAGCTGCGATCGTGAATTTGATACTGAGATCGATGTGCTTGCTCATATTGAACTTCCTGCCTAAATTTGATTCTTTAAACCTGCTTGGTCTGAATTGTCAAAAATAATAATTGGTTTTACCAATTAACGCAAGTGCAAAATAGCAAAAACTTTTGTCTTTTTTTCAAAACGCAACTATAGCCTCTATTTTGTTTATACTTTGGACTATCTACGTCGATATTTTTGAGCTGAAGACGTCTTTGATCACACTGACCACTTTTGTTAGGAGCGAGATTTGGGTTTTACCAATTGCGGAAGTTTACTGAAGTCTTGCATCCGAACTACTTACCGCTCCTAACGCTATCGCACGCCGAAAAAATGCTACGAGCCCGCGGCCCGTCGCCGCATCGTCAAATACGCCGCCAGTGAGTGTTGACCGCTCGGAGTTTTCGGTAAACGAACGAAATCGCGCGAGCGCGGCATCGATATTCTTTGCGATATACTCAAACTCAGCGACGAGCCTCGCCGGCACTTGGGCGGGATGCAGATCCCAGCCTTGATAGATTCCCTGATCGATCGCACGCTGACAATTTAGGTAATGAGAACGCCACGCACTCCTTATATGATGCTTATTCTCAGAAACCTGCTCAGGCGTTAGACCGACGCCGCGATGCTTGCCGATCGGCATTTCGTTGGTGGCGCCGTCTGAGAGCCAGACGCCTAGCCCAACTGTCGAGAACTGCATCACTGTTCGTGCGTAGTCGCAGAACCAATGCCCAAGCAACTGCGACGACGAGCCGACGCCAAAGCTCGATAGCAGATCGTACGCGCCAAGATGAATACCGCGACATCGACCGTTTGCGGCGGCGATAAATGACGGCAGCTCATAGCTACCGTTCTTTGAAACAAATGCTCGAGGTTCTTCGACAAGGAACTCGATCCTGATCGAACCGCTTTCAATAGCGAATTCGGATTCCATCTGCGACAAAGCTCGGTCGAGAGTCGCTATCTCTGCGGGCGACGTCACCTTTGGCAACGTCACGGCAAAATTCCGGGGCAAACTGCCGCCGTCTGCCAAAAGCTGAGACATATAAAGGTCCAACGTTCGCAACGCACGAGGCGCTGTTGGACGGGCAAGAGGCCGAATGCGTATTCCAAAGAACGGCGACAGGCCGTCGGCAGCCATCGCCGCACGCGTTTCGGTTGCGGCATTTACTGCAAACTCATCTTCGTCTGCGTCACTACGAACTCCGAGTCCGTCTTCGAAATCGACGCGATAGTCTTCGATCGGACAAACGCTGAGTCGGCTGATGACCTGATGATGAACTTTGGCCGCGATAACTTCATCGATGCCGAATATCTCAACAAGAGAAGCCGAGTCGGGAGCGTTATCGGCGAATGATCTACGTGCGATGTCGCCGAGTTTTGCGATGGTTCCTGCGCTAAATCTATCGGCACCGCCGTAGACGACATGTATGGGCTGGCCTTCGGGCGCTGGAACATCTTTTTGCGCAGGAAGCGAGGCTAGAAAGTCGTTGATCTGTTCAGAGGAAAAAATGGTCATCGCTCTAATAATGTGTTGAGGCCTTTTTCAACTCGCCCAAAATCTTCGAACGGCCAAAGATCGCGTGCCCTTAAATATAACTGTTCGAGCATCGGGAATGGGCGAGCCTGCGCCATCGACCGTGCCCAGTCGTCGGAACCGCTGCATTCTGTGAACACATAGACAGCCTCGTCTTCGGGCAGTTCGTTTAGCCACGCGAGTTTTTTGTAGATAAGCCGTTGCACGACGAAAGTCATATTAGCGTAAAATCAGGTCTAACACACGTTATGAGATTTCCACGCGGTTCCGGCATCTTGCTCCATCCGACATCATTGCCGGGCCGATTCGGTATCGGCGATGTCGGGCCGTCGGCAATGTCGTTTGTCGATCAATTAAAAGAAGCCGGGCAAAAGTACTGGCAGATATTGCCGGTGACGCCCACAGGAAAGGGCAATTCGCCGTATTCATCCTATTCAGCATTCGCAGGAAACACGTTGCTTGTCTCGCCGGAATCGCTTGTTGATGACAAATTGGTTTCGACGTCATCGATCGAGAATATCGATCTACCACGTGGCCGCGTTGATTTCATTGCGGCTCGTAATCTCAAATCCGATTTACTTTCTGAGGCTTACGAGAGCTTTCGTTCGGGAACAACTCCCGAACTCAACGAAGATTTCGCTGCGTTCTGCCGCGA
This sequence comes from Blastocatellia bacterium, assembly GCA_016789145.1. GTDB lineage: Bacteria > Acidobacteriota > Blastocatellia > Pyrinomonadales > Pyrinomonadaceae > OLB17. The sequence continues at coordinate 1,447 of JAEUQI010000105.1, read as the reverse complement.
GCATTTTTGGTGGCTCGACGACTATGCGTTGTTTGTTGCTCTCAAGAATAGTCACGACGGGGAGCCTTGGTTCAAATGGTCTGAAAGTCTGCGATCAAGGCAACGCGATGCTATCGATCAGGTTCGTTCGCAAATGGCTCGCGAGATCCAAGCTGAGCAGTTCGCACAGTTTATATTCTTTCGACAATGGTCTGCCGTCAAAGAGTATGCGAACGAACACGAGGTCAACATTATTGGCGATGTGCCGATCTTTGTGGCTCTCGATTCGGTCGATGTTTGGTGCAATCAGTCGCAGTTCAAACTGAACGAAGACGGAACACCGCAGGTCGTCGCCGGTGTTCCGCCCGACTATTTCAGCGAGACGGGCCAACTGTGGGGCAATCCGATATACGAATGGCATAAAATGGTGGCCGATGATTTTGGTTGGTGGACTGCACGTGTGGCATTCGCTTTGCGCATCTGCAACGCCGTTCGGCTCGATCATTTCATTGGCTTCGTTCGAAATTGGGAAGTTCCCGGCGGCGATGAAACTGCGGAGAACGGCTCATGGACAGACGTTCCGGGCGAACTACTGTTTTCTGCATTGAAACGCCGACTAGGTGATCTACCGCTGATAGCCGAAGATCTTGGCTCGATGACGCCTGAGGTCGAACATCTGCGAGATTCGAACGGTTTCCCGGGAATGCGTATCTTGCAATACGCATTTGGCGGCGATGCCTACAATACAAATTTGCCGCACAATTTTAGTCAAAACAGTATTTCGTACACAGGTACTCATGACAATGACACATCCGTCGGTTGGTATAATGCCGCAGATAAGAAAGCAAAGAAGCACGCCAAACAATACCTTCGCTCTGCGATGAAAGAACCGCATTGGGAACTGATTAGAACGTCGCTTTCTTCGGTCGCCGATGTTGCGATAACGCCGATGCAAGATTTTCTTGGACTCAATTCAGACTCGCGGATGAACACGCCTGCGACTGAATCCGGCAATTGGGAATGGCGACTTTCGGAAGATAAATTCACGCCCGATATCATCGCGAAACTGCGTAAGCTGAGCGAAGAGTTCGGCCGTTGCTAATGCCATTTCCTTGACTTAGACCTTGATTTCGCGTAAAACACTAGCAGTTTCAATCGGATAATTTCAGATAATTAGCTTGGGGTGAATTAGTCGTCTTATGGCATCAAATCTGGTTTCGATCACACGGCGGGGCTTTGGCCAGACGATGCGGAAGGACAACTGGTGGATAGCGCCTGCGCTGACGTTTGTCGGGCTCGGAGCGTTTGTCCTGTATTCGACGTGGGCAGCGTTTCAAGGAAATCACTATTGGGTTCCCGGAACTGGTTATCTGTCGCCGTTCTATTCGCCTGTGCTATTCGATGCTCCGGGCATGGTTTCCGGACACGCATTGCTTGGTCCGGCACCGTCGTGGATACCGCCGTGGCT
>JAEUQI010000104.1 GCA_016789145.1 Blastocatellia bacterium | reverse complement strand
CATATTAAACCTCTCAGACCATGTAACATCATTCCCACGAGGTCGTAAACAAAGAAAGGCCCGGCTTCGTCAAACTCCCCATTGCAACTAGCCACCTTCGTCCGCCTACGCAAATACATGCCCGCGTGGCTGTATGATCGTATCGCAGGAAAGGCGAGGTATCGGGAGTAGTTTCTCCACTCGTAAATGTTTCTCCGAATGAGTTGCCACTAGCTTTAGCTAGTGGAAAGCTAACAGAGAGACTTCAAGGGCTTTAGCCCAAACAGTTTCGGCTAAAGCCTCAGATCATCTGATGACCTGAACCACTAGCTAAAGCTAGTGGCAGTTCATCAAAACCAAGAACGTCCAAACTCGCATTTCTCCCTCGAATATCGCACAATAGCTTTTCATCACGCCATGGATCTATTACAAGCGATAATAATTGGGATTGTGCAGGGGTTGACGGAGTTTATACCGATCTCGTCGTCGGCGCATATGGTGTTTGCGGCGAGGTTGACGGGGATATTTGGGGGCGATCCGCAGAAAACGACGGCGACGATGGCGGTGATGCAGTTGGGGACGCTGGCGGCGGTGCTTATTTATTTCTTCGGAGATATTTGGGGCATAACGACGGCGTTTGTGCGGGACCATTGGAACCTAGTTTTCAACCGCCGAAGGATGCGTTTCTCAGGGACAGACGGTTCGCGGCCTATATTTTTGTCGGAGGAAGCGTGGCTTGGCTGGTTAATTGTCATCGGAAGCATCCCGATCGGCGTCGCGGGTCTTCTGCTGAAAAAACACATCGAAGGGCCTGCCACAAAGAACCTCTGGTTCATCTCGATAATGATGATCGCCATCGCCGTGCTGCTGTTTATCGCCGAAAAAGTCGGCAAACAACGCAAGGAAATGAAGCATTTGGGCTTGTCGGACGCCCTGATACAAGGATTTTGCCAGGCTTTGGCTCTGATGCCGGGCGCTTCGAGGTCGGGAAGCACCATCATGGGCGGATTATTCGCCGGCGAGAAACGCGAAACGGCCGCGAGGTTCTCGTTTCTCCTGTCAATTCCCGCGATCGGAGCAAGCGGACTGCTGGAATTGCGTGAAGCCATGCACATTCTCCCTGACGAAACCTGGACGCCCCTCATCGCCGGCACAATTGCCGCCGGCATAGTTGGATATCTCTCGATATGGTTCCTGCTGGCGTTCCTAAAGCGCAATTCGACGATGATTTTCATCGTCTATCGCATTGTTTTGGCTCTCGTGATACTCGGATTGCTCTGGTACGGCGTGATCGATGCCGCGGTACAGTGAAAATAACCACAGATGGACGCAGATAGACACAGATAATAGGCCGAAAGCGGTCTATTTGCGCTCATCTGCGTCTATTTGCGGTTCGTTATTTCCTATGCAGAAACGTTGGACAATACGGAAACACGACGCTGATGCTGTGAATCGGCTCGCGGCGGAGATAAATGTGTCGCCGATCGTCGCGGCGATGTTGATCGCTCGTGGGCAAGAAACTGCGGAGAAGGCGACGGCGTTTCTGAATCCTTCGCCGGAGCAGTTGCACGAACCTTTGCTAATGCACGGCATGGCCGAGGCGGTTGCTCGCATTAAATTGGCCGTTGCGAACAAAGAAAAGGTCTTCATTTGGGGCGATCTGGACGTTGACGGTACGACGGGAACCGTTCTTCTGAGGCAGACATTCGCACTGCTGGGCCTCGAAACCGATTATCACATCACAAATCGCTTCACCGAGAACCGCGGCATCAATTTCGCACCGCTGGCAGAGGCTCGCGAGCGTGGATTTACGCTGCTGGTCAGTGTCGATACAGGCACTTCGAATTTTGCAGAGGTTTCGCAGGCAAAAGAGATCGGCATGGACACGATCATCTGCGATCACCACGAAATAAAGGACGACACCGTCCTGCCGCCCGCCGTCGCACTGATAAATCCATTCCATCCTGACAGCCAATACCCGGACGATAATCTCGCCGGAGTAGGAGTTGCGTTCAAACTAGCTCACGCGCTGCTGCGAGAATTCGGCATGGAAGAGGAAATACCTCGCCTGTTGAAGATCGCAGCGATCGGAACCGTCGCGGACGTTGTTAATCTGACAGGCGAAAACCGCGCGATCGTTGCTTTGGGGCTTATTGATCTCGCAAAAACCGATAATTGGGGGTTGAAAGCCCTCATGGAAGTCGCCGATTGCCGCGCGGATATGACGAGTATGCACATCGGCTTCCGCATTGGCCCGCGGATCAACGCCGCCGGGCGTATGGACGTGGGCACGCATGTCGTCGAGTTGCTTGAAGCAAAGGACTTTAGTTCCGCAAGGAAGATCGCCGCACTTTTAGACGCCAAGAACCGCGAAAGACAGAAGATCCAGCAGGAAGTAACCGAACTCGCATTGCTCGAAGCGTCGTCGTTCCCGAACGCGAGTTTCCTCGTCGTCGCCGGAAAGGCCTGGCACAAAGGCGTCGTCGGGCTGGCGGCTTCGCGTGTCGCCGAGAGATTCCATCGGCCAACCATAGTGTTTTCACTCGAAGACGGCATCGCCTCAGGAAGTGCCCGCAGCATCCGAGGATTTGATCTTTTCGCCGCACTAGGAACCGCTGCAGATCTGCTCGAATCATTCGGCGGACACACGGCAGCGGCAGGCATGAAGGCTAAGGAAGAGAATATTCACGAACTCCGCGATCGCCTCGATAAACACGCCGACGAGATAATTCCGCCTGATGAACGAACGCCGGAGATCCTTGTCGATGCCGTTGTTACGGCAGAAACTTTGAGCTTGAAGCTTGTGGAAGACCTAGCTAAGTTCGAACCCTTCGGAGCGGGAAACCCGAAGCCTGTATTCGTGACGAGGAACCTTAGGCTGCAAGCTGAGCCGTTCGTTATGAAGGAGAAACATTTGAAACTTATGCTCGTCGGCGACAATGGCCGCATCTTCGAGGCAGTTTGGTGGGACGGTGTCGCAAAATCATCGGGGCAAACGCTGCGCGAAGGTTCTCGCATCGAATTAGCTTACGTCGCCGAAGCCAATTCATGGCAGGGAAATACTCGGCTGCAACTTGTTGTAGAAGACCTCAGAGCAGATAATTAACCACAGTGGCAAACGGCAACGAAAAGCATCTCGACAAATACCGAACACGCGCAGCATTGCCAAATGTGCTGCGTTACGTCGTGCTCGGCTGCTTTGTTATCGCCGTAATTGCTCTGGCCGCTGCATTCTACCGAGGCCGCTCGACCAATGGATTTAAGGTCCGCAGCGAGCATACTAAACTGTCAGCTGAGGTCGTCGCGAATGTAGATAATTACGAACGTTTAGAATCGGACGACGGTGTTCCAAAGTTGTTTGTGAAGGCTGCGAACGCTGTAACCTTTGCCGATGGCCATCAGGAACTCACCGACGTTTACCTCAAACTCTACAACGATAGCGGTGTCGAGGGCGAGGAGATGACATCCGGAAGGGCATTATACATTCCCGAGGCTGATAAGAACTTTACCGTCTATCTGAAGGACAACGTAAATATCAACGGCCGCGAAGGCATTAACATCAAGTCAGAGAATATTGTTTACAGTAAGGCGCGCAATACCGCTGAATCTGACGAACTTGTTCAATTTAGCCAGGGCGGCCTTTCGGGCCAAGCATTCGGTGCCGTCGTCGACATTGCCAATCAAAAACTCGATCTGCAGCGAGACGTTGAGATCGACAACGTCGCTGCCGATGGCCAGCTTGCCCGCGTGACAGCCTCGACGGCCCACTACGATCACATCGGCCGTCGATTCGATCTGCGAAATGACGTCAAGGTGAACGTAAAGTCACCAAACAACGACGTAACCGATGCCTCAGCTGCTCAAGTATCGGTTTTGCTCAATGAATCGACCGGCGAAAACGATAAGCCTAGTGTGAAGCAGCTTGAGATGAACGAAAATGTCAGCATTAGTTCGGTACGTAACGGGCAGACTACAAATGTGACAGCGGCATTCGCACAATACACATTAGCGGACGAACGTGCGGAGTTAAGAGGGAACGCCAATATCGCTACGGCCACGAACACGCTGAGAGCAGAGAACGCCGTTTACGAGCCCGCAAATCTAAGAGCGTCGATGAATGGCGGCGTCGAGGTAACTCAAGGAAACGATAAGGCAACCGGCGATACGGTCAATGTTGCTCTATATCAGGACCGCTCGGTTCGACATGTTGCAGTGGTTGGCAATGCAATGGTCTTTAACGCCTCGCCGGAACGGAATACAACAGTTCGGGCACCGCAGATCGATGCATTTTGGAACACCGGACAAGTGATATCAAGTGCAAAGACCATCGGCGCAACGACCGTGAACATGATCCCGGCCGGGAATTCGTCATCGACGCCGATCACCACAACTGCTGCCCGTTCTATCGATGTTTCGTTCATTGGCAACGGTGCGATCGGACGAATACTGACCGACGGAAGAACGACGATCCGCATTGACGGAGACACACGCGCGGCCGATGGATCAGCGAAATCTGTTACCGCAGATTCAGTAAAGACAGATTTTCAGAGCGATGGAAAATCGATAAAACGTGCCGAGGCTGTTGGAAATGCAGAGCTTTTCATTGAGCCTGTGAAAGCTGCAGACGGCGTGTATAAAACTCGTGTAAATGCCCCGCGTTTTGATTGTGATTTCTACGCGAGCGGCAATGCCGCGAAGCTCTGTGTTGGTTCTACAAAGACGCGAACGGTTCGCGAACCAATGTTCCAGAAGGAAGGCCGCGGGTCGCAAACGATCCTCGGCGATAAGCTAAACGCGTCGTTCAGCGAATCGCCGAATGACCTCACTTCGCTCGTGATCGCGGGAAATGCGAAATTTACCGAGCTTGATCGAAACGCCATCGCATCGACGATCACTTATACAGAGCCTGCCGGAATAGTTCAGCTACGCGGCGGCGAGCCGACAGTTTGGGACAACTCATCGAGAGCAAAGGCCCGCGAGATAGATTGGGATTCGAAGCAGCAGCGGTCGAGCCTTCGAGGCAAAGTGAGTACGACCTACTACAGCAAACGTTCGGCAGGCAACGCGATGCCGTTCTCCGATAGCGACAAGCCGGTCTTTGTAACATCGGACAACGCGGATTTTGATCATTCAAATGAAGTAGGTGTTTTTTACGGTAATACACGCGGCTGGCAAGATGATAATTACGTTCGTGCTCAGAAACTGACGGTGCTGCAGCGTGAAAAGCGATTCCTTGGCGAGGGCAATGTCCAGACCACGATCTACGACGCGAAGCAGAAAGATACGAAGGTCCCGGTCTATGTGACCGCCGGCTCCCTGGAATACGTCGATAGCTCAAGGCTCATTAAGTATCGAACAAACGTCGATATTCGTCAGGGAACCGATCGTTTAACTTCGGCAAGCGCAGATATTCTTCTGAATGAAAAGAACGAAGTCCAGAAGACGATAACTGAAACGAATGTCGTAATTACTCAACCCGGAAGACGTGCGACCGGCGATCGGTTGGAATATACTTCATCAAATGAAGTTGCGATCCTTCGCGGTTCGCCGGCAACGATCACAGACAGCGTAAATGGCTCGACACGAGGCACCGAAGTAACGGTTTACATGAAAGAAAATCGTTTCACCGGCAATGGTAAGTCGCCGACGAATCCGAGCGGAAGAACTCGCACCGTTTATAAGACCGATCAAAGACCCTAAGGAATGACATCAGCAACTAAAGACTCGAACAGCGATCTCGCAGCGGACGAACAAACATTCCTTAGCGGCATCGACCTGCAGAAAACCTATGGTGGCAGGCGCGTGGTTGATGGAGTTACCGTATCTGTCGGTACCGGCGAGGTTGTCGGTTTGCTCGGTGCAAATGGCGCCGGAAAAACGACAACATTCTATATGCTTGTCGGCCTCGAACGTGCGGAAAAAGGACGCGTCGAACTTGGCGGCAATGAGGTCACGACATTACCGATGTATTTGCGTGCAAGGCTCGGCGTTGGATATTTACCGCAAGAGCCTTCGGTTTTTAGAAAACTCTCCGCCGAACAGAATATCCTCGCGATCCTCGAAACTATGCAGATGAGCCGCCACGACCGATCTGTCCGGCTTGAGGAACTGCTCGAAGAGTTTGGTATCGCTCATGTTCGCAAGACTCGCGGCGATGCTCTATCGGGCGGCGAACGGCGTCGAGTTGAGATCGCTCGCTGTCTTGCCACCGAGCCTCGATTCATCCTACTCGACGAACCATTCGCCGGTATCGACCCGATCGCGATAGACGATATTCGTGAGATCATTATTTACCTAAAGGAACGCGGCATCGGCATTTTGATCACCGACCATAATGTGCGTGAAACATTAGCGATCACGGACCGTGCCTACATTCTTTCTGATGGTAAGATCTTGCGATCCGGTGTCCCTGATGATCTCGTCGCCGATCCCGAAGTCCGTCGCAATTATCTCGGTGAACGATTCACACTCTGAGGCAGTTCGGACATTTTGTTTTCATAATTAAACGGCTATACTTTGGTTTAGGAACGTAATTTGCGTGCGCGAGCCGCGTTCACAGCTTTTTGACCATTTATGTCGTCATTGAGACTTTCTCAAAATTTGTCGCAGCGTATGGTCCTGACGCCTCAATTGAGGCAACGGATCGAAATGCTGCAGATGACGACCGTCGAACTTGCCGAACTCATCGAACAGGAAATGGTCGCGAATCCTATTCTCGAAGAGGTCTCGCCGGGCGACGAGATCGACGAAATAGCGAACAATATCCTCGACCAGTACGCCGACACGCAAGAGGGCCCCGATTCCTTAGCCCAATCCGCCAATGACGAGCCGAATACCATTTCGCCAGAAGAATATGCTGACCTCGAGGCAATAGCCGCAACGGTTTCGAGCGATAACGGCTTCGAGGCCGATGCCGCAGCTGAGATATACGGCGACGATGAACCTCACACCGAAACGTCTGATTCGTTCGATGAGATCGACTACGGGCGCGAGTTTCAAGACTATCTTGATCCCGGATATCGAACTCAAGAGATCGAGTACAAAGAGGACGGCCCTAGTTTCGAGCAGTTCTTAACACACGCCCCGTCTTTGACTGAGCATCTTGAATGGCAATTGAATTTGTCCGAGATACCTAAGCGTCTTCAGTCCGCGGTCGATGCAATTGTAGGCAATCTTGATGAAGACGGTCGCTTGGGTATTTCGCTCGAGGAGGTCGCTTCACTTTCTAACTGCTCCATCGAGGATGCCGAAGAGGCAAAGCAGATAGTTCTCATGCTAGATCCCGTAGGTTGCGGTGCCGAGAGCGTTCGAGAATGCCTGATCGCACAACTTTTGGCGGACAATGAAGAAGGCTCGCTCGCCATCGATCTCGTAAAGGACCATTTTGAGGACTTGCAACCTCATCGTTTGCAGCACTTGTCTAAGGCAACAGGCGTTGACGTACACACGCTTGACGCTGAGATCGGGCGCATTCGCGACCTCGATCCGTATCCCGGACGTCGCTTTGCTCACGACGAAGCGATGTATGTCGCACCGGAGGTTTATATCGAAAAGGTTGACGATGACTATTTGATCTATTTTGTTGACGACGGGAGCCCGAGATTGCGGATCAGTCCGACATATCACAAGATCGCAGAACAATCCGACACCTCGAAAGAAACAAAGGATTTCATTAAGGAAAAGATGCGTTCTGCAGTAGATCTCCTACGTAATATCGAACATCGGCGGCAGACCATCTATCGAGTTGTCGAATGTATTGTGCGTAGGCAAACCGAATTTCTCGACCACGGAGTTGAGCATATCAAGCCGATGATGCTCAAGGATGTTGCCGAGGACATCGGAATGCACCTTTCGACGATATCTCGGGTCGTTAACCGCAAATATGCACACACGCCGCAGGGCGTTATTGAGCTTCGCAGATTTTTTAGCGAGGGCATGATGAACGAGGATGGCGAGGAAGTTTCGACGCGTATCCTCAAACTTAAGATCAAAAAAATGATCGAGGAAGAAGACACTAAGAAGCCGATGACTGACGACGAGATCGCAGGCATTCTTAGTAAAGAAGGTGTAAAACTCTCACGTAGAACCGTCGCGAAATACCGAGACCAAATGCAGATCCCGGGTTCGCGTGAACGAAAGACCGTTATTTGAACCAAGGTGGAAAGTATGAAAATTGACTATACAGGCCGACACATTGAGGTAACCGACGCGATCCGAAACCACACAAAGGCGCAGTTTGATCGGATACACGAACTTTTCGAAGGTAAAACCGCCAATGCTCACATTATTATCGAGGTCGAGCGTGGCCGGCATCGGAGCGAAGCCGTTGTGAAATGGCGAAATGAGGTGCTGAACGCAACGTCCATCGATGATGATATGTACCATTCGATCTCGCAAACCGTTGACAAAATTGAGAAACAGGCTCGCAGATTGAAAGAAAAGATCGTCGATAGATCGCATAAGGCGACCAAGGTTTCGCAGATCGATGTAGAGAAAGAATAGTCGGGAATGGAAGACCGCCGAAAACACGACCGTGACCTTCCGTCGCTGATCATCATCACGGGCCTGAGCGGCTCGGGAATGTCGTCGGCGACCGATGCATTCGAAGACCTTGGCTATTTTTGCGTCGATAATCTGCCGCTTACGATGGTCTCGACGTTCGGTCGATTGATGGTCCGTTCCGGCGAGCGGCCGCCTGCTATCGAAAAGGCGGTTCTTGTGATCAACATTCGAGAGCGGCAGTTTCTCGCCGATTTTTCGACCGAGCTTAAGAAGCTGTCGAAACGGAAACTGACACCATTCATTGTCTTCTTTGAGGCATCTGACGAAGTACTGCAACGGCGTTTTTCAGAAACTCGGCGCCCACATCCTGCGGATGACGGCAAAGGCTTGGCGACGGCCATTCGGAATGAGAAACGCGCCTTGACCGACGTTCGCCGCATGGCCGATCTTATCGTAGATACGTCGGAACACACCGTTCATACCTTACGGCGGATGATCGTGCAGAAGTTTAGCGGTCGCAACGATGGAGTTGGGATGCAGGTCGAACTAGTTAGTTTCGGCCATAAATATGGTAATCCTCGTGGCGTTGATCTAATGTTTGATGTTCGGCATTTGCCAAATCCCTACTTTGACAAAGAGTTAAAGCATTTGCCCGGCGACGATCCGAGAGTGATCGCTTTTCTCGAGAAGGAACCCGAGGTCGAAGAGACCATCACGCGAATAAACGATCTGCTGAAGTACTTATTGCCGCTATATCAGCGTGAAGGGAAATCGTATCTCACAATTGGCATAGGCTGCACCGGTGGACGGCACCGTAGTGTGATGACGACGAACGAGACAAAGAAGCGGCTCACTGAGGCTGGCTATGACGTCGTGGCAATGCACCGCGACATAGACAAATAACGCATGGAAACCAAAGTAAGATTCGGAGGTGTGATCGTCTCTCACGGACAAGTGGCGAACGAGCTGCTCTCTGCAGCCGAAACCGTCGTTGGCGAACTCGGCAACCTCGCCGCCGTGTCTATCGGATGGCACGATGATGTTGAAGCGGCAAAGGCCGAGATCGAATCGGCCATCAAACGCGTTTCACGTGGTAATGGCGTTATTTTGATGACCGATATGTTCGGCGGTACGCCAACGAACATTTCCGCGATGTTCTATAAGGAAAACGAGGTCGAGATCGTCACCGGCGTCAATTTGCCCATGGTGATCCGTCTTGCCACAAACACTCGCGAGATGACGCTCGATGAGGCGGCGGCAGATATCGAAGAGCAAGGAAAAACGGCGATCACACGCGCAGGCAAGCTACTCGCACCTGCGGCTCATCGAAAGGATGCTTGAGCGCGAGGTCACGATCGTCAATCCATTGGGCCTTCACGCCAGAGCAGCGATGAAGCTTGTTAAGGTCGCGACGGAAAGTTCCTCGCAGATCGTGATCGAGAACAGATCGTGTAACAAGACCGCAAATGCTCACTCGATACTAGATCTCCTTACGCTCGGCGGTTCGAAAGGCGTTACCGTCAATATACGTATCGACGGCGACGACGAATCGGAAGCTATGAATGTCATCGTTGAGCTTTTCGAGAGCGGCTTCGGCGAAATATGATTGGAACAGCAAGCATCTTGCTTGCTCTTTGTTTATGAGTATTAGTAACGTAGGTATCTTAGGCGTACCGCTAGGCTTTGGTGCCGGGCAGACCGGCAGTGAGCTCGGTGTGAATGCGATGCGCCTCACGCGGTTTCGTGGTTTGAGTTTGGCGGAACATATCCGCAACCTCGGAATTGAGGTCAATGACCACGGCGATGCGACCATCGTACAGCCGGACTCGTCTGACGGCGGAGGCCATCCGAAGCATCTGGCTGAGATGCTTGCATCAAGCGAGAACATCATCGCTAAACTGAACGATATCCTCGACGCCGGCGAGTTTCCGATCATCCTTGGCGGCGACCACGCGATCGCAATACCGACCTTTTCCGCGATCGCGAATCACTACAAACAGCAGGGAACTGAGATCGGACTGATCTGGTTCGACGCCCACGCTGACATCAATACGCCGGAAACTTCGCCGTCTGGAAACATTCACGGGATGCCGCTCGCGACGATACTGGGCCACGGCAACGACGAACTCGTGAACATGTGCGGCTATTCGCCCAAGCTCAACCCAAAATACATCGCACATCTCGGTGCCCGCGACATCGATCCCGGCGAACGTGCGAACATCGAACGCCTCGGCCTTCGACCGAACTTCTTCACGATGAGCGATATCGACAAACGCGGTATGGCGGCCTGCGTACAAGACGCGATAGACATTGCGTCGCAAGCTCCAGGCGGCTACGCCGTGACGTTCGACGTTGACGGCATCGACCCACGGTTCGCTCCCGGCAGCGGCACCTTGGTCCGCGGTGGAGCAACCTACCGCGAGGCTCATCTTACATTGGAAATGATCGCCGCTCACGGCGGCATGCGTTCCTTCGAGATCGTCGAGGTCAATCCTTTGCTCGACCAATCGAATATAACGGTCGAGTTGGCGTGTGAACTTATACTGTCGGCACTTGGAAAGACTATCCTATGAAACTCAGAGTTGGTGTGATCTTTGGTGGGCGTTCGGGCGAGCATGAGGTATCGGTGCGCAGCGCGGCGACGGTTATTAGGCAGGCGGACGCAGCGAAATACGTTCTCGTGCCGATCTGCATCAGCAAAGACGGGAAATGGCGGTCTCCTGCGGCGTCTTTGGAAAGGTTTCCGCAAG
>JAEUQI010000103.1 GCA_016789145.1 Blastocatellia bacterium | reverse complement strand
GGACTTGGCCTCCTTGGCTGCAACCGCAATGTTAACTTGAGTAATTGCGTCATCGAGGTCGGTGGCTGCAACATCGACCTGCTTGAGTTGTAGCCTTCGCTCAATTCGCCATGGATCTACGTCTACCAAAAGCCCGACACCGCCATTAAAAGTGATCGCCTGAGCCTGAGCACCACCCATTTCACCGAGACCTGCGGTCAAAACAAACTTTCCGGCCAATGAGCCCCAGCCATGTTGGCGAGCAAGCGAACCAAATGTCTCATATGTTCCTTGCAGAATGCCCTGCGTGCCAATATAGATCCACGAACCAGCGGTCATTTGTCCGTACATCATCAGCCCATCGCGTTCGTACTGGTCAAACTGCTCCTGCGTCGCCCAGTGCGGTACTATGTTCGAATTAGCAAGCAATACACGAGGAGCATCGGTGTGGGATTTGAAAACGCCGACCGGTTTTCCGGATTGAACCAGCAGCGTCTCGTCTTCGTTCAGGTCACGAAGTGATCGAAGAATGGCATCATACGATTCCCAATTCCGTGCCGCTTTCCCGCGGCCGCCGTACACGATAAGATTCTCTGGATCGAACGCCACCTCGGCATCAAGATTGTTCTGGATCATCCGATAAGCGGCCTCGATCAGCCAGTTTTTGCATGAAAGTTCGGTTCCGGTCGGTGCTTTGATGGTTTGAGTCATTTTTGAGTATGAAGATTCCTTTTGTTTCGTAAATACATAAGCTACAATCAGCGAATCCATTTGGCAAACTGATCGTCTCACGTACTATATGGCCGATATCGACGCAAAGATAAGCGAGTTGGAAGGGAGATTGGAAAGTCTGGTTCGAACTCAGATCGATTTTCAGTCAGAGATCACAACTATAAGGCGCGAATTGACCAAACTACGAGGTCGATCAGCCGCTGTGCCAACCGTGGATCTTACGACCAACCGCTTGCCACCGGAGCCCGCGAACACCGCTATTCCACTACATTCCCATGAATCAGAGCGACCGATTCGACCAGTCGAGCCGGTTGCAGCCCCTACATTTGGATATAAGCAGACTCAGCAGCAAGAGATTCCAGTCGTCGATCTGGGCAATTACATTGACGATTACCTTAAGTCTGCCCGTGGGAATGTTGAGAAATTTATCGGTGAGAATCTGATCAGCAAGATCGGAATCGTGATTTTGTTGCTCGGTATTGGTATTGGTGCTAAGTTCGCCATCGACAACGGTTGGATCACTCCTCTGATGCGAGTAATTGCTGGCTATTCTGTAGGCGTGGGCTTGATCGGCCTAGCGTTGAAATTGAAGGCGAAGTACCACAACTACAGTGCTGTCATCATGAGCGGCGGGCTCGCGACCATCTACCTTATTACATTCTTTGCATACTCGTATTATGCTCTGATACCTATGACGGCCGCCTTCGCGGTAATGGTCTTGTCAACGATTTCGGCGGTAGGGCTTGCGATCGTTTACGACCGACAGGTAATTGCTCACTTCGGCCTTGTCGGAGCCTATACAATACCGTTTTTGTTGAGTACAGACTCGGGAAATTATCTTGCGCTGTTTGCCTATATGGCGATCGTGAACGTTGGAATACTGGCGGTTTCGATCCGTAAATACTGGTTGCCGCTGTTCTTTACGTCGTTCGCGGCGACGTGGTTGATATATCTCGTGTGGCTAGTTGGAAAGTTCAGAGTCAGCGAGCATTTTAACCTCGCCTTGATCTTTCTCGGAATCTTTTTTGCGATCTTTTATGCGACAAAACTCATTCAGCTGATCGTCTTCACCGAAACTGACGAGACTGTCGATAAAGCGATGCTGTTCGGGACCGTCTCCGTTTTTTACGGATTTTTGTACGGCTTAAGTTCAGCGACATCATCTTTGTTCGACCATACGGTATTGTTCACATTCTTAGCCGTCGCAACGGTCGCGGTGTTGACGACATCGTTCCGTTTTTACGACCGATTGTTAGTTTACTTTGTAAACCCTGCTGTGTGGTGGATCTTCGGCGTTTGGTTTGCGACGGAGTTCCGGCCGGAGTCGAGTTTAATGATTGCGTCGATATTTGCTTCGACTTTCTTCGCGATCTTCTATTTCGTCACGATTTTTTATCGCTTGATGCTCGACCGCTTTAGCAGTGATGAGACCGTAGGTCTTGTTATCTCAAACGGCCTCATTTTCTATGGCTTTGGATACGCGATCCTGGATAGCCGGCAGGAACTTCAGGCATTTCAGGGGCTTTTCACGGCAGGTCACGCGGCGTTGCATTCTGTCGTTTCTCAGGTGATCAGCAGGATCAAGCCAGCAACAGTAGATCTCGTTCAGGCCCTCGCCATTCTGATCATTACTTTCGCTACTGCGGCGATCCCGGTGCAATTTGATGGTCGTGTTGTCACATTGATCTGGTCGATCGAAGCGGCGGCATTGTTCTGGTTTGGACGCGTAAGGCTAGTACGGCTTTTCGAGTATTTTTCATTTCCGGTAATGGCACTCGCCATCGTTTCTCAAATGAACGATTGGTTCGCCTTGTTTAGTAGTCGCGGCGGTACAGGCGACGAAGCCGTTATTTTTCCGATACTCAACGGCTATTTCGTGTCTGCCGTGGTATTGGTTGCCGCGTTTGCATTCATCTATCGTGTGAATCGCGACAAAAACCACGACTCAGTTTTGGATTTCGGATCGATCCGCTATTTCGGAATTGGCGTCGGTGCCGTTGTGCTTGTTGCTCTTTATAATTTGTTTCGCGTTGAGATCGGCAATTATTATGCAATGCGATCCGCTTCGGTTGGGATCAACCCCGGCTCGGATTCCGATTACTCGCTAACGGAGGACTTGGTTAACTTCAATGTTATTTGGCAGATAAACTATTCGCTCTTATTCACAGCTGTTGTATCGCTCGTGAATATAAGAAAGATCCGTTCAGTTCTACTAGTTTTCGCAAGCAGTTCAGGTTCGTTGCTTTTTCTTGCAGCCTTTTCTACGGTTGGAATGTTGTTGCTCTACTCGCTTAGGCGGTCGTTTTTGGCTGACGCAATCGACGGGATCGAGCATGCCGGGATGATGAACATCGCGATACGATTTGTTTCGTACTTGTTCGTCGGAATTTCGTTGTACTCTCTTTACCGGGTATGCCGCGATGATTTGTTTGCGAATCGTGTACCGGAAAAGGTTCGCACGTTTGGATTCGACGCGGTTTTCGCGGTCACTTTGTTTATAACTACTAGCTGCGAACTAGTACATGTATTAGCACACATAAACGTAGCGGATCGTACAAAGCTCGGTTTGAGCATTTGGTGGGCAGTCTTCGCGGTCGCTATGATCGTAGTCGGAATGGCTTGGCGAAGAGCGCACTTGCGTTTTGCAGCGATAGGACTTCTTGCTGTAACGCTCGCCAAATTGTTTCTTTATGACGTCGCAGATCTGCCGACTATTCAAAAAACGATACTGTTTGTTACGCTCGGGACTTTGTTGCTAGTAGTATCATTCCTGTACAACAAATATCGTACGTCTATTTTTGGCGCCGATGAAGAGCTGGACGATTTTCGAACAAGAGTGAATGTAAAGAGTTGATCGCGGGGGTAATTTAGTTGATCTGATAGCAGAGGGAATTATATGCAATTAAAAACCGTTTTTTTTGTGAGTCTATTTGTTGCTTTATGTTGTGTTGCTGCGACGGCCCAAAACACAGATAAGGGAGTTTCACCGACTTACGATGCCTCATTGGCAAAGAAACTTGGTGCCGACGAACGCGGTATGCGGCAATACATAATGTGCTTTCTCAAGACAGGGCCGCTCAAAGTAGAAGACAAGGCAAAGCAGGCCGAATTGATGAAAGGTCATTTTGGTATGATCAACCGCCTTGCGGAGGAAGGAAAGCTGATCGTTGCTGGGCCGTTTATGGATGGCGGAGAGTTTCGAGGTATCTACCTGTTCGATGTGAAAACTATCGAAGAGGCGAAGGCTCTTACAGAGACAGATCCTTCGATCAAGGAAGGCTATTTCAAAGTGGAATTCATCAAATGGTATGGCTCCGCGGCATTGATGGAAGTCAATCAGACACACAAAAAGATCGCGAAAGTAGGCATCTAGATGCAGCAAGTCGATCTAATTGTCCATAATTCGAGTCAACTCGTTACTTGTGCGTCGTCGGTCGTCAAGCGTGGGCTTGCGATGCTCGACGTTGGAGCGATCGAGTACGGTGCCGTTGCGATCGCTGACGGCAGATTCGTCGCAGTTGGGGTAAGCAACGACATTCTTGGTAAATACAGTTCCGAGAACATAGTTGATGCACACGAGAAAGTAGTTGTTCCTGGATTTGTGGATCCGCACACCCATATCGTTTATGCCGGCGATCGCTTGAACGAGTTTGAATTAAAGATCAAGGGTGCTGATTACCTTGAGATATTGACGAGCGGCGGTGGGATCATTTCAACAGTCCGTAAGACTCGTGAGGCTTCGATCGAAGAGTTGGTCGAGCTTGCTCTCGATCGTCTCGACAAAATGCTTGTCTGCGGCACGACGACGTGCGAGATAAAAACCGGCTACGGTCTGGACGTCGAATCAGAGCTCAAGATGCTCTCAGTCATCGATGAACTTTCAAATCAACATCCGATCGAGATCGTGCCAACGCTGTTAGCCGCCCATGCCATTCCACCGGAATACGAGGATAGCTCGGACGCATATGTCGATCTGATATGTAGTGACATATTGCCGAAGGCTTGGAATTGGTACGAGAATTCTCAGTTTTGTGAGCGAGGGGCACCTTTTTCGGTAGATGTGTTCGCGGAGAAGAATACATACACTGTCGAACAGTCTCGACGGATATTCGAAGCTGCAAGTGCGTACGGTTTCAAGATAAAAGCCCACGTAGATCAGTTTACGAACCTCGGCGGCTCAAGGCTCGGAATCGAAGCAGGAGCACTATCAATAGATCACCTTGACGCCATTTCCGACGAGGAGATAGGCCTATTGGCGAAAAGCAACACCGTCGGCATCGTAATACCGACAGAAAATTTTAGTGCTGGTAAGTCGCAATTCGCCAACGCACGAAAGATGATCGATTCGGGCTGTGCGATCGCGATCTCAACGGACTACAATCCGGGCTCGGCTCCGTGTCCGTCTATGCCAATGGCGATGGCGATCTCGTGCCGATATCAGAAACTGTCACCTAACGAAGTTCTAAATGCTTCGACGATCAATCCGGCGTATGCTGTTGGTCTCGGCGAAGATTACGGTTCTATCGAAGTCGGTAAGGTCGCGGACGCACTGATACTAGATACAAAGGACTATCGGGCGTTAATGTACGAATTCGGCGGCAATATGGTGGATTTGATCATTAAGAACGGCGAGGTCCTTTGATTGGAGCGAATTTTGGAAGAGATTGTCCTAGATGGCGAAAGCCTAACATTTGAACAAGTTCTTGCTGTTGCATACGGCAAGCCCGGCGATCCGCGTGTTGTGTTGACAGAGTCGGCAATTACGAAGGTCGATATTGCAGCAGCGGCGGTGCAGACATTGCTGGACCGAGGCGAGATCGCGTACGGAATCACCACAGGCTTTGGTGCATTCAAAGACAAGATCATCAGCCGTGAAGAGGTCGGGCAACTGCAACGCAACATTGTTTTGAGCCACGCTGTCGGAGTCGGAAAAGCATTTGATGTGCCGACAACACGAGCGATAATGCTGATCCGAGCGAATACGCTTGCTCGTGGCCATTCCGGTATTCGCAACGAAACGCTTCATCTGATATTGGATTGCCTCAATACCGGCGTTCATCCGATCATTCCTGAGAAGGGCAGTCTCGGTGCCAGCGGAGACCTTGCGCCGTTGGCTCATTTTGCATGTGTGTTGATCGGCGAAGGCGAAGCGGAACTGAATGGTGAGATCCTTGCCGGAAGCGAGGCATTATCCCGAGTCGGATTGAAGCCTATTGTATTGGCCGCAAAAGAAGGGCTCGCCCTAACAAACGGCACTACGATCATGACTGCAGTCGGATTACTCGAAACAGCAAAAGCATTGAGGACGGCAGACTTGGCCGACATTGCAGGCTGTATGAGTCTTGAAGCTTTGAACGGCACCGCGATGGCGTTTGACGAGCGTATTCACGCGCTTAGGCCGCATCCGCGGCAGGTCGAGACGGCGCGAAAGCTACGTGAGCATCTTGATGGAAGTGATTTCGTCCGCGATTTCGATCCTGCAAATGTTCAAGACGCATACACTTTGCGTTGTATGCCTCAGGTTCACGGAGCATGTCGCGATGCGATCGCATATGCAGAATGGTTGATCAAACTGGAACTCAATTCTGTAACGGATAATCCACTGATCTTTGTCGATGGCGACAATATCGAGGTTATTTCGGGCGGCAATTTTCACGGCGAACCTCTCGCGTTGGCGTTCGATTACTTGGCTATTGCGCTATCTGACCTAGGGAACATTAGCGAACGGCGCATTATGCGGCTCACCGACGAAGCCTCGAATGCACATGTTCTTCCGGCGTTCCTGACGAAAAAGGGCGGCCTTAACTCAGGCTTTATGATCGTTCAATACACGGCGGCCGCATTATGTACCGAAAACAAGGTGCTTTCGCATCCGGCGAGCGTCGACACGATACCGAGTTCCGCAAACGTTGAGGACCATGTATCAATGGGAGCGACCTCCGCGATCAAACTACGGCAAATATGTAGCAATTTCAGCGAAATAGTCGCGCTGGAGTTGCTTTGTGCGGCTCAGGCTATCGATCTTCGACGTCAGGCGATGCCGCCAGGATCAAGTCTCGGGAACGGCACTGCATCTATCTATGATGACATTAGGAAGGTAGTTCCGTTCGTCGAAGATGATATTTACATGAAGTCGTTAATAGACTCTGTTATCAATCTCGTGCGGACTAAAACTATGCATTAGATCTGTTGAAACCCGTTCAAATAGTATTGCATCAAAGGGAGATAGAACGTGCGAGTCGCGATTCAAAAAGCCATTATGGGAATTAAGTTTGTTACGCTAGCGACGGTCGCGGCTGTCTCAATTGCATGCTGGTCGATGGAATCCAACCGTTCGTCGGCGGCATCGAACGAGCCAGCTACGAATTACGCACCATCTACAGTTCCAACGCCGACGCCTAAGAAAGTGCTTACCAACGACATGCCGACTGTGCCAAAGGGCGGATTTATGAGTCAACTGCCCACCGACTTTCAAAAACCAACCGATAGCTCCGGCGAACTGATCTTGCGTGAGTACGGAGCCTATTTCCTTGCTCGGGGCGGCGCGGTTCCTCCTAAGAAGGTCGTGTTCAAAGACGAAGCTGACGTTCAAGCGTTTCAGTCCTCAGTCGAGATGACGCGGCAAACGGTCGGCGGAAAGTCGATCGAACTTCAAGTCGCCGCGATGTCGGCGTTGCTAAAAGCAGTAGCGGATGCCCGATCTGCCGGTGTTTCCATCACACCTCGTGGGTCGGGGCCGTCGCTGCGTAGTTACGGCGAGACCGTGACGAACTGGAAGGGCAAGGTCTCTGCCGGTTTCAAACGCTGGGTGCCGTCACGTGTGTCCGCTGCCGACGCTAAGCGGATCTCAGCTTTGACGCCGTACGAACAAGTTCCCGAGATCCTGAATCTTGAATCGAAGGGCATCTACTTTTCGCTTGCGTTCGACAAGTCGATCATCTATTCCGTCGCTCCTCCGGGAACATCGCAGCATTGTTCTGGTTTGGCCCTTGATGTTACCGAATACGGCAATGCCAGAGTTCGAGCGATCCTTGCAAAGCACGGCTGGTTCCAGACGATCTCGTCTGATCTGCCGCATTTTACCTATATGGGCGTTCAGGAATCTGAACTACCGTCACTCGGGCTTAAGAAAGTCGGCAGCGGCCAGGTCTTTTGGGTTCCCGACATCTGATCACTTCAGCGAGCCCATTCCGCCGTCCACGTGAAGAATCTGGCCCGTGATCCAAGCTGAATCGCCGGACAATAGAAACTTCGCCATCGCGGCCACTTCGTCTGCCGTTCCGATCTTATTGAGCGGATTGCGGGCGGCGAGAGCTTCTCTTTTTTCAGGCGTGCTGATCAGCCGCGATGCAAGCGGAGTGTCTGTCAGTGACGGAGCGATACAGTTAACGCGGATCGAAGGTGCAAACTCGGCGGCTAGCGACCGCGTCAATCCTTCTACAGCTCCTTTCGCCGCAGCTATCGAAGCATGAAATCCCATGCCTGTTTGCACGGCTACGGTACTGAATAAGACGATCGAGGCTGATCCTGACTGTTTGAGGTTTGGCAACAAGGCTTGAATAGTCTTTACCGCACCGAGAAAGTTCACCGACAGGTCAGCCATAAACTCATCTTGCGTCAATCGATGAAACGGCTTCAAATTGATTGAGCCGGGGCAGTAAGCAACGCCGTCTATCGAGCCTTCGACATCAGGGAAGTCCTCAACGCTGGTTACGTCGTACTCGATAAACGTTGCCGACGAGCTTTCGTCGCTTACGGAACGGCTGATCGAGATCACATCGTTTCCCTCAGCGATCAAGCCACGCAGCAACGCCGCACCGATACCTTTACTGCCGCCAACAACTACATATTTTTTCGTCATAACGAGACTTTCGTAGGGAAGAATTAGTTGGATTCAAATAGAAAAGGTGTCGCTTCCGACACCTCATAATTTCGCGTTAACTACAAATTGTTACTGCTTCCACACTCTTATCCAAGATGCACTGCGCGGCTTGCGCATCTGCATATGGTAGCCTTCGCCGAATTCTTCGCAGTCACCATCGCCTTTGCGGTCGCGGCCTTCGTGTTCGCAGAGTCTTGCACGCAAACCTTTCGGAACGATGATCGCGGTCGCGGCATCGTTAGGTATCATGCCGAGCCGCCCGCCGTTCGCCATAAATGTTCCAACTCCAAAAATAGATTGGTCGCCCGGCCCTGCGAAAACCTGTACGGCGTCATTCTGCCGATTGGTCCCGGTATCATCGCGCGTTACGATGATCCACGAAGCCGACCTTGGATACAATAAATTAGAAGCCTGAGCCGTCGGGCGTTCACACCTTCCGGAGCCGCCCCGCGAATCACCTTCGTTCTCGCATAGCATGACGCGATATCCCTTGCCGATGACCAGCGACATAGCGGAATCATTCGGCATTCCGTTGATCAAACCGCCGTCTGCACGAAAAACGCCCGGCCCGAATAAAGCTGAGTTTCCCGTGAGGTCCCTTTGATCGTAGATCGTTACGCCTATGTCGCTAGTAATTCCGGCTTGAGTGACGCGTGCTAACACGTCAGGTGGCACGCCGGTGATGATGGTGCTGAATTGCGAGTTTGTTTGCGCTTGAGCGGTAGATTGCTTCCGCAGATCCTCCTGCGTCGTTGTCGTCTTTACGTCGTTTCCGTTCATCCGTCTGTTGAACAGATCGGAATACCCGCCTTGTGCAATTACTGAGATAGACGAAAGCGATAATAACCCCGCAACCATTGTTGCCAGTGTGATCGATCGATAATTTAGCATGTTAATTCTCCAATAAAAGGATTACGAACCGTAGGAGATGCTGCACAAGGGAGCAAAGTTGTAGGTGGAAGTTAATTGGGAACCTGACATCTTAAATCTGAGATCTCAAATCGAAGATCGGAGCGAAGTGACATGGTACACCCGGCAGGATTCGAACCTGCGACCCTCTGATCCGAAGTCAGATACTCTATCCAGCTGAGCTACGGGTGCACTCATTGAGAGTTTATTGTTGCGCGTCGGTAATTGCAAACCTCACGAGCCCTGCAGCGTTCGGATGTGCTTGATGATCGCCTCTATCTCCTCCTTCTTTAGCTTATCCTTGAACGCCGGCATGCCGTCGTCGGGAAAACCATCGGCGATGTAGCCGTAAAACTTCTCGTCCGGCTTCGCTTTCATCTTGGCGGTGGTTATATCGTCAGGGTTCATGGCACGGCCTTCGACGGTGATCTTGCCGCCCTTGCCGCTGTCTTTGTGGCAAGTCATACAATTGACCGTATACAACTCCTTTCCGTCAATGACTGCCGCGACCGAAGGTGCGACTGACGGAGATGCTTTCGGTGCATCCTTGGGCAAAGCCGCAGGTGCGTTGTTGGTAACAGTCGCTTGACCGCAGGCAATAGCGAACACAGCGAACGCAAGTAAAACCAGACCGAACTTAATTGTCTTCATAATTTCCTCGACCTACAAATTGATTCAGAATCCCGAAAAGTTTAACTTAAACGAGTCAGCCAAACAATATCCAAACATATGCACAGAATATCGATCTTCGTCCTCGTTGCTCTCACAGTGTTCCAGACCGCCGCGATCGGACAGTCGTCTGCCGACAAACTGCAGTTGCCCGGCCTCAGATCCGAAGTGACCGTCCGCAAAGACGCGCGGGGCGTTTCGTATATTGACGCTTCCAACGACGACGATCTCTACTTTGCCCAGGGCTACATCACGGCCAGCGACCGTCTGTGGCAGATGGACCTGATGCGACGCCTAGCTCGCGGCGAGACGGCGGAGATATTTGGCGAACGCACTTTGGACGAAGACAAACGCTGGCGGCGTTTTGGCTTCTCGCAGATCGCTGACGACTCGCTGCAATACCTTTCGCCGACCTTGCGGAACGCTCTTGATTCTTACGCCAAGGGTGTAAACGCTTACATCGCGACTCTTGACGACAAGACTTTGCCCGTCGAGTTCCGAATATTGCAATACAAACCCCGCGAATGGCGTGCCGCCGACACCGTCGTGATCGGAAAGATCCTCGCCGACGCTCTGAGCACCACTTGGCGGAATGATCTGATGCGTTTACAGATGCAGCAGCTTCCGGCCGACAAATTAGCGGACCTAACTAACGTGGTTAACCCATACGACGTCGTTTTGTTTGGCAAAGACGAGCCAAAGAGCGTTCGCTCTACCGTGTCAGGAACTGCTCAAGCCGTGGAAGGAACTCCTCAAGCGACGGAAGGAACTCCGTCCGGCGTGGCGGCAACTGCGCTCATCGCTGCGGCAGATCGCGATGACCAATTGCGAGCTTCGTCTTTGGCTCGCGTAGGTCTTTACGCCGAAGAATTGGCGGCCAGCAACAATTGGGTGATCAGCGGCAAGCTGACGGCTGACGGCAAAGCCCTGCTTGCAAACGATCCGCACCTGGCACCGACCGCTCCCGGCATTTGGTACCTTGTTTCCATCAAATCACCGACCGTAAACGCCGCAGGCGTAACGTTCCCCGGCGTTCCGGGCGTTGTCCTCGGCCACAACGAACA
>JAEUQI010000102.1 GCA_016789145.1 Blastocatellia bacterium | reverse complement strand
GTTGAGCGAATCGACGATCTCATGCAGACGTTCGACTACCTCGCGAGACAACGGATTACGTATCTCGGGCCGCGTGAACCGTACGACGAGAGCATCACCGATCTTTTCTGTCACCAAATATTCGTACACCAAGATAGTTTACTCACATTCCCTGCGTTCTCCGCGTGCTCTGTGTTAATTTCTTCTTTATGACTTTCCGAACAAACAAAGCACATCCATGGCACGGCATTCCGATCAACGACAATTCGCCCAACGAAGTTACCGTATTCATCGAGATCGTGCCCCGCGATACTGTTAAATACGAAGTTGATAAGGAAACGGGCTATCTAAAGATCGACCGACCGCAGCAATACTCAAATGTCGTTCCGGCGAACTACGGCTTTGTTCCCCGAACCTATTGCGGAACACGCATCGCCGAAATGGCACGCAGCAAATATGCCAAACGGATATCTGACGGCGACAACGATCCGCTCGACATTCTAGTTCTGAGCGAGCACCACATTCCTCGCGGCGACATCATTTTGAAAGCAACGCCGATCGGCGGATTCTGCCTGATCGACGGCGGCGAGGCCGATGACAAGATCATCGCCGTGCTCAAAGGCGACAAGGTTTTCGAGCAATATACTGAGATCTCACAGCTGCCAAAAGGCATTCTCGAACGATTTGAACACTATTTCCTGACCTACAAATCTCTACCCGACGCTCCAAACGTCTGCGAAATAGCGTATTCGTACGGCCGCGAAGAAAGCTACAAAGTAATACAAGCCGCGATCGCGGACTATGATGAGTTGATCAGATCGGAAGCTTAGCCCTGAGATATGTCATTCCCAGCTTAGTAGCGATCGGAATGCCTTTCTTCAGCGAATTGCCGGTTAGTTTGAGCGCAAACATCGTGATCTGCGGGGTTACTTTCAGCAAGAGAGGCTTTGCGACACCGACCAAGATCGGCTTCGCAACGTCCTTAGCCGCAAACTTAGTCGTCGCCCACGCGGTTTTCGCCGCTGATTTGATGATGACAACGGTTACTTTCCCGGCGATGTTCATCGCGGGATTCCCACCGTTGCTAACCGCAGAACCCGTAACCTTTTCCTTGCCTCCGACTTTTTCACCC
This sequence comes from Blastocatellia bacterium, assembly GCA_016789145.1. Classification (GTDB taxonomy): domain Bacteria; phylum Acidobacteriota; class Blastocatellia; order Pyrinomonadales; family Pyrinomonadaceae; genus OLB17. The sequence continues at coordinate 10,696 of JAEUQI010000102.1, read as the reverse complement.
GCTTGAGGACCCGACTGGCCGCTCGCAAATGCTGCGAAAACGATCCCGCACGCGCAAAAGAGTATCGCTCTTATCAATTGATCTTTCATTGTAATTAATTAGCGTGGAAGCAGAAAAGCCGCGGACGCGACCCTTCTAATTATACAAATAAGATTCAGAAATAGATACAGCTTTTTCTCGTAGGTACTTCAATTGCACCTATCCGTTCCGCCCGCAAACTTCACGCCGTCAATGGCTCGTTGCGCGGCTGTACGTGCGTCGCCGTTGGTTTTGTCGAAATAAGTGATTATCGCCCAGACGCGTAATGGATCGGTCTTTTTGTAAAGACAACAGCCACGAACGTCGTATTCTTTGCCGTTCTTGGTGAACGTTCCGTTGTATTTTGCTTTGCTTTCAGAAACGACCTCTAGCTCGTACTTCAGATCGGGCAACTGCTTTTTCATCGCCATCATGCTGGTGTCGGCGAGTTCCTTGATCGTGAATTTGCGCTTACCTGTTGGATCTAGCTGCGAAGCGGCTATGCTTAGCCCGCGGTCATCAACCGCGGAGACATGCATTGCGTTGAAAACTTCCTTATAACTAGGCGGCAATTGCTCAGGTCGTGGGCTGCGGTCGATCGGCTCGCCAGGCATCTCGATGCTGATGTCGGTACCCTTGATGTCGTAGAATTTCCATTCTTTTCCCTCAAGCGAGAATTCTGCAGACGGCAGCTTTGTCTTCTCCGTGCTCTTCGTGTCTGTCGAATTCGAGGCGTTCTTTACGAGCTCGGTGAATTTGTTGCAGGCCAACGCCGATGCCAAACACAGCCCAACCACGAGAATGAGATTGATTCTATTTGCCACATGAGCCTCCATGAGAAAATCGATAAAGACAATATAGCATCGTTTTGTAGTTTGGATTAAGAAGAGAAAGAGCAGAGCCGTGCAAAGCCGAGGAAACATGAATAACTCCAGCTTTGTCTACAAATTGTAGTCACGGCCCTGCTTGCGGAGAAAAAAGGCACAATCGCACCGAGAATTCAGAAATCAACCGAGTTGAGGAAGCACAAACGCGCCAATATGCGGCGTTTTTGTATTCGCACATGTTTCGAGCGCGAGTATCAGCGAATCGCGAACATTCTCAGGCGTGACAATGGCATCAACCAGACCGCGGGCGGCGGCGTGTTTGGCGTCGAGTTCGCGGTCGTAGGTTTCGCGAACCTTTTGCATTTCATCGAGCATTTCTTGCGGAGGTTCTTTGCCTTCTTTTTTGAGCTTTTCGATCTGCGTTCCGTATATCGCAACGGCCGCGCTGTCGCCTTCCATTACGCCCATTCGGCCGGTCGGGAGGGAGAAAATGAAGTCGGGATCAAAGCCCTGTCCTGCCATTGCGTAATAGCCTGCTCCCGAAGCGTGGTTTATTGTCAGCACGATCTTGGGTACCGCAGCTGTCGCCATCGCCTCGACAAAACGTGCTCCGGCTCGAATAATTCCGCTATGCTCAGCCTCCGCACCGACCATAAAACCGGAAACATCCTGCACAAACAACAGCGGCGTATTGTGACGGTCGCAGTTATCAATGAAGAACGCAGTTTTCTCGGCAGATTCGGTGTAAACGATCCCGCCAAATCGCGGCGGCTCGCCGGGCTTGCCTTTCGACATGCCGCGCGAATTCGCGATCACGCCAACGAGAATCCCACCGATCCGAGCGGTTCCGCAGATCATTTCCTTGGCAAAATCAGCTTGAAACTCGTCGATCGGTCCGTCAAGGAAACAATCGAGCACGGCTCGCATATCGTAAGGTGCGCGATGATCGTCGGGGAGAAGATCGTACATCGACGGAGCTCCGACACTCTTGTCGGATCTTACATCCGAGCCGACAGGCGTGTCGGCACTCCGTGGAAGATCAGCCACCAATGATCGGATCTTCGCGAGACATTCCTGATCAGTCGCGGTTCGATAATGAGCAACTCCGCTGATCGCGTTATGCGTCATTGCACCGCCGAGAGTCTCATTGTCGATGGTCTGGCCGGTCGCACCTTTTACTAGATTCGCTCCGCCAAGCCCCATGAAACTTGTTCCCTCGACCATCAGGATCACATCGCTCAACGCCGGAAGATAAGCGCCGCCGGCAACGCACATTCCCATCACCGCCGAGATCTGTGGAACCTTGAGATATTTCCGCATGATCGAGTTGTAGTAGAAAATGCGAGCCGCACCGTATTGCCCGGGAAACACGCCGCCTTGATAAGGCAAATTAACCCCTGCGCTATCAACAAGATAGATGATCGGCACGCGATTACGCATCGCGACCTCTTGGGCGCGCAGGATCTTCTTAATCGTCTCGGGATACCACGCTCCGGCTTTGATCGTAGCGTCGTTTGCGACGACGACGCATTCGCGGCCTTCGACCTTGCCTACAACGGTCACAACCGCCGCGGCAGGAGCCTGACCGTCGTACTCGTCATACGCAACTAGCAGCCCGATCTCTTGCGAAAACGAACCCTCGTCCAACAAAAGATCGATGCGTTCGCGCGCCGTGAGCTTGCCCTGTTTGTGGATTTTTTCGATTTTATCGAGGCCGCCTCCAAGCTTGAGCTTGTGCTCAAGACGCACATACTCGTCCGTCAAAACGCGAAGACGCGAAGCGTTGTCAGAATCTAATTTCATCTATTTTTCGCTGATGATAAATGTCGGAACCATGCCGCCGCCGGCGGTTACATTTGCTAGTTCATTTGACGCAAGCCGCGTAAATGCCGAGCCAACTTTGCCCATGAATAACAGCGGATCGAGATCAACGAGCTGATCGACAAACTCCCAATTACCGGCGTCGTCAGTGATCATCGGGAATGTTTCTCGCGCCGTCTTTACGCGTTCTTGAACAAGATAATCGCCATCCGCGAGCGCGACGTCTATCGCTTCGTCCCACTGTGCCTGCGACGAATTCCAACCAATGTAGATTCCATGCCCGCCGTAATCGTCGTTCGGCTTGAGGACTAACTTGCTCGAATTCGAACGCGTCCATTCGACAAGGTCGATCGTCTCGCCATGATTGACGGTTTGGTCTTCGCAGAATTTTCGTGTCCAGGGAACGTGAGCAGTGATCGCCGCAAGCTCGGCGTCGTTGAACAAATGTGCGCGGCGTTCGTTAGTAAGCACGGCAAAGATCGCCTTTTTGTGCACGAGCTTGCCACGGAAACTGTTGACCATGCAGACCTTACCGGCACGGTATGCGTCGAGCAAAGTCGGCTGCTCTTCCATTATCGGCAGATATTCGTTGACCAAAAGACGCTTATAAACGATGTCGATCTTGGTGCCTTCGAACGTCAGGTCTTCGCCATTGAACTCAAGCTGTCGCGGCGAACATATTACCGAACGATACCCGTGTGACTCAAAATATTCTTTGAACAGCTCAAATTCCTTGATCGTCGGCAGATCATCGAGATCGACGATCGCGATCACAGGCGAATGGTCAGGCTTGCCCCCACAAAATTCGGTGTAGCATGCCAGCAAAACATTCAGCATCTTCGAGCGGCCTTCGAGGGTCCTGATCGAATATCTTTCCGCGAACTTTTCAACGATCGGCAACGACCGAAATATCTCACTAGCAGAATCCGAAAATGCGATTCCTGCAGGACTCTCACCATTCAATTCGACGTAACTATATGTGTCACCAACCAAAAACGAATCTAGTCGGCACGTAGGCGAAACATGGGAATACCCAGGATCGATCTTGACCAGTTCGCGTTCGATCGGCGTAATCCCGAGCTCATCTAAAATATCGTCATCAAGAACTGCAGCATCTTTCACCTTTTGCAGAGCACTAAAGATCGTCTCGCAGGCAGGCACGATCTTATTCCAGTCACTTTCCGTCACAAAATGCGGCCGCAAATATGGCGACAACCGACGCCCGCCAAATATCAGTTTTGATTCCTCTAGCGCAGAATCGAGCTTGTCCAAACTCGCCGACGCAAGTGCCTTGTCAGCAAGAAGTTCGTGGTAATATTCGACGGCTTGTTTTAGCATATTCTACTTCGCCATACTCAAGATCTCTTCGAACTCGTCCTCGGTCACTGGACTGACCGAGAGCTGAGATTGCTTCAGCAGACCTAGGTTCGCCAGTGCCAGATTGGCTTTCAGATCTGCAAGTCCGACTGGCTTCTTCAGCCTCTTGACCGGCGATAACTCGACAGCGACCCAACGCGCGTCATCGATCGTCGGATCGGGAAACGCCGTTTTCGTAACCTTCGCGATGCCGACGATCTCTTTGCCGACATTCGAATGATAAAAGAAAACCTTGTCGCCCTTCTTCATCGCCTGCAGATTGTTACGAGCCTGATAATTCCGAACGCCCGTCCAATCAGTCTTGCCCTCAGCGACGAAATCGTCCCACGAGTATTTGTCCGGTTCCTGTTTGACCATCCAATAATTCATATGATTGTTAATTGTAAATTGGATAATTGTTAATTGGTATATAGAACTGGTCTCGTCCAAGTTACAATCCACCAATTAACAATTAACGATCTACTTTTTGCTCTCTGCCGCCTTTTTATTCAACCACTTCGCCCAACGTTCGAGCATTGGTCGGAAGGGCTTGAACAGCTTTGCCCGAATGCTTCCTTCGGCCTGTTTCTCGCTCCACGCTCTCAGATTCTTCTCAGCATATTGGCGAATTTGCGGCTCCAGAGCCGTTTTCTTGACCGAATGCTTTTGTGTGATGAAATAGTGCTGGCCGACGAGCGAGAATATCAGTCCGGCGATGTTGCCTTTGAAACCGCTCTTGGCCATGAACTTCTTCATGAAACCCTCGGTCGGCTGCAGTAGTGCTCCCATCGATATTTCGAACCACGGAGCCTGATTCTGAACTCGCGGATGATAAAGTCCAGGCAGGTCACCCTTGAGCGGCACGTCCATTTTCTGCAAGCGAGGGTCGTCGATAAAATCCACCAACTTGATCCGCTCGACGCCGCGGTACTGTTCGACCGGCAGAAAATCGATCGCCTTCTGAATCGACGCCTCGTAATCTTTCGGCAGCTTAAAGCTTGCTGCGTTCTCAATTCTGATCTTCGTAATTTTCGCGGCCTTCTGTCCCGCGGTTTCGATTGCCATACTTTGATAAATTGTAAATGGTTAGCACTGATTAGTAAAAACGCGCCACAATGTTGCCGATTTGCCACAACACTCCGTTCGTACATAGTCCAAAATACGGCTGTTTTTGATTGGCACAATCATTGCCATATGAAATCACGAGATGAACCAAACGACTTTATCAAAGAGCGTGAATGTTAAGGGCGTCGGCCTGCATACTGGCGTTGATGTTGATATGACGCTGCGGCCGGCCCCGGAGAATACGGGCTATGTGTTCGTGCGGACCGATCTTGATAACTTCGAGATCCCGGCGTCTGTAGAATACATCTCACACTGCTCATACGCGACAACCTTGATGCGTCGCGGCGTGGTTCTATCGACGTGCGAACACCTGCTCTCGGCCCTCAGAGGCTGTGGTGTAGATAATGTGTTCATCGATCTCGACAATATCGAGATTCCGATCCTCGATGGTTCGAGCGAGAATTTTATCGAGCTCATCGAATCCGCAGGCATTCTCGAACAAGAACTGTCACGGCACACTCTCCGAATTCTCGAACGCGTTGATTTCGAACAAGGCGACCGCAAAATGTCGATCGAACCAGCCGACAATTTTGAGATCGACTGCGTTATTGAGTTTCCGCATCCCTACATCAATCGGCAAACGTATAATTTTAAGCTCGAAAACGGCTCATTCGGACGTGAGATAGCGGCCGCACGTACTTTTGGTTTTACGCACGAGATCGAGATGCTGCGCAAGGCGAATCTCGCTCTCGGTGGTAGTCTCGACAACGCCATCGTCCTAACCGAAGACGGCATGCTAAACCAAACGCCGCTTCGTTTCGACGACGAATTCGTTCGCCACAAGATCCTCGACATCATCGGCGATCTTGCCCTGCTTGGCATGCCCATCGAAGGCAAGATCACCGCCGAAAAGAGCGGCCACGCCGTCCATGCCGGCCTGATGAGTAAGCTATTAAAGACTGAGCGCGCTTGGGAGATAGTCTAGTTGTTAGACAATATTGGCGTCCGTATTACGTTCGAGAACCTCCCGGCGGCTGTCTTTAGCTGGATCGTAACCTCACCGGTCGCGGGCACGCGACCCGGAAAGCCATATATTCCGACCTTGTCGTTTCCAGCGATCTCGACATTTCTTTCGACGCCATTTACGAACGCCTTTGCAACCGCAAGTGTATTAACACCCGTGATCTCGAACCGATAAAACCGGCCGAGACTGCCCGCTCGCAATGATTGGACATCGACGCTTTTGTAAAAGGTTCGAACACTCGAGATCAGCGGATTTACGGTGTCGCGCAGCTTCGCGGCCCAGAACGCATCGACGATAAGCAGATTAGCTTCGGCCGAGAACTGCGGCCCGCCGTGTCCTGCTCCTATGAGCGTTTGGAATACGACGTCGTGGCCGTTCGCCGTCATCAGAGAGTTCAAAATGCCGCTTTGGGCGTTTGGAACGGCGCAATCGACGCTGCCGTGTTGGATAAAGAACGGCGGATCGTCCGGCGTGTAATACGCCATCGGATTCGCTCGCTGAACTGCCGTTGGACATGTCTGTATCTGGCAACCGACGAGCAAAGATTCCGGCGAAGTCGCCTGATTATGGCCGCCCGGACCGCAGCCTTGGGCTTGGCCTTGGGTGTCCATCAGTAGAAAATCGGTCGGCCCGTACCAATCGACGACCGCCTGGACGCGGCTTGGCTGCGATGTCACGCCGAGCGAACCTTCCAGATCGACAACGTCGTTCGAAGTCCCCAATAAAGCCGCTAAATGGCCGCCCGCCGAGCTTCCCCAAACGCCGATTCGTGTCGGGTCGATGTTGTACGTCGCCGCATTTGCACGCAGCCAACGGATCGCAGCCTTTGTATCGTGTGCCTGTGCGGGAAAGATGGCTTCGCTACTCAGCCGATAATTGAGGCTCGCGACCGCGTAGCCATTTCGGGCGTAACGCAACTGAAAACTGTTCTGCCCGAGCGTCTTATTGCCGTTCTGCCAGCCGCCGCCGTGTATCCAGACGATCAAAGGCGTCGGTGCAGTCTGATTATTCGGTACATGAATATCCAACATTTGCCGTGGGTTCGTGTTCCCCGCATACGGAAGATCGATATGGCTCGTGAACGTCTGTCCTAACAACGTGCTCGTAGCAAGGACCAGCACCAGCGTCGCAAATGTTGAGTTAATGATCTTCATCGTCGAACTTTATAGATATCGTCAAAACTTTGACGCTCGGTAAGTTCGAAAAGTCGGCGGATCTTGGCTCACAAAGGAAAGATCATTCTCGGGCAGAAAAAAAGTAGGTCGAGTATTCCTCCGACGTGCCATCGGCTTTGACTCCGATAACGACGGCTTCGTAATCAGCTTGCTTTAGGTTTCGAGCGGGAACTGTCAGCTTGTATGTTTGCTGATCTGAGCCTTTCATCGCACGAGCCGGACTTGAGGCGATCAACTTTCCGGTATCTACTTCGCGAACTTCAGCTCGGTAAGAAATAAAGTCATCGATCGGTATCAGTTTGAGCAAGAGCCCGACAGTCCTCAAACTCGGCGTCAGTTTAACAGGCTGCAGAACACTTCCGTCGCTACGAACAGCGTAGCCAGGCGTGAGAACCAGAGCGAAGAACGACTTGTTTGGCTCAGTCTGATCTTTCTTCGGCTTCTTTTCTGGCTTCACGGGCTTTTTGTTGGTGTCGTCGGTCGGCGAAATATCATTATTCGAATTTGAGTTACCTGCACTTGGCTCGATGGTTTCAACAGAAGGACGCGGTGACGGTTCTATGACTTCAGGTTCAGTTTGAACGGCGGCAATGTCATTTCGAGCAGTTCGGTTCTGAATGAACACAAATGCCAAGCCCGCCGCGATCAATAGCAATACGGCGGCCATACCTAACGAAGTCACACTCTTTGATAGGCCGAGAAATGCCGATATGCTCGCTAGAAAGTTCTGCGGTTCCGCAACAGCCGAGACGGTTTGCTGCGACATCTCTGCGGTGGTTTCGATGAGAGCATTTGCAAACGCCAGTCGGTCACGGCCTTCGGCAGTTGAGAGGAACCTCGCCTCGAACGAAAAGCGCTCCGCAGCAGACATCTCGTTTGCCGAATATTCGTAGAACAGTTCGTCTTCCACTGCCTTAATATCTTCAAAAGCGTCGTCACTGCTGAGGAAACGCAATTCTACGTCGGCCATCTCGGCTTCAGTTGCCTGATCGAGCAGATAGCGTCGCAGAATCTCGGTTTTGTCGGTGTCGGTCATCATTACATTCGCCTCTGAACACAAGCATCAGAGGTCTTCCAACTATCTAATGGCGAAAATGCCAAAACATTTCAAGATCTTTTCTTAACGCAGCCATCTACACACGACTGCAAGCCGTCGCGAATGCGGCACGCCCTGATGCGCAGCACATTTATCGGCACTTTCATCTTGTCGGCAAGCTGCTTTCTTATCTCTTTCTTGTTCTCGCCGTTGTGATAAGCGACGATGAATTCGCGATTCTCACTCGGCAATTTACGCAAACAATCGTGCATACAATGATAGCGATGGGCTTCGGCGTTGTGGGACGCCCGCTCGTCAATAACCTCTTCGGCAGTCTTGCCGCCGACAAGATCGCGTCCCGGCTTTTCGATGTCTTCGTGCTGATATTTCTGTTCGCGCTTCCAATATTCGCGTATCACGTTAAGTGCCGTGCCGTGAAAATAGGTGTATGGATCTTTCACGTCAACCGCCGTCGATTCCCAGATACGACGATTCACGCGGTTGATGGTGATGTCTGTGTAGTCTTCTTCGGGCGTACAATTACGCCATTTGAATAACTTATTGAGCTTTTGGCGGACCTTTTCATACTTTTCAGCGGCCGCGTCTATATCAGGATCAAGCCATAACAACAGCTTCTCAAAAGCCTCAGGCGTGGGCTGCCAGTCTTTCTTGAATGTGCGATGTTCGTCGTTCATTGCCATTCACCGGTCAGCGTGAGTCCTGCCCAATAGAATGGCGAGCCGAATCTCCGTTGCTTTTTCAATTCAAGCTGCGCGGCCCTAAGTGCGGCAGCCGGCCGCATCTTACTGGTGCCCAACATATTGCCGTACAGCTCCGTCATCAACGCTCCTGTTGCCACGTCATCTATTTTCCAGAGCGACGAAACCACGCGGCGTGAACCTGCAAAAAGAAAGCCGCGATTCATACCGATGACGCCCTCGCCGCGAACGTCACGCCCGAGGCCGCTTTCGCAAGCACTCAGCACGACCATCTCAGCTGACAGCCTCAGATCATAGATATCATTGAGCGACAACAACGCATCGACCGGCGTTCCTTTTTTGTCGAATGCCGACAGCACAACGCCCGACAATTCCGGCCGTCGATCGCTCAAAACTCCGTGAGCAGCAACGTGTATAAACGCGAATTCCGAGAGCTCTTGCCCGAGAAGATTACCTCTCGAAGCATCGAGATCCATAATCACCTTTGAATTCGCTCCGAACAAAGCTGCAACAGTTCGGCCTTCCCTGCGAGTTGCGGGAAGGCGTCCGAGCATCGGAAACTTGTTCTCGGTTTTGTTCGCTCCGGGCGCTCGAAGAGCAAATCGTGTGTCCGTTGATTGATAGATCGGATCCGCTATGACCAGCACCTTGGCGGGCTTCGCCGCATTTCTAGCATACTTTCTTACCGAAAGCAGAGTTTCCGCCGACGGTAGCATCACTATCTCCGACCGATCTATCAAGTATTCGCCATCGTCTAGTTTCAGCGCGGCGAATGGCACTGAATTTAGACTGCCTTCGGCGACGATCAGCAGGCGATCGCCGGATACAAACTTGCGAGCATCGGCAAACAAGGTATCGCTGATTCGTCTGGTTGACTCGTTTACACGGTCGATCGGCGTTAGGCGTGATGAAATATCTTGCACGAATTCGATCGCGGCTTTGTTCAGAACGTCGCGTCCCGGCAGTCGAAAAACTTGGATCTGCGTTCGCGACACGACGAACAAATGGCTGCGTTCATCGCCAAGCTTGAATTCGAGCAGCTGGGTTCTATCATTCAGCAATTCACTTTGAATGGTTGCGAGATCCGACATATTCGAACCGATCAGCTCGGAATATTCCGGACTATTTCTTTTGATAAGTTCCTGCACTGCGGAAAGGTCGCGCAGTATGCCGGTCAATTTCGCCGCAGCATTGTCGACGACCTCTTTCGGACGGCGCTGCAAAATTGCGGTCGCTCGCAATTGTTCGGCGGCGTTTGCTTGCTGCCGCAGTTCTGCCTCTTGCTCAAACAACTTCGAATCGACGCGGTTCTTCGACAGTTTTGCCGATGAAGCGATCATTTCGACCAATGCTCGTGCCCTCGAACGCTCCGATATCAGGAATGCAGCTTCCGTGTCGCCTCTTTCGACGAGTAGATCGACAAAGAACTCATAGATTCGCTGCGAACGCCCAAAATAGCCATATCGCGACTGCTGATCGACCATCGAATCTCGCGTCGATTCGATCAACTCCGTCGCTTTCTTGATGTAGTCGAGTGATCCATCAAGATCGCCGACCTTCCGTTCCAGACGAGCTATACCGTAACTTGCCGAGATCTCGCCGCCTTTTGAGCCTCGCTGCCTGGCAAGCGACAGCGCTTCGTTGAACATCGACCG
>JAEUQI010000101.1 GCA_016789145.1 Blastocatellia bacterium | reverse complement strand
ACATTTCAACGCTAGCACCGAAATTCCGGATCTCTAGGGACGTTCCGTTGAAATCCTTGATTATCCCGATTCTACGAGACTTTTCTTTCAAAAACAGCGGAAACGCGAGAGATAACAGGCGTTTTCGGCCTATAGGATCATCACCGCTGCCTCGCCCTTGACGGTGACTTCGCCGTTTTGGTTTGTGCAGATAGTATCGAGAGTGACGATGCCGCGGTCCTCGCGGATGTTGGTGACGGTGCCGTTGACCGTAATTGTGTCGCCGATAAATGTTGGTGCGGTGAACTTCATCGTTTGCGAAAGATAGACTATCTTACGCTCGCGAAACTCATTGCCGAGCACGGCGGAGATGAATGCGCCGCTGAGCATTCCGTGGGCGATGCGTTTGCCAAACCGCGTCTTGGCGGCGAATTCCTCGTCGAGATGTATCGGATTATGATCGCCCGAAACATCGGCAAATTGACGAATGACCTCGTCGGTAACCTCGCGTGTCGTCGTAAATTGATCGCCTATTTTGATCTCCATACAAATTCTATTTCCGCCGAAAAAGTTGGAACTTACCGACGATTGTACCTCTTGTAAACCAGCAAAAGTCAACTTGTTTGTTTCGGGTATGAGACCAGTCCGTTTGTTTACATTCTCAGCGTTAGTCATCGCATTGTTTGCGATGACAATTGCCGCACAAGTTAAGGAGGTCAACACAGAACCTCCGCCAATGTACCGAATACAGCCCGGCGATAAGCTGAGCTTGAAGTTCTACTCGAATCCAGAGCTGAACGAGGCGTCGATGACCGTTCGACCCGACGGTTTCATCAGTCCGCAGCTGATCAGTGAGATCAAAGCCAGCGGCCTAACGACTGCGGAACTAAAGAAAGAGCTTGAAAAACAATACATCGAATTTCTACTAACTCCGATGCTCACTGTATCGGTCATCGAGTTCGTGCAACCAAAGATATTCGTCGGCGGCCAAGTGACAAAGCCCGGCCGCTACGAGCTACGGGAGGCAAAAACGGTCGTGCAGGCGATCTTTCATGCGGGCGGCTTCACTCGTGATGCTAAACGTTCGATGGTGATACACGCCCGGCCCGACGGGAACGGTGACTGGAAGATCGAGATCACGAATATTTCAAATATCTTGTCACAAAAAGGCTCTGATCGAGACCGTGAGTTGATGGACGGCGATTTCGTGTTTGTTCCCGAATCGAAGATCTCACAGTTCACTAAGGCCGTGGAGGCATTTCGAGGATTAGTTCCGAGGTTTTTCTAGCAACGAAAGTTCGGTTTGAGTATGCGTTATTTGACCACAGGCGAAACTATGGAGCCACGGAGACGTCCGATCTTTAGGCACAAGCTGCTAATGATCGGTTTCGTGGTATTCGTCGTCGCAGCTGGAATGTTTGCTACGTTTCTCATCACGCCAAAGTACGAGGCAACGATGAGCCTGCTCGTGACGCGAGGCCGCATAGACCCACAGGTGACGGCGTCAGATAAGGCTGCTGAGATCACACAATCGACCATTTCCGATGAGGAGTTCAACTCAGAGCTTGAGCTCCTGAAGAGCGTCGAGGTAGTGCGCGGTGCCGCTAAGGAGATCGATCTCGTTAACGACCAAAGGCCCAGCATGGCGTCGCGATACGCAGAAACTCGAGCCAACCTGAAGAGCAAGATTTACGGGCTGATCTCCGATCGTCCAAACGTGACACCGAACGTCGCTTCGTCGGACGCGGGCTACGATTTTGAGCTCGAAAAGGTCGCGAGCCGGGTGATCGACAACTTAAGCGCTGTTCCGGTCAAAAACTCGCGCGTAATAAAGGTCACATACACGGATACTGATCCAATTCGTGCCAAAAAGACGCTTGAGGCGATCTATCGAAACTTTGTCGCGCTTCACATCGAACTGAACGAGCGGCCAAAGGCTATGCAGGTTTTCAATGACCAATCGGATAAATTCAGCGAGCAGTTGAATAGCTCGACGCAGGACCTGAAGTCATTCGACTCAAAGAACGGCGTCGTCGGCGCCGATATTTCGACCCAGCAGCAACTGCTGCAAAAGCAGCTGTCCGACATTCAGATCCAGGCCGACGCTGCACGTACAGAGATCGGAGAGACTATCCAAAAGATAGCCGTCCTCAAGGAAAAGATCGAGCAAGAACCGCGACAGATCCAGACCGGATCGGTTTCCAGATACGTCGGCGCCGCTGACAAGTTGAAGGACGAACTATTGCAGCTAGAACAGCAGCGAACGCAGCTTCTGCAAAAGTATCAGCCAAACAGTAAGTTCGTTAAGGATAATCTGGAACGGCTCGAACAGGTGAAGCGTTCGTTGGCAGCTGAACTCGCTAATCCGCCTCAAGAGAAAACCTACGCGCTGAACGACCTTCGTCGAAGGCTCGAAAGTGAACTTGCCGACGCACAGACCAAGCTTGCCGCGCTCAAGGAACGCGAACGTTCACTCTCAACACAAGTTTCGAAGCTCACGACCGAGGTCGGCTTTCTCAATTCAAAGAGTATCGAGCGAACAGGACTAGAGCGGAAGCGAAATATTAATGAAGAAGCGTACCTTTTGTACGAGAAGAAAGCTCGTGAGAATGAGATCAATCAGGCTCTTAACAAAGAACAGATCTTGAACTTTGACGTCGTTGACGCTCCGCGAACGGACGGCGAGCAAAAGAACCCTAAACCACTGCTCAACCTGCTAGTGCTGATCGGCGTCGGTTCGATGGCAGCATTTGCCGCGGCGATCGGCTACGAAAAGCTGACAGCGGTCGATCCAAATAGCCGATTGATCCGCACGGCGGACGAGATCGAAAGGCATTTTGACCTGCCGGTACTTGCTTCGATATCCCACTATGAAATAGACGAAAACCGGGCAGGTGAAGGTTGGCAGCGGATCCGAAGTCTGCCGCCTGCGAGCGTAATTGCAGAAGAAGGGCAGTAGCTAACCGTAAGCGGACAACTATGAAAGAGAGGCTTAGAGCATCACTACTATTGATATATCGCATACTTGACGTATGCGCTCTATCGATCGCGCTCTGGCTGGCATTTCGTTTGGGCGGCCCAGAAGGATTGACGTATATCGTGAACGCGGTCTTTGCACCGACGGTCGACAGCACGCTTTTCTTTGGAGGTGTGCTTGTAAGTTGGTTCTTCATGCTCTCGTCATTTTGGCTTTACAGATCCAAGCGTCTTGCGACGCTGAACGATGAGTTCGGCGATGTTCTGAGAGCTGTTTCATTTGCGACACTAATTCTAGCAACACTCATACTGGTCGCGGAGTGGTCCGTTTTTCCGAAACGATTCTTGCTCATTTTCGCGGCAGTTTCATTCGTATTGATGTTTGCACTTCGTGTTTTCAAAAGAATGCTGCTGCATCAATTCCGTCTGCATGGCCGAAATCTGCGAAGCGTTGTCGTGATCGGCGCCGGCCCTCGCGGGCAAAAGCTCGTCCGATTGATGGAGGAGAACCCTGAGACGGGTTACAAATTTCTTGGCTATATCGACGATATGATCGACGACCATATCATCGGCTCGCTGGACGAGATACCGAGTATTTTGGCGTCGAACGTCATCGATGAGATATTTGTCTGCCTTCCGATCAAGTCGTATTACGAGCGAATGCAAACTATCGCCGAGGCCGCCGAGGAACAGGGCATCACGGTTCGCATCTATTCGGACCTTTTCAACCTGAATCTTTCAAAGGCCATTCCCGGTGAGATCGGCGACACGCCAATACTGTCGATATATGCTTCGCGGCTAACGGACTGGCAATCCTTCGTCAAAGGTACGCTCGATTTTGTCGGCGGACTCGTACTGCTGATCGTTGCCTCGCCGATAATGCTTCTGGTCGCGCTTGTTATCAAGCTCACTTCTCCCGGGCCGGTACTCTTTGCTCAAGACCGTGTCGGATTGAACAAGCGGCGTTTCAAGATGTACAAGTTTCGGACAATGGTCGTTGACGCAGAGCAGCGGCAGGAAGAGCTTGAGACGCTAAATGAGGCTGATGGGCCGGTTTTCAAAATGAAGAACGACCCTAGGATCACCAAGCCGGGCGCTTGGCTACGAAAGACTAGTCTCGACGAGCTGCCTCAGCTGTTCAACGTGCTGCAAGGTGACCTTTCTTTGGTCGGTCCGAGGCCGTTACCCGAACGTGATTTCCAGCGATTCGATCAGCATTGGTTCAATCGACGTTTCAGCGTAAAACCCGGCATAACCTGTATTTGGCAGATCTCGGGACGTAGCGAAACGAGTTTTGACAAGTGGATCGTCCAGGATCTGGAATACATCGAAAAATGGTCGCTTGGCCTGGACCTGAAGATATTGTTCAAGACAGTTCCTACCGTCTTTCGCGGTACCGGAGCGATGTAGAAATGTCATCAATCGCAAGAAACCGTTCGGTCGCTGTCGATGCAGCCAAGCGCATCGCAATCATTATTGCGATGTTCGCGGCTGCCGGCGCGATCGGTTACGGAGTGATCGCGATCGGAAGCGGAAGGTCCGCTCAAACGCTTGGGATAGGAGTTTTCATCACCGTTATCCTCGCTGTGGCATCGGCAGTACTGCTCGAATTGCCGGTTGTGCGGTTCGTTCGATTTGCGTTCATCTCGACGTTCTTCTTCAAGGCTGACATTAACCTTTTCAAGGTCAATGAGCTAGAGGATCCGTCCGGACTAAATATTTCGCTGTCGGTCGTACTTGCGGTAGTCCTGATCGCTTACGACCATTTCGCGGGCCGAGAAGTTGGCAAAGGAATTTCGCGAGCATTCGCATACTCAGCGGCATTTCTGCTTCTGATCGCATCCGCTTCGGTACTCTATGCCGGCGGCGAGGCCCTTGGTGTCTTTTCGCTGGTATCGCTGGTATCCTCGTTCATCATTGCATTGGCTATTGCATCTCATTTCGGCGATCGAGAACGATTGATCGACCTTGTGGTCGGCATTGGGGTCGGCATTGGATTTACGGGCATTACCGCGATAGCTCAGTATACAGTCGAATTCCCGACAAGCCTTCCGGCCCTAGGCACGGGAACCGAGGACGAACTTTTGGGGACACAGAGCCAGCTACTGTCAAGAGTTCCTGCATTTCTTCGTACGCCGACCGAGATGGCTTGGGTTGTCAGTTCTCTATTGCCAATAGTTCTCGCACCACTACTCTGTCGAGTTAAGACGTTGCTTTCATGGCAGCGAATATTGCTCATCGCCAGCATTGCGGCCGGATCGGCAGCAGTCATTTTGTCGCTGGCTCGCGGCAGTTGGGTAGGTATTGTCGTCGCGTCGATCATCGTGACGGTTACATCCTGGTTTGTGCTGTCCTTCAATGAGCGAAGGCAGTTTATTCTTTCCGTTGGGCTCGGGTCCATTTTGCTAGTTATTGTCCTTCTGCCGTTTGCCGGCAGGATATACGAACGTATTTCGTCAGACGACCAGGGTTCGGCTCTCATTCGGGTTCCGCTTATGGAAAACGCCATTCGGATGATCGAGGCAAACCCATTGGTCGGCGTTGGACTAAGTGGCTACCGAACCTATATGACGAAATATGATGAAACCGGAATGTTCGTCTCAGAAGCGTTTCCAAATCCGGTGCATAACGTCTTCGCACATATCACATCTGAGATAGGTATACCCGGCGGTCTAGTTTTCGTCCTCCTGATCCTGATCTGCCTTTACGAATGTTTCAAGCTCGGTTTTGACCACGACATATTGGTCGCCGCGATCGCTATAGGATTAGCGGCGGGCTTCGTTGCCTTCATAATTTCAGCCATGAAGGAGCCAGGTTCGCTCGGCTCTGTTCGGCCGCCGTTACGCACATTATTTCTAATGTTCGGCGTCGTCTTCGCCCTGCGAGCTTTGGCTGTTCGTAGTAGGACACGTGGGGTGGCACAATGAACTCCATTGGCTCAAGAACAAAGGAACTGATCGGCCCAAACTTCTTCTTTATGGTTTGGTCCGGCTCGATCGGTATCGCCAACAGCTTGGTCGTGTGGATAGCATTCACCCGAACGAAGGACATTGTCGAAGTTGGCAACTTTGCAATAATGATGGGGCTCTATGCTCTATTTTACGGGATCGTCGGCCTTGGCCTTCAGCCTTATTTGATCAACGAGATCCGAGAGCGAGGAAGTCAGAACGACCCTGTAGCGAAAGTTACGACTTTTGTCAGCAGCGCTGCCGCGTTTCTCGGTATCAGTGGAATTGCCGCGGCATGTTTAATGACCGCGACCGGATACTTTCTAGCCGATAGCACCGAGGTTTTCACAGCGATCGCGATCCTCAGTATCTCTATGGTCCCAAGCGGCATCGACGCTGTTGCCGAATCGGCTGCAATTGCATATGAGCAAACACGCATCGTTGCGGTGATCGCCACGATCGAGAACTTACTTAGAACAGTGGTGCCGTTAGCTCTGATCTTAAGTGGATACGGCCTCATTCCGATCGCGATCGCGTTTGCAATAATTAGGTTTACCGCATTGATCGTCTATGCGATCACCGCACGTCGACACCTGGCGAATTTCGACCTTCGCAGGGCGGAGGTTTCAAAATTAGCGCGGATCACTCCTACCTTTGCAGGAACGATAGTACTCGCTAATCTCAATTGGCAATTGCCAATGATCGTCCTTGGATTTATCTCGGTCGCTTCGGAACTAGCCATTCTCGGCACGTCAGCACGATTCCTGATACCGGTATCAATACTAATGGGTAGCTTTGCGAACGCTGTCCATCCAACGATCGTCGATCAGGTCAAACTCGGAGCGAGCGAATCCGTGCGGTGCTTGAGCCGGCTGGTCGCTCTGCCGCTAACCTTCGCAATGATCGCGGTTGGTTGTTCAGTTCTATTTGGAGGTTCATTGCTAGCAGCATTGTTTGGCGAAAGCTATCGAGCGGCATCGCAAACGCTGACCGTCCTGGCAATGTGCGCCGCACCATTCTGTGTGGTTATGATCGCCGCTCGTGCGCTCGTCGCCACCAGCAATCAGCGGATCGACCTTATAGCGAACGTCGTCGGTGTAGTTGTATGCGCGACAGCGGCAGTAACATTAACGCCCGAATTCGGTGCCGTCGGCGCTGCGGTTTCGCAGTTGTTGGCATTTTCAGTAATGGCGGCAATTGAGACGATCTTCCTGTTACGAATTTTCGCTCCGCACTCGGCAAGGGCGGCGTCTGCCGTTGGAATACTCGCTTTTTTGCGGTCCGCCATTTGGAACAAATAGTGGAATCCGCGTTTAACAGTTCTTCAGAAAGAATGACGTACACTCGTTACCAGTCTATCGAAACAGCACCGGCGAAGTCAGTGGCCTTGGGAGGTGCGCGCATTCGAGAGGTGCCAATGCGTCGACCTCGTTTACTAATGGTCGGCATGCACTTGACGCTCACACGGGGCGGAATAACGACACTCACCGCCGATATTCTCGCATCCCGTCTTTCCGATGAATACGAGATCAGTTACATCTCTTCACAAGCGGAACAACTCGGTACTGTTCGGAAACTAGCGCTTGCTGCCAAGGCTTTGTCGCAATTTGTTGGCAAATGTCTCACCAAGCGGTTCGAGGCGGCCTACATTCATGTTGGCAGCAACGCGAGTCTGTATCGCGAATCGGCTTTCATTATTTTCGGACGCTTGTTCAGGCTTCCGCTCATAGTTCATTTTCACGCGGGCGATCTTACGATCTATTTAGAAAAGCAGAACAGGTTAGGCAGAGCATTTATTTCCAAGGCGATCGGTTGTGCCTCAAAAGCCATCGCGGTTTCGTATGAATCCGGCCGTACCCTTCAAGAGCTCACGCCAAAGACCAGGGTTTCTGTCGTGCCAAATGCGATCGAAACTAGTCGCTTCCTTTCGATCACCCGGAGCGAGGCGAAGACTTCGGATGAAAAGGTAGTTCGAATACTATTCGTTGGCGCTATCGGTAAGCTGAAGGGTGAGCGCGATCTGATCGATGCATTGGTTAAGCTAAACGACCCCAGTATTCGGTTCAGCATCCTCGGCTTTGGAGCGGAATCTTTGAACTCGCTGCCACAATTCTCGTCGATCGCAGAACAAGTTGAACAACTCGGTCCGATCCCTATGGCGGATCGATATGATCATTTTCGCAGAGCCGACATCTTTGTGCTGCCAACGTACGCCGAAGCAATGCCGATTTCGGTTATCGAATCGATGGCGGCCGGACTTCCGACGGTCACTACTCGCGTCGGCGGCATTCCCGAGATAATCGACGACCGTATCGAGGGGCTGTTGTACGACGCCGGAGATACCGATCAATTGGCGGAGTGTATTTCGAAACTCGTGTCGAACAGGTCGCTGCGAATAGGAATGGGACGAAAGGCTCGTGAAAGGGTCCGAAAGCAAATGTGTTTCGATAAATATATTGAAGATCTTCAAACCGAGATAACGGGAGTCGTGGAGGGAAACGTATGAGTGCGTCCTTGTTTCTAAAACGATCAGTGAAAACCGCTGCTTCGATCGCGGGTATTGGCAATCGGATCATTCGAAAGCATGACGGGTCGGTTCACGTCCTGGCATATCACCGAGTTGTTGCTGACATCGCGAAGGCAGAAAACGAAGCGATCTACGGCATCGTCATCTCGACCGAAACCTTTCGTCGGCATTGCGAGCTTCTAAAGCAGAATTATGAAGTCGTATCGATCGACGATGCCGCTGCTTTTATCCGCGGCGAGGTCAGATACTCTCGTCCGGTAGCGGTGATCACATTTGATGATGGTTATGCCGACTTTTATACCGAAGCATTTCCTGTACTCAGAGACCTCGGATTGACCGCGACCGTCTTTCTGCCTACCGGCTTTATCGGCGCCGACAAACCTCTGGCGCACGACCGTCTCTTTTGGCTGTTGAAGACGGCACTTGAGAGCAAAACTTCGGTGTCGAATGGCCTCGAACGCGCCGGATTCGTCGAACCTAAGTGTGATCGGCTTCTTAGCAAAGGTAGGCTGCTGGACGCGACGGACATACTAGTTCACCAACCAGATGAATTGCGCGAACGGATGATCGCGGAACTCGAATTAGAGTTAGCAAGTGTTCTACGGCCGTATCCAACAGAGTACAGGCTCCTGAATTGGCATCAGGTCAGCGAAATGGCTGCAGCGGGGATCGATTTCGGCTCTCATACCGTAAGACACGTTGTATTATCGTGCGAATCGCGGGAAACCGTACACTTCGAACTTACGCAGAGTAAAGCAGAACTCGAGTCTAAACTTGGCCGCTCGGTCAACTCGTTTGCCTATCCTAACGGAAAGGTCGACGAGGATATCCGTTTCGCGGCGATCGCTGCCGGTTACGTATCGGCAGTTACGACCCAGACACATACCAACGACCAAGGAGCAGATCTGCTCATGCTCGGCCGAACTAGCCTCTGCGAGGAGTCCACAAGGGGTATTCTTGGCACTTACTCACGGAATGTCGCTGCCCTGCGGCTCGGAATATAAGAATCGTATCAAGGAACTGAAGTAATGGAAGCGATAAACACGAGCCTCGACTTACTGAACCGTAATACTTACGACCGAGAAGATGTCGTCAGTTTTTACAATGAAGCGAACACCTTGCTGCCGGCTGAGCGTGCGATATTACGTGAGCTTACGCCTGGGATAGCAAACAAGAAGATCCTGGACATCGGAGTCGGCGGGGGCCGAACTACGCCATACCTGCTCGATATCAGTGACGACTACACTGCGATCGACTATTCAGAGGAAATGGCGAAATTAACGGCTGCCAAATACCCAAACGCAAAAGTGCTTCAAATGGACGCCACGAACATGGCCGCGTTCGACGATTCATCGTTCGATCTGGTTCTGTTCTCCTATAACGGCCTCGACAGTATGACTCACGAGAGTCGAATCAAGATCATCAGCGAAGTCTTCCGCGTTTTGAAGCCCGGCGGCCGTTTCTTGTTCTCCTCACACAATCGAGACTTTCATAACTTCAACAAATTACCATGGCGTTGGAACGTGAAATGGAACCTTAAGTTTGTCATCTTTGTTCTTCATTGTCTGTACCATTTACCGAAACACTACAAAATGAAGAAGCATGAAGTTTTTGCCGACGATTATGCCATCGTGAACGACGGTGACCATAGGTTTTCTTTGCTTTTGTACTACGTCACCATTGAAAAACAGATCGATCAACTCTCGAAAATCGGATTTTCGAACGTCATCGCTCACGATATGCAGGGAAAACCCGTGAAATCCGACCCGAGTTCGCATTGGTTCCACTACGTCGCACAGAAATGATCCTTCGCGTCCAGGCTTGTTAAAAGAATATGAGAATTTCGAACACTGCCAACACATTTCTTCGGACCTTGAAAACCGCCAGAACGAGTCAAGCGGAATCAGTTGGAGAGCCGACTAGACCTACGTCGTTTTCGTCATCGGTCGATCTGTCGATCAACGGCAATCGCATCTTTAAGTTTCTGCTGGCGACCATCGGATCTCTTGTACTCGTAAGCAGCGTTCTTCATTGGGCCGAGGCTTCGACAGGCGGGAGCTCCATACTGATCCACAAGCTGTACAAGTTCATGAGTGTTGATCTTGAACTGAATGCTCCCGCATTCTTCAGCTCACTTTTGTAGTTAGCGGCATCCGGCCTCCTTGCTTTTATCGCAGCTATTGCTTATCAGAGGCGTGAGAAAGACGCGATCTATTGGCTCGTTCTATGCCTAGGATTTTTGGCAATGTCGTTTGATGAGACCGCTGCCGTCCACGAACGAGCGATAGAACCCGTTAGGGCCCTCCTCGGCGAATCAAATCTTGGCGTTCTCTATTTTGCATGGGTCGTTCCCGCCGGCATTCTCATTTTCGTACTAGCCATCTTCTTTTAAAGGTTTTTGCTTCGATTGCCCAGAAAGGTCTCAAGTGCATTCAGTTTGGCTGGGTTTGTTTTTGTTGGTGCAGCGGTAGGACTCGAACTACTCGAGGGTAAAGTTGCTGAGATCAACGGCAAAGAGAATCTTGTTTACATCGCACTGGCAACTACAGAAGAAGCATTAGAAATGCTCTCGATCGCCTACTTCATCAAGGTCCTAATTGAGTACATACGTGAAAACTTCGGCAGCTTTGTTCTTTCCTTTACGTCCACAAAATAACTGAACAAATTGATACCGTAAATAGCTGAAAACACTGGAAATCACTGCTCATTAGGCCTCTTGCTAAGCATATTCTTGGGTGATACCTACGGATCTGTCTACAGAAATATGAGCATAGCATTAATTACTGGCTGTTCCGGCTTGATCGGCAGCGAAGCAACACGGTTCTTCCACGCAAAAGGCTTTGACGTTGTCGGCATCGATAACAACATGAGGAGGTACTTTTTCGGCGCAGACGGCTCCACGACTTGGAACACCAAAGCACTTAAGGCAGACTTGCCGAACTTTGTTCACCTTTCACGTGACATTCGAGATCGCGAAGCGATCAATCGTGCATTTCAATGGTACGGCAACGACATCGAGGTCGTGATCCACGCCGCCGCACAGCCGAGCCATGATTGGGCTGCAAAGGAGCCGCTTACGGATTTCGCCGTAAATGCGACCGGAACGCTCATTCTGCTCGAAGCTACTCGCAAGTATTGTCCCGATGCGGCGTTTATATTCACCTCGACAAACAAAGTCTATGGCGACACCCCGAACGAACTGCCGCTCATCGAGAGAGAATCTCGTTGGGAGATCGACCCATCGCATCGATATTTCGAGCATGGCATCGACGAGTCAATGTCGATCGATTCGTCAAAACATAGCGTCTTTGGCGCGAGCAAGGTAGCCGCTGACGTTATGACTCAAGAGTATGGCAGATACTTCGGCCTTAAGACCGGAATCTTC
>JAEUQI010000100.1 GCA_016789145.1 Blastocatellia bacterium | reverse complement strand
CCTCCGCTCAGATAACAACCGACTGGAACGTCCGCGCGCATTCGAAGACGGATCGATTCATCGAGCAAATTACGGACGCTTTCGATACATTCGGTCTCTGAAATGTGCGGATGACATCCATCAGCAAATGGATACTCTACGTCCCAATAGCGTTTGATCGTAACGACGCCTTTGCGAGCGATCAGACAGTGTCCGGGAGGCAATTGACGGACGTTCTTGAACAGCGTGCGGTCTTGATCGAATGAAAAGAACAGATTTTGGAAGACCGATTCGCGGTCCCAAGCTGCTTCCACACCGCTGGCGAACAATGCTTTAGCTTCTGAGGCTATCCGTAGGCCGTCGGCTGTCTCGACGTAGAAGAGAGGTTTGATCCCAAATCGATCGCGTGCCGCAAACAGCGTCTGAGAATCTTCGTCCCAGATGACAAAAGCGAATTCGCCTCGTAAATGCTCCAAACAGCCAACGCCCAGGTTTTTGTAAAGATGCAGAGCGATCTCGCTGTCGGACTTTGTACGAAATTTATGGCCGCGTGATTCTAGTTCGCTTGTAATTCGCTCAAAATCGTAAAACTCGCCGTTGTGAATTATTTGTAGCTTACCGTCTTCCGAGGCGATAGGCTGAATTCCGGTAGTCAGGTCGATTATCGACAGGCGTGCATGGCCGAGAGCGACACGGCGATTAGCGGAAAACCACGAACTTTGCTCGTCTGGTCCTCGTGGGATAAGCGCGTTGACAGCGTCGCGAAGTGATTCTTCGGCAATTTCATGGGTTTTGTTAATTATCGCGACTATTCCGCACATATCTAATAAACCGCCTTGCCGTGATTGCAGGTAAACTTCAACAAGATTTCGTTATCAAACTCGCCGGGGCCGCCGTTTGGGTCGATCCTTTCAAACGACGAATGTGCCTCGACGATGCCCGTGGGCTTAGCGACGCGGCAATAACGATCTGCGGTCCTATCTAATATGTTTTGCCTTAGTTCCGAGCGATGTTCGGGCGGCACTTTCATCCACGTGATGTTGTGAATGTAGAAATCAAGCAGAACTCCTCTCAAACTGCGAATGAACATTTCGTCGGCATCAACCTCATTTCCATCAACAAAAACGGCGTAATGCGTAGCATAATTTCGGTCGTCGATCCAGTTAAATAACTGGTACTGCTGAGCAATGCCCATCAGCCATAGAACACTGTAAAAGCTCATCTGTACGGTCCCCAATCCGTCTGCACGACCATCTACGAGCTGCGGAACATCCTGCGAATGTGCGGCAGACTGTTGCGATACGCGCGGCGGAGTTCTCCAATTCGTCATTGTAATGCCAGATACCATTGCAAACGTCAACATAGCGACCATAAACAGCGAGATGGCCCCTGCGAAGCCGAACTTTGATGTTTCAAGCGGTTCCAAAGGCGTTTTTCCCCGCAAATACTGCATGATCTCCTTGCGAAAGATCAAAACGGCGGTCGCGGCGCAAGCGATGTTCGCGAACGGGATATTGAGCGTCAATGCCGAGATGATGTGAAGGCCGATGAATGACGCGAGCAGAATGCACTTGATCCTTGAACCGCATCGCAAGAAGAACATCAGCGGTATTAGTGGTTCGAGAACAAGAGTTCCATAGTTGAATATCTTGAGAAAAGGTATGTGTGACGCGTTCCAGAACTCATGAAAATACGAAACGGGCAGTTTAAAGACGACGTAGAGTGCCGTTCCGTCGAGCCACATCGGGCTTGTCCATTTCCAGAGTCCAGCGACAAGATAAAGCAGGATAAGATTCCAGAAGAAACACCTTAATGTGGCTCCGGGCACTGTTTGCAGCTTCCATTTTTCCCAAGCGGCGGTTCGCATACGCAGGAATTCGCCGATCACCAGTGTTTTTCCGACCGGCATAACGATCATCCAGAAAAGCATCAAGTGCATTATTGCGTCATCGACGTACATGACGATGAAGTTACGTCGATACGTGCTGACGGCAATGATGTAAAGGATTACTGCGAAGAACCGAACGCGATAACCTAGAATTAGCGGTACACAACAGACGATAGCTATACTAAATGCCGCATAAAACCACTCCGAGCCCATCCACGGACGGAATATTCCGATCTCGGTGAACCAATACATTCGCAAGATCAGCTCGTGGTCGAGCAAACCATCGGGTCCGCTGATGTCTGCCACCTCGAAAAACATCCTCGCAAAGTACGCGAGCAACACGAACCCTACGCAAACGCGGAAAATATCGAGTGGCAGTGCATCGACGGGAAGCAGAAATCTAGCCCACGCTTTCCGTAAAAGTATTTGCGGATCTCGTTTGTACATCGCTTAAGTTTGGGGTGACGATTGAATGGTAAATCAGTTGTGAGATGTGCACAAACTCGAAAACATCGAACATCTTTCCTTTTCGCTGATTAAACATTATTATTCTTAGGACGGTTTCTCGTTGCCCTTAGACAAATGCATACCTTACTATTAGCCTCGCTTGAGTCGATCCTTGGGATCCCGGAATGGGCTGGATACATTTTTTTCTTTGTTCTCGGAGCCTGCATCGGTAGCTTTTTGAATGTCGTGATCTATCGAGTCCCGCATGAGATGTCGCTTTTGCCTTCTTCAAAATGCCCAAATTGCGAGGCCGCTATAAAGCCTTGGCACAACTTGCCGATCATTGGTTGGGCGATGCTTGGCGGTAAATGCGCGAATTGCAAAGAAGGAATTTCATGGCGATATCCTTCGATCGAATTACTTACGGCAGCAATGTTTTGCGTCGTTTACTGGCAGGTCGGATTTTCTCCGTATCTTGCTGTCGCACTTGCGTTTACGGCGACCATGATCTCACTGATCTTCATTGACGCTGAGCACATGATCTTGCCAAATGTGATCACTTACCCAATGTTTGTGATCTCGCTGGTCATACGCGTCGTGTTTCCGATCGTGTTCGCTGGGTTTGTGTTTTCAGATACGCAATATGCGCCGATTTCAATGCTCAACTCATGGCCGACATGGGCGATCAGCCTTGCGGGAGCGTTTTTCGGAGCGTTGATAGGTGGCGGTTCATTGTGGGCCGTTGGTGCTATATGGAAGGCTCTGCGTGGTGTCGAGGCGATGGGACTGGGCGATGTAAAACTGCTTTTAGGTATCGGAGCTTTGTTCGGTTGGCGATTGACGCTCTTAACGATATTTATCGGTGCATTTACGGGGGCATTGGCAGGAATTGTCTTTGTGATGCGGTCAAAAGATAAAGATATGCAGGCTCAGATACCGTTTGGTATTTTTCTAGGAATTGGATCTATTGTTTCGATGTTATTTGGTGAAAGAATTATCGGTTGGTACTTGTCACAGTTCTAAGCGCGGCATTTTGAGCAAATTCCGCCGGACAGACTGCTCTCGGGAACAAAAATTCCGCACTTCGTGCAATTCGCTAGCTTCACTCCTTCTGTTTTTCGTTTTACCGGAATTTGCGACGTTGCCGCGTTCTTCGCCTCATTGAGCATTTTGGCAACGCCGAATATCTGCTTAATCTGCTTGCGATACCTCAAGGCAGTAAGCCCAAGAAGCACAACAATTACGCCCAATATGATGAGAACTTCCCTCATTGTGTCGGCGTGTACGTTCGAGTATCGATCTGCGTCTGAAGATTGGCGATCGAATCGTTCTTTGGATTCGCCGCTTTTAGCAATTCAATGGTTTTAGTTGCATTGGTAAAATCACCCTGACGAATGTAGGTCGAGGTAAGAAACTGTAACGCACGTTCCTGTTTTGGATCTTGTTTCAACGCCTTTTCAAATTCAACGATCGTCTTTTTTAGATCTGCAGGTTCGTCCAGGTAATACGTCAAGGCATATTCCGTCAAAACATCAGCTTCATTTGGTTTCAATACAAGTGCAGCTTGATAGTGTTCTCGAGCTTTTTTGAATGCCACCGTGTCTTTCTTGAAGAAGCCGATATCGAAATTCGCATTGCCCAGATCGACAAGAACGTCAAAATCTTTTGGATCCAATGCCGTTGCCCGCTCAAGAATTCTTTTTGCCTCCTCGACCAAAGCCGCATCACGCTTCATTGCAGCAAAACGGTAAAGCCCGCGGCCTAGGCTCTTTTGAAATGAAACGTCTGTTGGGTTCGCATCGGCTTCAGCTATCTTTGCCTTGATCTCTTCGTCACTTACGCCAAGATCGCCGGGAGCCTGCGGATTCGATTGCGATCCGGACTGACGATTATCGATCTGTGCTTTGAGGGCGTTAATAGTGGCTCGATTAAGATTGTTAGCGAGCACAAATCCGCCGGTTGCACCTGCTAAGGCGGCGATTATTCCTACAATTACAACGCGAAGGTTCATCAGGAGAAGTTTATCAAGTTGCGGCGACAATATAAAACGCTGCCAAGACGAGCTTGGTCAGCGTTTGTCAAAATTCCGGAGATCGAAATTACTTCTTGGTTTCGGGAGCAATGTATGGCAGATCTTCGGCACGGCGACGGATCGGAGGATCGGTAGCCCGGCGTCGTGGGATCGTAACGTTCGTTCTACGGTCGATGCTACCAGCCGGAAGACCTTTTCCATGCACAGCTTCGATCAATATACGCGTTATCTCCTGCGAAAGCGTACGATGCTCGAGAGCTGCTCGACGGCGGAGCGATTCTTTCAATTCGTTTGGTACATACGCACCGATAAATACACCTTTACGGTTAGCCATATTGGGGAAAATCTCCAAAATTAATTGTAAAAACGGTAAAAGCCGTTAGCTATGAGGCTCGTCTGTAAGCCGAATCTTGTATCCCGACGAATCGAGATGGCGATCATTCATCTAGCCTCGACATTACTGTCGAGATCAAGCGATCTACCCGGAACCTGCCGCCCATCAGGACTTCGTACGGGCCGTACGATGGATTAGCGGTTCCCTATTTGATCTTGCACCACGAGGAGTTTACCTAGCCGCCGCCGTTACCGGCAGACGCTGGTGAGCTCTTACCTCACCCTTTCACCCATCGCCTCGACGAATCGAGGCTGGTTTACTCTCTGTTGCACTTGTCGTCTTCCGAATAAACGGAAGCCCGGATGTTATCCGGCTCGCTGCCCTTTGGTGTTCGGACTTTCCTCTCTCGCATTGCTGCGACAGCGACCGCCCGACGAGCCTCATAGCAAGGCTCAATGAGTATAGCAAAAAATGTTCAACAACGAAATACAGAAATCAATCGATAAATTCGACGATGCTTCCCTGCGTTATTCCAATGTCGGCAACCTTGCCGCTCTTTATCGATCTCGTTTCATACTCAAGGTCCTTCAATGTGCCCTCGCTCGTACGGGTTCTGATTCTAATTCGCTTTGCAGCATCCTTCTGCAATGAAACTGCTGCTACGACGCCCGAAAGCGTTAAGTTTGCTGTGAGGTCCTGTTTACCCGTGATCGATGCCCTACCTGCGATGTAGAAATATCCAACGATCGTTGTCCTGTCGTCCGGAATATACTCAAGGCGGTCGCCCGGGAATATTAGACAGTCGGAATCTTTCTGAAGTTCGAGCGTCTTCTCTGTAACAGCTCCGTTCTCTAAGCGTATGAGCCTGACCAATTTAGTGCTCTGATCGGGCAAAACAGACGCGTTTAGAACGTAAAGAGGCACGGCATCTCGGTGCAACTGAAAGACGCCCGGACTGCTTACGGAACCCGTGATCTCGACCGCGTGGCTTGCTCGTTCCTTTACTCGCACACTTACGCCTATGCTCCCTATCAACGCGATTCTTTGGTCAAGTTCTTTCTCGATCTCAAAGGCGGTCTTTGACACAACGAAGACTTTCCCTCCTGCCAATTCGAAGTCGATCGTGCCATCCTCGGAAACCGTGTACACTCTGCACCTTAGCTGCTGTCCCTTAAGGTGGATTTCTAAGATATCCGAAGTACCTATCGTATATTTTTCAGACAATGCTGCTCCTGTCCGAACGACAGTTGTGGCTGCGGTCTCGTCTCGCTTCACGATCGAGGTCGAAGAGACAAACTCGACTCCCGGGCCGTTGGCCGCACCCTCGAAAACTACTTTTGGCACGGACAGCGCATCCGCTGCTTGAACGCTGCGAGATCTCGGATTCGGTGCGTAGGGATTGTTAGATGAGGCGGAATTTGTTGTTTGAGCGCTTATAAATGCTGAAGATGCTGAAAACACCGCCAATAACGCAAGTTTCGTAAACTGTTTGCACATTTTTGCCATATGCCAATTCAGAACCCGTACCGTCCCGCTATCAGATGAAACGTTCAAACAGTTTAAATTTCTAGAAAATTAGAAGCTTTTTGGCGGAAAGTTAACTCGCTCACCTTCAAGTTCCGGCCAGATAAAGCTACAAAACTCCGTCAGGAGTCTTTCGTTCTTTGACGTGAGGGTGGATCGCAGCATTCGTTCAGCGAGGTCTGCGCAATCTTCTATCGAGATCATAGCCGCATAATTGATCATCGACGGGATGGAGAATGGATTCATGCTGAAACGCTGAAATCCGAGGCCAACGAGCAGCGGCAAATAGAATGGAGATCCTGCTGCTTCGCCACAAATCGTCGCTGGCTTTCCTTCTTTAGCTGCCGCCTCGACAATACTTTTGAGCGATCGTAATATCGCCGGGTGCAGGGTCTGGTACCAATCAGCAACTGATTCGTTATCGCGATCAACGCCGAGTGTGTATTGAACGAGGTCGTTCGTGCCAATACACACAAAATCTGTAACTTCAATAATTTGGTCGATCGTGAGCACAGCTGACGGCAGCTCGATCATTGCCCCGACTGACGGTATCTTCGTGTTCGGATCAGAAAGAACGAGTGTCTCGTATTCCCGGAGCAGTATACTTCTCACTCGAAGAACGTCCGAAGCCCCAGAAACCATCGGAACGACAATAGAAAGATTGTCGCCAAAATTCGCCCGTATCAGCGACCGTAATTGAGCCCGAAACTGTCTCTCGTAACGAAGCGAAAGTCTTATCGAACGCATACCAAGAGCGGGATTCCTCTCGCGACGTGTTCCGCCTGAGCCGAGGCGTCCGATACTTACGTCAAATGTCCGGATCGCAACTCTTCGGCCTTTCGTGGCTAGAGCGATCTCTGCGTACATCTTGTCTTGAATAGATTCGTCGGGAAGCCTGCCGTGAAGGTCAAATAAGTACTCGCTTCTTACTAAACCGATCTCGTTAACGCCTCGGTCGATCGTCTGGCGGCATTTTTCTGCAGAATCGACGTTAGCTATAAACTGGATCGTGGTTCCATCAGCGAGAGTTACGTCCGACGATATCGAGATTTCACTTCTCAAATTCTGTACAAGAACAGTCGCATTTTTGTCATCATCAGAGTCATCTAACTCAATAAATCCGTTTATCGCATCGACAATGACCCGATCTCCGTTGGACAGCCGTTGATGCACGTTCTTAATGCCTGAAATTGCAGCGATACCTAGCTCGCGAGCCAAGATAAATGCGTGCGAGGTCCAACCGCCAGATTCAGATATGATCGCGGCCGGCTTGAATTCGGCAAGCTTTAGAACGGTGGATGGCCAGACTTCGGAACAAACGATCACGGAGCCGATCGGTACATCGAACAACGGAACCTCAACGGCCAATGCTGTGATCAATCGATCGCAGACATCCTGGATGTCAGCCGCTTTCTCACGTAAATGTTCGTCATTCAAAGACCTAAGTTGATCAGTGAATTCATCCGACACAACTCGGATGGCAAGCTGAGCACCGAGACGATCAGAACTTATTCTTCCGTGCACCTTGTCGCTAAATGAGCGATCTCTGATGATAGCGATCTGTGCATCGATGATCGCTCTAGCATCGTCTGAGACTGTCTCCCAGCCATCGTTAAGAGACGTATGCAGATCATTGGCAACAGAAATTACTGCAGAATCGAATTTGCTTATCTCGTTCTCGATCTCGCTATCAGGAACATCCCTGATCTCGGTGAAACGAGTGTGGTTCGGTAGAATGAAAACGGTACCTGAGGCGGTTCCTCGCGATACAACTCTACCCGAGAGCCGAACGCTTCCGTGAGCTGCAGATTCAGAGTTCTTCGATGTCACAACTTGGAACTAAGCGGTCAACTACCGAAGCTAAAGCCGCTGCCGCCGCCCTGAGACGGGAAGAATCGTTGCAAAAGACCTGCAAAAGCGGCCAGATTACGGGTCTGGATCAGAACTTCGCCCGGGCCGGTAAACGCCGCGACCATGCCCTCGCCGCTAAGGAAACTGCGAAAAAAACCACTTTTAGCGGCCTTTTGCAAGTCGTACTTCATGTGTGCTTCCCAAGCTACAAGGTGTCCTGTGTCAACAACGTATTGTTCGCCGGGACGGAGGACCTTTCGATGTATTGATCCGAACGACGATACTAATAGGAGGCCCGTACCGCTTACATGAAGTACGAACAATCCTTCGCCGCCGAAAAATGACTTAGCACCACCAAACTTGGTATCTACCTGCAGCGACGTGTCACCCGCTAAATATGAACTTGATTGCACACAGAAAGCTTGGTTCTGAACCTCGATACCTGCGATGTCGCCGGGAGCACCCGGAGCAAGAGTAACCTCGCCCGCACCGCCTTTTGCAGTGAAAGTAGAAACGAATGCCGATTCGCCGCCAACGGCGCGTTTGAGCGCACCAAAAACACCGCCCTTCATTTCCGATGTCAGATCAATATTCGCCGACATCGAAACCATTGCTCCGGCTTCGGCGGAAATCGATTGTTCCGGCTGTAGGTTGACCACGGCGAGGGCAAATGCACCTTGGTGTTCAATATTCCAGGTATATCCACGCCCTTGTCCACGGCCGTCAGTGTCGAAATGGAATGCGCCGCCCGACGATTGTTGCTGTGTCGTCGGCTGCACCGGCGGAGCAGTTGGTGGGACCGGCGGTGTTGCCGATTGCGCGATCGTCGTACCGCATGAGCCGCAGAACCTCGCACCATCTAATAAGGTCATGTCACATTTTGGGCATTTCATAGAGTTACACCAGCAGATTTCTTGATCAATATCGAACAGGCAGAAGAAGCGTCATCAGCAAAATCTAACCACGAAACGTCGTCCTCACTAACCACGAGAGAGTCCTTCCAAGACTTGATCACGGACTGCCAACACTCTCCTACTAGAACCAGAGGTCTTCGGCCGATCACACCGGTCGTGAGTTTGTTCCAAACGAGCGAGATCTCGGTTACCGTGCCCATGCCACCGCGAAATGCGACAAAGCCGACCGAGCGCGTGATCAGGTTCTGAAGCCGGTCATAAAAGTGGTCTGTAGCTACTTTATCGGTGAGATAGCGATTAGGTTCTGATTTGAACTGATTCATCACGATGCCGTAAACACGGCCGCCGGCTTCGCGTGCTCCTCGAGAAGCTGCTTCCATAACGCCGAGATAGCCACCGGTGCAAATCGTAAAACCGGCTTCGGC
Source organism: Blastocatellia bacterium (assembly GCA_016789145.1). Classification (GTDB taxonomy): domain Bacteria; phylum Acidobacteriota; class Blastocatellia; order Pyrinomonadales; family Pyrinomonadaceae; genus OLB17. Next base: position 2,580 of record JAEUQI010000100.1, on the reverse strand, counting down.
AAGCTGACGGCCAAGTTCTTGAGCTTGTCGGTACTCCTCAGAATCGTGGCGGCACTTCGAACCGCCAAAAATGGTTATGATCTTCTCTTCCATACGATATATCCTGAGAATAATCCATCATTAACGTGAGTACAAGAATTGGCGTCAAGATGTTTCTGCCGGAGTATTTCCGGCATCAATGATCGCTTGTCTCGTATTTGTAAAGAACAGAATTAAACTGCCGGCAATGAAAAAGATAATTAGAGCAAGGATCGCAGGGCGATACGAATTGGTCAGTTGCGCCACAAGGCCGAAAACTATCGGGCCGATCCAAGATGTACCGCGTTCGGAGATCTCGTAAAATCCAAAAAATGCCGCCTCGCGTCCGGCCGGTATCATCTGCGAAAACAAAGAACGCGAGAGAGCCTGTGAACCGCCTAGAACGAAACCAATAAGTCCGCTCATCGCATAAGCTTGTGTAACGGTGTTCAAGAACCCGAAGGCATAAATAACAACGCACGACCAGATCACAAGCGAAGTTAAGATCGCCGTTTTCGTAGATGTGTAATGAGCTAGCCGCTCGAAGAAGATAGCCCCAATGAATGCGACGATCTGAGCGATCAGGAACGCAATAAAAAGTACTGTCCGATCAGTCTCGAGCCCACGTGCTACGAATAATTCTTGCGAAAGAAAAACCGATGATGCAGTAATTACCGTTTGGATGCCATCGTTGTATAGCAGATAGGCGACGAGGAACATCAACGTATGCTTGAGCCTACGGAGTTCCTTCACCGTTCCGATCAATTCCTTAATGCCCGCGACCAGATAGTGTTGGCCTTCCGGAACCGAACGGGCCGGCTGCCGAGTTCTTAATAGCCAAAATGTGATAAGTGAAAAACCGCCCCACCAAATGCCCGATGCCAGCAGGCATATCCGTACGGCCATTTCCAGCGATATCCCATACGATTCTGCATTCTTGAGAAAGATAAGATTGGCGATCAGTACTAAAGCGCCGCTCAGGTATCCGGCTGCGAAACCCCAACTTGAGACGCGGTCGCGCTTGTTCTCGGTAGTAATATCCGGAAGGAAAGAATTATAGAAGACCAGCGCAGCGCCGAAGCCAAGGTTCGAAACCAACAAGAAAGCACATCCCAACAAATATAGGTTTCCTTGAATGAAAAAGAGCAAACAGCACGAAAACGCGCCCAGCAAACAGAAGAACATCATCAACTTCTTCTTAAGGTGGGTATAATCTGCTATTGCTCCAAGCAAGGGCAAAAAGAATATTTGCAAAAAAACGGAAAGACCTATCGTGTATGAAAAAACTGATTTAGCAGTTACCAGATCCCATCCGCCGATGCTAAACACCACGCCATTTTCACCGACCGCCTTTTGGGCGAGTGTCGTTATATAGTCACCGATCAGGACACCCAGAACGGTCGTCGAAAAGACCGAGTTAGCCCAATCATACGCGAGCCAACCGAAGATCTCTTTACGGTCATTTTTTTTGACGTCTGGCTGTTTCATAATCAGAATACGAGCTGTCTAATGTGTTGTAAAGAGCTGTCAGAGTTAGACCTTATTTGAAACGTTAAGAGTTGTCTAGCTTATCCTCAGTTTTGCGCTTTGTGCCTGACCTGGAACCTTATCGGAATTATGTCCATTATAATTGACTAAATTCGATTTTACAGCTACCATTCCTCGGTAATTGAAAGGAATAGGAATAAATTTACCTTACGTCGGTTGGATTAGTTTGGTCATTATTTCGGAGGAGAGTATATGTTATCAACATTTAGTTTTCGAGCGGGGGGTTGGCGGAAGTTGACCACTGCATTTTTCTCAGTAGCTTTTGTGGCAGGTGCCATTGTATTTAGTGGTGAGGCGGCAAAAGCTCAGTCGTTCACGCAGGACTTCACAACAGTTCCTGCAGCGGGTTGGACTACCCAAAACAACAGTGTTCCTGTTGGTTCCACTGGATGGTTTCAGGGCAATACGGCCACCTTTCCTGGTCAGACCGGCGGTTATATTGGAGCCAACTTTAACAACACGACCGGCACCAACACTATCAGCAACTGGCTGATCTCGCCGAATGCGACCGGTATCCAGAATGGCCACACGCTCAAATACTGGACACGAACAGTAGCTGCAAATCCGTTTCCGGATCGCCTTCAGGTTCGCATGTCGTTGGCTGGGGCTAGCACGAACGTAGGTACGGGTAACGCCGCGGTAGGCGATTTCACGACCCTTCTTCGTGACATTAACCCATTGTACGAAACGGGCGGTGCTTATCCGGAAGTCTGGACTGAGTTCACCGACACGATCGCCGGAGTTGCATCGCCGACAAGTGGCCGATTCGCATTCCGTTACTTTGTAGAAATGGGTGGGCCGACTGGTGACAATTCGAACTATATTGGACTCGATACGGTTAGCTACACCGCAAGTGCGCCCGCTCCGGTTGACGCACCAAATGACATTAACGCCGATGGTAAGAGCGACTTTGCTATCGTTCGTGCTGATGGTGCGCCGCTTGCCGAATTTATGGGTGCGAACGACATTGCCGGTAAGGACAAGGTTGGTAATAACCTTCGTCGCCAATCTGAA